>NZ_JBGTDD010000104.1:0-34881 GCF_041748495.1 Parasphingorhabdus sp.
TGCGCCCATCACGATCGGATCCTTGCCCCGATGCGGCGACGCGCCGTGCGCACCGACCCCGTGGACAATGATATCGACGCTGTCGGACGAACTGCTCTTGATGCCTTCGTCGAGCGAAAGCTTCCCCGTCGGGGTGTCGGCCGACACGTGAAAAGCCATGGCGTAATCGGGTTTGGGGAAACGGGTATATAGTCCGTCTTCCATCATCAGCTTTGCTCCGCCGATCCGTTCTTCGGCCGGCTGCGCGATCAGCACCAGGGTGCCGGCCCACTGGTCCTTGCGCGCTGCCATCTGGCGGGCGGTGCCGATCAGCGAAGTGATATGCACATCATGCCCGCAGGCATGCATCACCGGCTGTTCCTCTCCGTCGATGCTGACCTGTTTGACGGTCGACATATAATCCAGTCCGCTGTCCTCGACGAGCGGCAGCCCGTCCATGTCGGCGCGCAGCATCAGCGTCGGACCCGCGCCATTTTTCATCACCGCGACGACACCTGTGCCACCGACCTGTTCGGTTACGGTGAAGCCCGCAGCGCGCCATTGCCGGGCCATGATCGCGGCGGTACGGGTTTCCTTGTAGGACAGTTCCGGGTTCTTGTGAAAATCGAGAAACAGGGCTTCCAGATCCTTGTCATAATCTGCCGCAATCGCTGCAGCCAGATCGGGCGACGGTGCGCTGCCTTGTGCCGCATCCGGTGCGGTCCAGATCAAGGCTGCTGTCGTCGCCAAAGCCAAAAGATGTTTCATGATTTTCCCCTGTGTTTTTTGCTTCTATGGCGGACCAAGACGAAATGCGCAAAGCTTGTTGCCTTCCGGGTCGCGGAAATAGGCGGCATAAAAAGCCATCGCGCCATCATCGCCGCGCACGCCCGGCGCGCCCTCGTCGCTGCCGCCCAGTTCGAGCGCCTTTTGGTAGAATGTGTCGACCTGCGCGCGTTCCTGCATCTGCAAGGCGATCATATTGCCATTGCCCGATTGTGCGGGCTCACCATTATCGGGCCTGGTGATGGCGATCGACGGCGTGGTCATGTCGACCCCATAAAGAGTGAAGCCATTTTCTTCCATCTCGATCAACCGTTTCGCTCCCAGTTCGCCGAGCAGCGCGTCATAATAGGTTCGCGCCTGGTCGAGATCATTGGTGCCGAGCGTGACATATCCGATCATGGTTTCTCTCCTCAATTCTTGACAGGGATTGCGGCAAAATTGGTCTTGCAGACACAGATCTTGTTCTGGTCATGGTCACGGAAATAGGCGCCGTAGAACATGTCCGGTGCCCGCCAGCCGGGATCGCCTTCATTGCCAGCGCCCTGTGCCAGCGCCCGGGCGTGGAACGCATCCACGTCTTCGGTCGTCTCGCATTGCAACGCCACCATCGTGCCATTGCCATGACAGGCATCGCCTTCGTCATACGGCGATGTGATGCACAGCATCGGCTCGCCCGGCGTCTTGCCATAAAACTGGCCGCCGGCCGGGGTCTTGAACATCCGCTTGATCCCGGTTCCCTCGAACACGGCGTCGTAAAAGGCGAAGGCCCGGTCTTTGTCGTTGGTGCCAAGCATGGTGTAGGCGATCATCTCTTCTCTCCTGATGGTCAGTGGGGTGGTGATTCGGTTGCTTAGTGAAACTTATCAGTCGCAGGAATAGATGCAATGACCTGCGGGGTCATGGTCGGAAACCTCGGTGCGAAAGAAAGCGACGCCTTTGCCGATCATGGGATTCCACCAAATGCCGGATTTCAGGCTATAGGCATGTCCGGAGTGACCGAAATAGGGCGTTTCTGCCGGCACGGACTCACAATCCGGGATCGCGGCTGATGCGGGAGGAAGGATTGTGACGGCCAGACCATAGAAAC
This sequence comes from Parasphingorhabdus sp., assembly GCF_041748495.1. GTDB lineage: Bacteria > Pseudomonadota > Alphaproteobacteria > Sphingomonadales > Sphingomonadaceae > Parasphingorhabdus. The sequence goes on from NZ_JBGTDD010000104.1 coordinate 1,853, forward strand.
AATAATATCCGGCTTCGCTATCTCCGCTTTGTTGCGTCGGGCCGGATGCGATGAACCTGGCCTGCATCATCTGCCCCAGCGACGCTGGAGTCAGAAAGCCGTCGCCCTTGTTCAGGAACATCTGACCCACTTTTGCCAGATCCATCGCCGAAATGCGCAATCCGCCCTGCGGGCTGAAGATTGAACCGGTCTGGCCGAGCTGATAGCGGCTCAAGTCACAGCTACCATCTCTTGCCGGTACGATGGCACATGGCTCGCGAATCCCGCGCAGGTCATCCCGCGCCACACTGCCATCGGGGCGATAGAGCGTGACCGCAGCGGCGATCTTTGCATCGCTGCAGCCAATCCAGTTGAAACAGGCGTCGAGGCCCAGCGGTTTGAATAATTCATTCTGCATGATCCAGTCGAACCGTTTTCTGCTGGCCGCTTCCATGACCGCGGCAATCACCGGAAAGTTCAAGTTGGCGTAGGTGAAATAGCTCCCGGGAGGATGGTTGCTGTGCCATGCTTGGGGGTTGCGCAATTCCTCTTCCAGCAACGCATCCATGGGCAGGGCATAGTTGATGCCGTCGCGGAGGCCGGATCGATGGGATAGCAGATCAGCCAGCGTGATGGCTTTGTCCGGAAAGTCAGGATTGCGCAAGGACCACCCCAGATAGTCGCTGACGTCAGCATCAAGCTCCACTATTTGCTTTTCGACCAGACGCATCACGCCCAAGGCGACGAATAGCTTGGAAACCGAAGCGATTCGAACCGGATCGTCCGGCATCAGTGCGCGACCCGTGCTGCGGTTGGAATAGCCCTGAATCGCGGTGACCGAGACAGTGTCCGCTGTAAAATCGACCCTGATCGCGGCGGGTGGTCCCGGCAGCAGGGAATCAGCCTGAGCTGGAGCGGCGATCGCGATCAGGAACAAAAGCAAAAGGCAGGAGCGTGATGCCCCTGCCTTTTTTCTGATTCTTTCAGAGACCCTCTGGATCATCCAGCCGGGCAGGCTCCGATCCGCTTGCCGATACTCTTGGCGGTAATATCCATTTTCATGCCGCCAGCGCCGCCATTCATGTTCATCGTCATGTCATAGTTGCTCGGACCATATTGGCCGTCCATCGCCATGGTCATATTACCGGGTGCCCCGCCCATATTGCTACAGACCATTTCGGAGGAAACCGCGCCGCCGCTCATCTTGAATTTCTTGACTTCGCAATTGGTTTCTTCCTGAGCCGCGAAAAATTCCGCTCCCGGATTTTCCGCTTGCTCCTTGGTTATGCAAGATTTTGATTTCGTGACCTGGCCCTTCATACCGTCCATGATACCGGCTGGCGCGCCTGCTGGCAGGCCTTCGATTTTCACGTCCACTATTTCAACGCTATTTTCCCATTCGCCGGGCTCGAGCGTGACCTTGTTCATTTCCAGGGCCACTTCTTCCGTGCTGATCTTTCCGTCACCGTCGCGGTCAGCACCTTCGTCTGAACAGCCGGCAACCAGACAGATTGCAGCCACTGAAACTAGTAATTTTTTCACGTGAATATCCCTCGGTTATGTTGCTCCCGCAAACCGTCTTAAACCTGTGAATCGCAGATGTAAATTTGCGATCATCCCGGACTTCGGAAAATTCCATTCCGGGGATGACATTGGACCCTTTTTGTTCCATATCGCCATCATGACAGAATTGGTAATCAGAAGAGGTCTGGCGGAGCCGGAAACCGGTAAGGATTTCGTGCCGCACAAGCCCAGCCGGCCGGAAAAGTCGGAAGGCGGAAGGCGCTTCAAGCTGGTCAGCGATTATGAACCCGCTGGCGACCAGCCGGATGCGATCAGGGAACTGGTCGCGGGGATGCGCGAGGAAGAGCGCGACCAGGTGCTGCTCGGTGTCACCGGGTCGGGCAAGACTTTCACCATGGCCAAGATCATCGACGAACTGCAGCGGCCCGCCCTGATCTTGGCGCCCAACAAGATTCTGGCTGCGCAGCTATATGGTGAGTTCAAGAATTATTTTCCCGACAATGCCGTCGAATATTTCGTGTCTTATTATGACTATTACCAGCCCGAAGCCTATGTCGCGCGGTCGGACACCTATATCGAGAAGGAAAGCTCGGTAAACGAAGCGATCGACAGGATGCGGCACAGCGCCACCCGGTCGCTGCTCGAACGCGATGACGTGATCATCGTCGCTTCGGTATCCTGTCTCTACGGCATCGGCTCGGTCGAAACCTATTCGGCCATGATCTTTGACCTCAAGAAGGAACAGGCGGTCGACCAGCGGGATATCATCCGCAAGCTGGTGGCCTTGCAATATAAGAGAAACGACATGGCGTTCGCCCGCGGCACTTTCCGGGTGCGCGGCGACAATCTCGAGATTTTCCCGTCGCATTATGAAGACATGGCCTGGCGGATCAGTTTTTTCGGTGACGAGATCGAGGAGATTGTCGAATTTGATCCGCTGACCGGCAAGAGGGGCGCGAGCCTGGACCGGGTTCGGGTATTTGCCAATTCGCATTATGTGACGCCGGGGCCGACGATGAAACAGGCCACCGAGGCGATCAAGCTGGAACTGGGCGTCCGGCTCAAGGAACTGGAAGCCGAAGGCAAGTTGATCGAGCATCAGCGGTTGGAGCAGCGCACCAATTTCGATCTCGAGATGATAGCGGCCACCGGCAGCTGCGCCGGCATCGAAAATTATTCGCGCTTCCTGACCGGCCGCCTGCCGGGTGAACCGCCGCCGACCCTGTTCGAATATTTGCCCGACAATGCCTTGCTGTTTGTCGATGAAAGCCATCAGACCGTCCCGCAAATCGGCGCCATGTCCAAGGGCGATCACCGCCGCAAGATCACATTGGCTGAATATGGTTTCCGTCTGCCCAGTTGTATCGACAACCGGCCGCTGCGCTTCAACGAGTGGGACGCGATGCGGCCGCAGACGGTCAGCGTATCCGCGACCCCGGGAAAATGGGAGATGGAGCAGACCGGCGGGGTGTTCAGCGAACAGGTCATTCGTCCCACCGGGCTGATCGATCCGCCGGTCGAGATCAAGCCGGTCGAGGATCAGGTCGACGACGTGATCAACGAATGCCGCAAGGTCGCGGCGCAGGGCTATCGCACCCTGATCACGACGCTGACCAAAAGAATGGCCGAAGATCTGACCGAATTCATGCACGAGGCCGGGATCAAGGTCCGCTACATGCACAGCGATGTCGAGACGCTCGAACGGATCGAACTGATCCGCGATCTGCGACTGGGCGTCTATGACGTGCTGGTCGGAATCAACCTGTTGCGCGAAGGCCTGGATATCCCGGAATGCGGACTGGTGGCGATACTGGATGCCGACAAGGAAGGGTTCCTGCGCAGTGAAACATCGCTGATCCAGACCATTGGCCGAGCCGCGCGCAATATTGATGGCCGGGTCATTCTCTATGCCGACCGGATGACCGGATCGATGGAACGCGCGATCAGCGAGACCGATCGCCGCCGCGAGAAGCAGGTCGAATATAATCTGGCCCACGGCATCACGCCGACATCAATCAAGAAAAATATCGGTGATATTGTCGCCCATGCGACCGCCAAGGATATGGTCACCGGCGCGGTCGACGATGGCTCCGGTCATCTCGTCGGCCATAATCTGCGGGCGCATATCGAGAGCCTCGAGAAACGGATGCGAGATGCCGCGGCCGATCTCGAGTTCGAGGAAGCGGGCCGGCTGCGCGATGAAATCCGCAAGCTGGAAGCGGAAGAACTCGGCCTGCCCGCCGATCTGCAGGTTGCCCAGCCAAAGGGCAGGTCGACCGAAGGCAGGCCGGGGACGCGCAAGATGGGTTATGGGAAAACGCAGCGGAAGATGTAGCGATGTAGTAAGGACGTCGCTTACAACTGACGGCACTGGACGACAGCAAATCCGGAGACGAGGTCAGTGCAATGCAGTCCCGCCCCCGTCCGGGCAATTTTCTTGAGCGCGAATCGGCTGATAATCTAACTATATGGAAAATAACGCCTTTCCAAATATCGGCTGATAGGTCGCGTTCCCGTCTAATTGGCATGGCCGTCGAGCGTATATAAATTACAAAAAATAGTAATAATATTTCAATGATTTACGATTTGGGTCTATTGGTTACAAGACTGTTCATCTCCGGTTGGCTACAGGGTCACTATACAGATTTGACGTTATTTCCCCCGCTGCAAATTCCCGTCAAGCCGCGCAGGGCAGCAGCATAAAAAGCCTTGAAAATCATTCTCCACCGGACAAAACCGGAAGGGGATCGGGAAGAGTTTGACCGGCGGCGCCTTTAGGTAGGGTCGCACGCTGTCGGAACAAGGGCGGGAGACAGATCCGGGTTGTGTATTGGACCTGTCTCCCGATCCTGAGCATCACCCACAAGCAGCATTTGCTTCGTAATCAGGTCCGGGCAAAAAGGCGGCTCAGGACGCGTATTTGACCGAGCAGCCATAAGGCCGGGATTGCGCAATGCTCACCTTGTCTCCGGATTTGATTTCGCCCAGTGCCGCAAGCACGTGATTGCGTGCGTCCTTGATATCGGCGGGATTGGCTGTTGGCTTGTCGTCGATACCGCCTTGATAGACCAGTTTGCCGGACCCATCGATAATATACATGTGCGGTGTGGTCTTGGCGTCATAGGCCTTGCCTACCACACCTTTTGTGTCGAACAGATAGTTGCTCGCCTGGATATTCTGTTTTGTGATCAGCGATTTCGCTTCGGTACCGGTCATATGGCCCTGTTTGCCTTTCGCGCCGCTATTGATCGTCAACCAGATTGCCCCCTGTGCCCGTGCAGCCTTCTGGGTGGCTTGCATATTGCCGCTGTCATAATGTTTGGCCACAAAGGGGCAGCCGGGATTATGCCATTCGAGGATCACGGTCTTGCCGCGGAACTGCGATAGCTGGACCGTTTTTCCATTGATGTCGGTGAGTTTGAAGTCCTGGGCCATGGCGCCATTTTTCTGAGCGGCCGCCAGTGGACTTGCCAGTGCAATGGCGGCAACGGCTGCAATAGCGAAAGAGGGACGTCTCAGCATATCTTGTCTCCATTCATTGGGGGGTTGCCTCAAGCCTAGCAGTTTTCAACGGTCCCGTCACCAGTTCCGTCAAGGTTGCGACGGTCAATATTTGCGGGAGAATGACCGGTTCTTGGCCGGATGCATAATAAAGATAGAGCGGCACTCCGGCGCGGCCATGCTGTTCCAGAAACCTGCTGATTTGGGGATCGGGACGGGTCCAGTCGCCCATCAGGACAGCGACCTTGGCTGCTGCAAAGGCCTCGGCGGTCTCGCTGCGCTGGATCGCGGCCGCTTCATTGGCCTTGCAGGTGATGCACCAGTCGGCGGTAAAATAGGCGAATACGGGCTGACCCGATGCGCGCAATTCGGACAGGCGGCGTTCGCTGAAGGGTTCGCTGGGCACGGTCGCGCCAGATGCGCTCGCCAGCTTCCGATCATCCATCGCCGCTTCGCCAGGCAAGGCGAGGATACCGCCGATCACCGCGGCGACCATTGCCGCGCTGGTCAGCGCGCCGCGTGAGAGACCCCGCATCTGGCCGCCGCCGAACCACCACAGGACCAGCGCGACGATCAGAAGGAAGATCAGCGACAGGCCCAGCGCGTCGGTACCGATCTGCCGCCCCAGCAACCAGATCAGGCCGATGCTGGTAAGAAACATCGGGACCGCCATCGCCTTGCGAAAGCGATCGAGCCAGGGTCCGGGCTTCGGCAAGCGGCTGCGGATCGCCGGCACGAAGGCGATCAGCAGGAAGGGCAAGGCCAGGCCGACACCCAGGCCGGCAAAGATTATCAATGCGGCAATCGGCGGCAGGACGATCGTTGCGCCCAGGGCGGCGGCCATGAAAGGGCCGGTGCAGGGGGTAGCGACGAAGGCGGCGAGCGCACCGGTCCAGAAAGATCCGGCGGCGCCATCCTTCCGGGTCAGCTTGTTGCCAAAATTGACATTGGGCAGTTCAAACAGGCCGGCAAGATTGAGACCGATGGCGGTCACCAGCGCCAGCAGCACGAATATGATTCGGGGGTCCTGCAGTTGAAAGGCCCAGCCGACCGCTGCACCGCTGGCCCGCAGGCCGAGCAGGATCGCGCCAAGCGCGGTGGCAACCAGAATGACGCCAGCAGTATAGGCCAGCGCATCCCGCCGCACATCGGCTTCCTGACCACCCGCCTTGGCCAGACTGATGGCCTTGAGGCTGAGGATCGGAAAGACACAGGGCATCAGGTTGAGCAGTAGCCCGCCCAATATGGCACCGCCCAGTGCGAGAAAGAGCAGCGAGCTGCTGGCTTGGCTCTTGGCGCCGTCATTGATCAAGGGCAGGCCTGCCATTGCGACATCACCCTTGGTCGCCGTGAATAGCAGCCCCATATGATCGCCGATTTTCAATATGCCGCTGATACTGTCCCGATCATCCCCGCGCGCTCCGGTTTCGAGGATCAACTGATCACCGTTGCGACTGAATTTCTGCGGCGCGGCATAATCGATTATGCCGTCTTCCTTGATGAAGAAATAAGGCTCGTCAATCTGGACATTGGCCGGCAGGGGCACCGCCAGGCGGAAAAGATCATCATTGACGGCAAAGCTTGCATCGCTCCCCAGGGCGCGCGGCAGGGCAGCACGAAAATCGTTGAACCGCTTGTCCTGCGAGGTCGCCGATTGATTTCCGACAACCTGCAAAGTGATCGACAGTTCATCCTGTTCTGGCACGCAAATTTCATCGGTGCAGGAGAGCCATTCGGATTTGACAGAAATCGGCAGCGGACCGGGACGGACGTCTTTTGACAGGGTCAGATTGACCAGAACCGCATAGTCGCCCTTGTACACATAGTTCATGATGCCGGATATCAGCAGCGTGTCGGGAACCGGAAACTGGGCTTTACTAACGCTAACCCCCGCAGGCAGTTTCCAGTCGAAACTCATTCCGATCCCGGCATCGCCCGGATTTTCCCAATAGCCGTGCCAGGTTGGTTTCGGTTCCATGAGAAAGGCCAGGGTTACACTTTGTCCGGCCTGCACCTGCTGCGATTCCGCCAGCAGTGTAGCGGGTACATTCAATTCCGTATTGCCTAGCCGGTTCTGTGCGTCGGCCGCCGGCGCAAAGGCCAGAGCCACAAACGCCAGCATGATCGGCAAGATGCGAAAATCAAATGTCATAAAAACTCACCATTTCCTGTTTAAACGCATTTAGGCTATCAGCGGGCCGCTTTCTATAGCTGCTTTTACATGTAAGGACTATTCGTGCAAAAATTGACCCAAGTTACAGCTCTGGCGGCGTGTCTCATGTTTTCCGGAATCGCAAATGCCGAAGAACCCGCCACTGACGACAGAGCCAAACCAAAACTGGTCGTCGCCATATCGGTCGATCATTTGTCTGCCGACCTGTTCAGTGAATATCGCAGCAGCTTTACCGGGGGGCTGAAACGTCTGGCGGGCGGAGCAGTATTCCCGTCGGGCTATCAAGCGCAGGCAGCAACCGAAACCTGCCCCGGACATGCGACGATCATGACAGGTGTGCATTCCGGACGCGCCGGGATCATTGCCAATAACTGGATCGACCTGTCGATCGCTCGTGACGACAAGACGGTATATTGCGCCGAAGACGAGCGCATTGAAGGCACCAGCTTTGGCGATATCACCGCCGCCTCGCAAGGCGACTATGTCGCCTCGGCCTGGCATCTGCTGGTGCCGACCCTGGGTGAACGGCTGAAGACAATATCGCCTGAATCCCGCAACGTCGCGGTGGCGGGCAAGGACCGGTCAGCCCTGATGATGGGCGGTAAGCAAGTTGACGAAATTTACTGGTGGAAGGGCAAGGGATTCACCACCCTGCAGGGTCGCAAGACATTGCCTTCGATAGCGGCGCTGAATGGAGCGATCGGCGAAAAAATTGACAAGGCCCGCCCTGCTTATGCGACCCCGGGTCATTGCGCAGCACGGAGCAGCAAAATATTGTACGGAGAGGGCCAGTCCGTTGGAGATTATGCCTTCCAGCGTCCTGATGGTGCGGCTAGCATCTATCGGGGTTCGCCAGATCTGGACAGTTCGGTGTTGGACGCAGCAACGGCTGTGCTCAAGGAACTGGCGCTGGGTCGGGGTGAAGCGACCGATATATTGTCAATCGGTCTGGCTGCGACCGACTATATCGGCCACGCCTTTGGCACGGAAGGCCTTGAAATGTGCATCCAGATGGCCGAACTGGATCGCTCGCTGGGACAGTTTTTCGAAATATTGGATGGCGAAGGCATTGATTATGTCGTGATGCTGACGGCCGATCATGGCGGGCTTGACCTGCCGGAACGGATGAGCCTGCAGGGTGTGCCGACGGCACAGCGGATCGAGGCCGGTTTCAATGCAAAGGCCATTGGCGAGACCGTAGCCAGAGAACTGGGCCTGCCGAACGACAAACGCGTCCTCTACGCGGACGGACCGTTTGGCGATTATTATGTCAGCCTGGATCTTCCGGAAGACCAGCGGCAGCAGGTCAAGGACAGCGCCATGGCGCTGATCGCGGCCCACAGCCAGGTTGAGGCGGTATTGGACCATGACGATCTTTTGGATGTGACAGTGCCGGATGGAGCGCCTGAAATTTGGACCCTGGCCGAGCGCGCCCGGGCCTCTTTTCACCCTGACCGATCTGGCGATTTTGTCGTTCTGTTAAAAAAAGCCGTCACGCCGATTGCCTCGACCTCACGCGGCTATGTCGCAACGCATGGCAGCCCGTGGGATTATGATCGCCGCGTCCCGATCCTGTTCTGGCGGGAAGGAATCCAGCAATTCGAGCAGCCGCTATCGGTGATGACAGTCGATATCGCCCCGACGCTGGCTGCGCTTATCGGCGTCAATATTCCGGCGGAGGAAATCGACGGAAAATGTCTGGATATTGATGGCGGAGCCGGGAATAGCTGCAATTGAGCTACCGCCGCTGATAGCGGGTCAAGCCGGTTCCCAGGCTGTTGTTCGCAATCCTGAGTTGATCGCCGCTCCAGTCGGCGACAAACCAGGTTTTGCGTTGGACGCCCTTGGCTAGCGAAGCGCTGTTGGAATGGATGTTGAGACCGGTGGAACTATGGTCCCGGTCTTCGGCTGCCACCGCGATGAATGCACTCCAATTGTCCTTGTTCTGGCCCTGGACAAAAACATTGCCGCTGATCACCCCGGTTGCACCGGCCGGCAGGTCGATCATGTAATTGGTGTTGCGGCCCTGGGTGTCGTCGAAGCTGTTGTTGTTGATCGTCGCCCGGGGCGCGCGGCTTTTGACATAATGGCCGCCGCTGCCCTTCTCGAATCGGCTATTAGTCACCTTCAGCGAACCGAAATCGCCGATGTAAATGCTGTGCGCGCAGGACAGGCCGCGATCGCAGCGGCCCAGTCGCTGAAAGGTCGACCGGTCGATGACTATTTCGGCGCTGGGATCATCGGCGCTCAAGATCCCCTGCTCGGCGTTGCGAAACATGGCGTTATAGATGTAGAGATCACCGCGCTCGATCCTTATGCCAGCGCCATTGCCATCCGGCACGCGCTGGTTCTGGAAGATGATGCCGTCGATGGTCGCCGCCTTGCCGCGCAGAACCAGAGTTGCCTTCTGCTCGCAGATGCCGCCGTCAAAAATTGTTTTGCCCGGCATGGAAGCCTTATAGGTGATGCGGCCAGCCGTCTGAACCACGCAATCGCCATAAGTACCGGGCGCAATCACGATGGTTGCGTTATTGCCGCCAACTGCTGCGACCGCGTCGGAAAGTCTGGTATAGCTCTGTCCGGTTTCCGTGATCGAGAACGGCGCATTGCGCTGCGCCTGCGCTGCGGTGGCTACGACGCTGGCCGACATGATTACGGCTATCAACGGGAACTTGAAGATCATTTTGGTCATCCTGAATCGGGATAATAGGACAGTTTCATTACCGCGTGCCGCGATGTCGAACAATATCATTACATCGCCTGTCCCAGATGAATTCAGGCTGAGCAACACAGATTAATAGGTTAACAGCGACGGTCTATTCGTTGAGATTCGGCCGCAACCACTGGCGTGCCTGGTCTAGCGAGATGGCGCGCCGCTCCGCATAATCCTCGACCTGGTCTTCACCAATCCGTGCCACGCCGAAATATTCCGCCTGTGGGTGGGCAAGATAGAAACCTGATACCGCAGCGGTGGGTGTCATGGCAAAGCCGCTGGTCAGCTCGATACCGGTATTTTCCGTGGCATCGAGCATATCGAACAGGATCGGTTTCAGACTATGGTCGGGACAGGCAGGATAGCCCGGGGCAGGGCGGATACCCTGATATTTTTCCCGGATCAGGTCGGTTTTGTTCAGGCCCTCATCCGCACCATAGCCCCACAAATCCCGGCGCACATGCTCGTGCATCCGCTCGGCAAAGGCCTCGGCCAGCCGGTCGGCCAGTGCTTTCAGCAGGATGCTGTTATAATCGTCCTTGTCCATTTCGAAGCGCTGGACATGTTCGTCGATGCCATGACCGGTGGTAACGGCAAAGCCGCCGATCCAGTCATCTTCGGTGTCGATGAAATCGGCGAGACAATGATTTGGCTTGCCGCCGCGCTTGACGACCTGCTGGCGCAACATCGGCAGGGCAGTTTCCTCATTATCCGGAGAGACCAGGATATCGTCGCCTTCCCGCCGTGCGCGCCACAGACCAGCGACGCCTTTTGCTGTCAGCCATTTTTCATCGATGATCTTGTCGAGCATGGCCTGCGCATCGCGGAACAGGTCGCTGGCGCTCTCACCGACCACTTTGTCGGTCAGGATCGCCGGATAATTTCCCGCTAGCTCCCAGGCGCGGAAAAAGGGTGTCCAGTCGATATAGTCGCGCAGGTCTGCCAGGTCCCAATCGTCGTAAACATGCAATCCCGGTTTTGCTGGTGCCGAGGCCTTGAGCGACGGATCGATCACCGCTGCATTGGCCCGCGCTTCTTCCAGGGTGGAAAGTTTCTTGCCGGTCTTGCCCGCGCGCGCAATGCGGACCTGCTCATATTCTTCACGCGTTTTGGTGATGAAGCCAACCGCCTGGGTGTCGCTGACCAGCTGCGACGCCACACCGACGGCGCGGCTCGCATCCAGCACATGGATGGTCGGGCCGGTATAGGCGGGTTCGATGCGCAGCGCCGTATGGGTTTTCGACGTGGTCGCACCGCCGATCATCAAGGGCATTTGCATTTTTGCCCGCTCCATCTCTTCGGCCACGGTCACCATTTCATCGAGGGAAGGCGTGATCAGCCCCGACAGGCCGATAATGTCGGCATCATTTTCATTGGCAGCCTTCAAAATGTCCGTCCAGGATACCATCACGCCGAGATCGATGACTTCAAAGCCGTTGCACTGCAGCACGACGCCGACGATATTCTTGCCGATATCGTGCACGTCGCCCTTGACCGTGGCCATGATGATCTTGCCCTTGCCCTTGGCCTTCTCGTCCTTTTCCGCTTCGATATAGGGAAACAGATGGGCGACGGCCTTTTTCATGACCCGCGCGGATTTCACCACCTGCGGCAGGAACATCTTGCCCGAGCCGAACAGGTCGCCGACGATGTTCATGCCGTCCATCAGCGGTCCCTCGATCACTTCGATCGGCCGTCCGCCGCGATCCTTGACCGCGAGGCGCATTTCCTCGGTATCATCGACGATATGCGCATCGATGCCCTTGACCAGCGCATGCTCCAGACGCTTGTGCACTTCATAGCCGCGCCATTCCGCCGCTGCCTTTTCCGCCACTTCATCGGTGCCGCGGAATTTTTCCGCCAGAGTGATCAGCCGGTCGGTGGCATCGTCGCGGCGGTCGAATATCACATCTTCGCAAAGCTCGCGCAATTCCGGATCGATATCGTCGTAAATGTCCAGCTGCCCGGCGTTGACGATCGCCATATCCATGCCCGCAGGAATGGCGTGATAGAGAAAGACGCTGTGCATCGCCTTGCGAACCGGCTCGTTGCCGCGAAAGCTGAAGGACAGATTGGACAGCCCACCGGAAATATGGACATGCGGGCAGCGCTTCCGGATCTCTTCGGTGGCCTCAATGAAGTCGAGCCCGTAACGGCGATGCTCGTCAATGCCGGTGGCAATGGCGAACACGTTGGGGTCGAAGATGATATCTTCCGGCGGGAAGCCGATGCCGGTCAGCAACTTGTAGGCGCGTTCGCAGATCTCGATCTTGCGCTCCTTGGTGTCGGCCTGTCCGGTTTCATCAAAGGCCATGACCACGACAGCCGCGCCATAAGCCATGCATTTGCGGGCGTGATCGAGAAATTCTTCCTCGCCTTCCTTCATCGAGATGGAATTGACGATCGGCTTGCCGGACACGCATTTCAGTCCGGCCTCGATCACCGACCATTTGCTGCTGTCGATCATCACCGGTACGCGGGCGATATCGGGTTCGGCGGAAATCAGCTTGAGAAAGGTGGTCATCGCATGATGGGCGTCGAGCAGGCCCTCGTCCATGTTGATATCAATCACCTGCGCGCCATTCTCGACCTGCTGGCGAGCGACCTCGACCGCGGCTTCATAGTCATCGTTGAGGATCAGCTTCTTGAACCGCGCCGAGCCGGTAACATTGGTACGTTCGCCGATATTGACGAAATTGGTGGAGGAAGACTGTGTCATATTATTGCGATGGTATCCGTTGGTCCCGGACAATGCCGGGAGACAATTGTTTTTGCGCCGTTCTTGCCTCGCGGCACGCGAAATAAAAGCTGCTGATGGTTCAGGCCGCCATGGTGAATGGTTCCAGTCCGGAAAGGCGGGTGCGGACGGTGACGGCCGGTATCGTGCGCGGTTCCTGATCCGCCACGGCGTCGGCTATCGCACGGATATGCTCCGGTGTGGTGCCACAGCAGCCACCGACAATATTGACCAGCCGATCCTTCAGCCAGTCGCCGATCAGTTCCGCAGTTTCCTGCGGCATCTCGTCATATTCGCCCAGATCATTGGGCAGGCCGGCATTGGGATAAGCCATGATCAGGCAGTCCGCCTCTTTCGACAGCATGGCGAGATGCGGCCTGAGCTGGTCGGCTCCGAAAGAACAGTTGAGCCCGATGGTCAGCGGCTTCAAATGCCGGACCGCATGCCAGAAGGCCTCGACGGTATGGCCGGACAGATTTCGCCCCGACAGATCGGTGAGGGTCATCGATATCATCAGCGGCACGTCCCGGCCGCAGGCTTCCGCGGCTTCCATCGCCGCCATGCCGGCGCATTTGGCGTTGAGCGTGTCAAATATGGTTTCGATCAGCAGAAAGTCGACTCCGCCGTCGATCAAGGCGTCGCATTGCTCGCGATAGACGCCTTTCAGATAATCATAGTCAATTTCCCGGAAGCCGGGATCATTGACATCGGGCGACAGCGACAGCGTCTTGTTGGTCGGGCCGATTGACCCGGCAACAAAGCGCGGCCGACCATCCTTGGCTTCCGCCTTGTCACAGGCCGCTCGCGCAATTTCAGCCGATTTGACATTCAAATCGCGCACCAGATGCTCGCAGCCATAGTCGGCCTGGCTGATCACCGTGGAGCTGAACGTATTGGTTTCGATAATATCGGCCCCAGCGTCGAGATAGGATGTATGAATGGCTTCGATGATGTCCGGCCGGGTCAGGCTGAGCAGGTCATTATTGCCCTTCTGGTCATCGGTCAGGTCGAGACTGCCGCGATAATCGTCTTCACCCAGACGGTAATTCTGGATCGCCGTGCCATAGCCGCCGTCGAACACCAGGATGCGTTCTGCGGCCAGATTTTGAACGGCTTCGCGTGCGCTGGTCATGCTGCCTTCTCCTGTCGTGTGCCCGTGGGCCGTTTGCCAAGCAAATGGCAAATGGCGTAGCTGAGTTCTGCCCGGTTGAGCGTGTAGAAATGGAACTGGCGAACGCCGCCGGCATAAAGCTTGCGGCACAATTCTGCCGCCACCGTGGCCGCGATCAATTGACGGGCCGAAGGATGGTCATCCAGTCCCTCGAACAGATCGTTCATCCAGTCCGGTATTTCCGCGCCGCAGAGTCCGGCAAATTTGCGCGTCTGGGCAACATTGGAAACCGGCAAGATGCCGGGCACCAGCTCAGCATCAATCCCGGCCGCCGCCGCCGCGTCGCGGAACCGGAAAAAGGCTTCGGCGGTAAAGAAAAACTGGGTGATCGCCCGACTGGCTCCGGCGTCCAGCTTGCGCTTCAGATTGTCGAGATCGGCTTGCGGGCAATCGGCTTCGGGATGGGTTTCCGGATAGGCGGCGACCGATATCTCGAACGGGGCAATGTCGGTCAGCCCTTTCACCAGCTCTGCCGCGCTGGCGTAGCCCTGGGGATGCGGCTCAAAAGCCTGACCTTCTGCTGGCGGGTCGCCGCGCAGGGCGACGATGTGACGAACACCCGCGGCCCAATAGGATCGAGCGACTTCGGCGATTTCCGCTTTGCTCGCGCCGACGCAGGTCAAATGCGCCGCGGCAGGAATATTGGTTTCCTGTGCAATCCGCGCCACCGTGGCGTGTGTGCGCTCACGCGTGGTGCCGCCGGCACCATAAGTGACCGAGACAAATCGCGGACTGAGTGGCTCCAGCGTGACCACGCTTTCCCAGAGAGTCTTTTCCATTTTCTCAGATTTCGGCGGGAAAAATTCGAACGAGACATCGGCATCTCCGCTCAATCCGGCGAACAGCGGTACGTCTAGCGCCCGCTTGGCCTCTTCCAGCTCGATCAGGCCCATCGGCCGGGTTGGATTGTTCATGCTGATGCTCTTTTCAAATTTTCAGATTGGGAAGCCGTTTTGCCGGATTCGGGATGAAGGCTGGGCACGGCAGGTTTTCTGGCGACCCAGATTTTGACGGTCAGCTCGCCGCCGTCCAGGGTTCTGGTCTGTACCAGCTCGAGCTTCGATGCGGTGAGCCAATGTTTCATGCTGGCATCGCTGAAACCGAGCCGTGCATGCGCATGTTCGGTGCGCAGATCTTCCCGATCATGCGCCGCAAAATCCGCGATCACGACAATGCCAGCCGTTTTCAGCACCCGGGACACTTCCACCAGCACCGCCTCCGGATGCTGGGCAAAATGCAGGACCTGATGCAGAATGACGCTATCAACCGTGCCATTTGCGACCGGCAAATTATTGAAATCACCCTGCTTCAGCTCTGTTTTCTGAACCAGATCGGTGCCACCAACGGTCTCGCTTTCAAGCAATTTGGCCCGGGCCAGCCGCAGCATTTCCGGGCTATTGTCGATGGCGATGATCGATTGCGCCGAAGCCCCGAACAGTTCGACCATCCGCCCGGTACCGGTGCCGATATCCAGCATCTTGCCGAGCGGTGCGTCCCGCAGCAGGCCCAGCATGGCCCGTTCAACTTCCGCTTCCGGCAAATGCAGCGACCGGATCGCATCCCATTCTGCAGCATGCGCGGCAAAATAGCGCTCGGCCATTTCCGCCCGCGCTTTGCGGACCAGTGACAGCTGCTCCTGATCCTGGAGCGCCTGTTCGGATTTCGCGACCTTGTCCGACCGAAAAATGCGCCCCAATATTTCCAGCTCTGATGCGGGCCCGGGTTTCAGGAACACCCAGCTGCCTTCCTTCCGCCGCTCCGCCAGGCCGGCTTCATCCAATATTCTGATGTGCCTCGAAATTCGGGGCTGACTTTGATTCAATATCTGTGCAAGTTCCCCGACGGCGAGTTCCATCTTTTGCAGCAGCAGCATGATTCGCAACCGCGTGGGGTCGGCGAGCGCTCTGAAGATGTTCAAGATATTGTCCATGTCAGGCACGTATATAAAGAAATCTTTATATCTGGTCAATCGGCTTGATTCTCGTCATTTGCTTTTGCCGGCGCTGGCCTGGCCGGGTGAATTTCGAGATCCGGACATTCCCGAATCAGGTTCCGCATTGCGTTCATTCGGCTGTATCGCTAATGCTCCACACCGCAGAACAGGGAGGTAAAGTCGCTCTGCCTGCGTGGTTTTTGAGGATTTTGATAGAGGGTTAACCCAATGAAAAAAGTTACAACGTCAATCGTTCTGGCTGCCGCACTCGGCCTGGCCGCATGTTCTGGCGCAGAAAATGCGGAAACGGGCACAGAAGAAACAGTAGAAGGCACCGAAGCAACCGCTGAAGAAGCTGCTGCTGAAGCCATGGATGCTGCCGAAGGCGAAGCCGATGCCATGGGCGAAGCTGCCGCTGCCGCAACTGCAAAAGCTGCGGATGCCGCTGGTGACGCTGCTGTAGCCGCTGGCGAAGCCGCTGAAGCTGCAGGCACTGCTGCCAAGGATGCTGCCAAAAGCGCAGTAGACAAAGCTGCAGACGCTGCGAAAAAAGAAATGAACTAAGTCTTTTCATCGATCCAATTAAAGGGCTGTCTTCGGGCGGCCCTTTTTTTGTCTTTGGCCCGGACGGAATTGCCTATAGGACAACGCTATGAAACGCATTGCCACTGCCTTGATATTGACCGGATTGGCGGGCTGCGGCCCGGCCCAGAATGACCCCGGCCCCGGCGGGGTAACCGTCGGCGAGGCAAAGGCGCTGGATGAAGCCGCGAAAATGCTGGACGAGCGCAATGCACCGCCCGAATCCATTGAAAATATAGACGCAAAGCCCGCCGAAACCGAGTAAGCCTCAGCCTGGATGATACCGTCCGACCGCGCGGGTCACCGCCTGCATCAGACGCATCCGTTCGGGCACCGAAGCGGTTGTGTCGCCCAGCATCACGACCACGGCATAGCGCGTGCCATCCGGCGCGGTCATGATCCCGATATCATTATATCCGGTAGCAACCGCACCCAGAACTTGCCCGGTTCCGGTCTTGTGCAGGAATTGCCAGCCCGGGGGGACGCCAGCCTTCAGCCGGTTCGGTCCGCTGCGGGTGCGCGTCAGAACAGATTGCAGCAATTTTGTCGAATTGTCCGAGAGCAGTTCACCCCGGGCCAGTTTGTCGAGTGCGTGAGCAATCGCCATCGGGCTGGCTCCGTCTACCGGATCAGCGAGATAGGCGTTCAGCGACTGCCGCCGCTGCTCGACCGGTATCTGGGCGCGGGCAGTGTAAAATGACCGCTGGTATGACAGGTTCTGCCGCCATTCCATCCCGGCAATGCCGCTCTGCAGCAGTCGCTCGCCCGGTCCGAAACGAATTTTTCCAAGGGAGTTTTTCGCAATGAACTGGCGGACCGCCTCGGGCCCGCCGGCATGATTGAGCAGGACGTCATTGGCGGTATTGTCACTGCTCGTCAGCGCGTTTTCAAGCAACGTGTAGACGGTCTTCACGACCGCACCATTGCGTTCCACTTCAACCGCCATCGGCTGGTGGAACAGAGTCAGATCGTCCCTGGTGATGCGGATGGGATCGGACAAGGATGCCCGGCCCTGATCAATCTTGTCGAGCAAGGCCATCGCCACCCACAGCTTGGACACGCTTTGCTGCGGGAAATATTCATCCTCCCGGTGGCCGAACTCCCATTCGCCATCGATCCGCTTGATGGCGATCCCGGTTTTTCCGGGGAACGACCGCCACAGATCGGCGATTTCGCGAACCAGCGCCGGATTGGGCTGCTCACGCGCTATATTGGCGCGCGGCGGCGGCGAGGGCGCCTGATTCCGGTAAATCGGCGGGGGAACACCTGCAGGCTGCGACACCGGCGGGTTTGGCGCCGCCACGCAGGCGGTTACGGTCATCGCCATCAGCACTGCCAGAATTTGCCTAAAATATCTCATCTGCGGTCGGTCATTGATTGCTGGAATGTTCATAGATTCTTCTAACTAGGTGTGTCTTTCTGAACAGAGGCATAACTCGGGATTGCGGTGAGTGATTCTTCTGCTGCGACCGGCTGTGTCAGATTGGGCCGGAAGAGTGGCAAACCGGGTCAGCCATCGACGGATGTCTCTTACGTCTTGCTGCCGGAATAGAACCTGCTGGTGACCCGATAATCGAGTGTATTGACGAGAAAATAGGATAGCGTCCAGCGCAGGCGATTGAGCAAGGAGCGGCGCGACTTGTGCAATTCGGACGTGATGGACTCCGAATCGTCGTGCAGGATGTCAATCACCCCCCGCGCATGATCGGCGAAGGCGGCGTCTTCGATCCGCAACATCATTTCCACATTGATGAACAGACTGCGCAAATCGAAATTTGCGGAGCCGATATAGACGGCGTCATCGACTATCACCAATTTGGTGTGGAGGCGTCTGGGCTGATATTCGAAAATACGGGCATTTCGCTTGAGCAGATAGCCGTATAGCAACCGGCTGGCTCCGATGGTTGCCGCATTGTCGGTTTTGCCCGGCAATATGATCCGGCTTTGACCGCCACGCTTGGACAGCCCGCCGATCCGTCGCAAAAGGCCCTGTCCCGGAGAAAAATAAGCGGTGACAAGATCGAGCCGGCTGCCGTTTTCCAAATCCCTCTTGATCGCCGCCGCCCAGCGACTCAGCCGATTGCTCGGGCCGCCCAGAAGCCATCGAAACTGGCCATTTCCGGCGTCCCAGTGCCGCACCATCTTCCGCAGCGAACGCATGTTGCCATTGTCCCGATAGACCCAGTCGGACAACAGGCGATAATAGCCGGCGAGATTTGCCACCTCGGGCCCCTCGATTTCAAGGCCGAGATCCTCCCAGCTGTCATCGATCGTGCCGCTTTCGGCGTCTGCTTCCTTCACATCGAAATAATCATCGGCAATGTTGAAACCGCCGATCAGGGCGGAGCGATCATCGGCGATGATCATTTTCTGATGATTGCGGATGAAATAGCTGGTGGAAAAGCGGGGGCTGAAAATCCGGAATTCCCCGCCTGCCTGGATCACCGGGTCATAGAAACTGTCCGGCGCACCATTGGAGCCAAAGCTGTCAACCATCATTTCGACCGCTATCCCGCGTTCACAGGCGGCAACCAACCTGGCCAATATCATCCGTCCGGTGCGGTCATCCTCGAACATGTAGAAGAACAATTTCAGGCTTTTTTCCGCCCGATCGAGCATTTCAACCAGCACGGAAAGACGCTCTTCTGCCGGGCGGACAAGCCGCAGCCGGTTTGCACCAACGTCAAGCCATTGCGGAAGATCGGCTTGGGATGGCCGCAAATTGGCGTTCGTGCTGTCCATGGTGGCGGGGCATAGATTATCAATCCCTCAAGGACAAACCATTAGATTGCCGATTGGTTTGCTCGCGGATCCGCTTGCCGGTGTGGATTTGTTGACAAATCTCGCCCTTAGCCCTAGATGCAGGCCTCTTTTCCAAAAGTTTCAAGAATCAGGAGCGCCTTATGGCTCGCGTTACGGTTGAAGATTGCGTTGATAAAGTCACAAACCGGTTTGATCTGGTATTGTTTGCCGCCCAGCGTGCACGCGAGATTTCAGGCGGCGCAGAGCTGACTGTGGATCGCGATCGCGATAAAAACCCGGTCGTGGCGTTGCGCGAGATTGCAGAAGAAACGGTCAAGCCGAAAGATCTTGAAGAAAGCCTGGTGCAATCGCTGCAGAAGGTGCTCATCGATGATGATGACACGCCGGATGAAATCGGATCGATCAGCCAGTCGGCAGAAGCGCTCCGACTGACCGCTGCTGCACCACCGCGCAGTGCCGGTGTCGCCGGAGACTACGGTCGCCGCTGAGTTGATCGCCTCGCCGCGCAACAAAAGCTGTTGAGAAAAAGAAAAGGCCGCCGGGAACAATCCCGAGCGGCCTTTTCTTTTATCCTGTTGGGTCGGTCGACCGCGGGTCAGGCGCCTTGCGGTTCGGGGTCGGTGAACGGCCCCTTCTTCTTCCGTCCCGTCTTGGGGATGGTGGTGCCGATCGTCGGCACCGCTGCCGGCTTGACAACGTCACCACCCGGCCGATGGAACTTCCCGTTCTTGACCAGCTCGTCAATTTCCTCGCCCGACAGGGTTTCATATTCAAGTAGGGCGTTGGCCAGAGCATGAAGCTGATCTTCGTGCTTGGTCAGCAGATGCTTCGCCCGACCATAGCTGTCATCGATCAGCTTGCGAATTTCCAGATCGATTTTCTTCGCGGTTTCATCCGACATGTGAACGCGCTGGGATTGCGAATAGCCGAGGAAGGTTTCGCCCTGCTCCTCTTCATATTGCAGCGGTCCCATCTCGTCCGACATGCCCCACTGGGTGACCATGTCGCGCGCCAATTTGGTCGCGTACTGAATATCGCTGGAGGCGCCAGACGACACCTTGTCATGGCCGAAGATGATTTCCTCGGCGACGCGGCCGCCCATCGACACCGCCAGATTGGCGTGCATCTTGTCGCGGTGATAGCTGTAATTGTCCCGCTCCGGCAGGCGCATGACCATGCCGAGGGCGCGGCCGCGCGGAATGATTGTCGCCTTGTGGATCGGATCGGATGCCGGCTCATGCACCGATACGATGGCATGGCCCGCTTCGTGATAGGCGGTCATCTTCTTCTCGTCGTCGGTCATCACCATCGACTTGCGCTCGGTCCCCATCATGACCTTGTCCTTGGCATCCTCGAATTCGCTCATCGCGACCATCCGTTTGCCACGGCGAGCCGCCATCAGGGCTGCCTCGTTGACGAGGTTGGCGAGATCCGCACCGGAGAAACCGGGCGTGCCCCGCGCAATCGTGCGTGGGTCGACATCGGGCGCCAGCGGCACCTTCTTCATATGTACCGCGAGAATTTTCTCGCGTCCTTCGATATCGGGGCGCGGCACGACCACCTGCCGGTCAAAACGGCCGGGGCGCAGTAGGGCCGGGTCCAGCACGTCGGGACGGTTGGTTGCGGCAATGATGATGATGCCTTCATTCGCTTCAAAGCCGTCCATCTCGACCAGCAGCTGGTTCAGCGTCTGTTCGCGTTCGTCATTACCATTGCCGAGACCGGCACCGCGATGGCGCCCGACAGCGTCTATTTCGTCGATAAAGACGATGCACGGTGCATTTTTCTTCGCCTGTTCGAACATATCACGGACACGGCTGGCGCCGACGCCGACAAACATTTCGACAAAGTCGGAACCGGAAATGGAGAAAAAGGGAACGCCCGCTTCGCCGGCAATGGCACGGGCCAGCAGCGTTTTACCGGTACCCGGCGAACCGACCAGCAGCGCGCCTTTCGGAATCTGGCCGCCCAGCTTGGCAAAGCGACCGGGATTTTTCAGGAACTCGACAATCTCTTCCAGCTCTTCGCGAGCCTCATCAATACCGGCGACATCCTGAAAAGTGACCTTGCCCTGCTTTTCGGTCAGCAGCTTGGCCTTGGACTTGCCGAAACCCATGGCTCCGGACCCGCTGCCCTTCTGCATCTGGCGCAGCACGAAAAAGGCAATGCCGAGGATCAGGATGAAAGGCAGGGATTGCACGAGAATGATCTGCCAGATGCTGGCCTGTTCCTGCGCCTTGCCGCTATATTCCACGCCCTTTTCATCGAGCAAGGTCACCAGCGACGGATCGTTGCCGACCGGGGTTGTCGAGAACATGTCACCATTGGTGAGTTCACCGGTGATCTTGTCCGGCGCGATGGCAACGCTTTTGACGCTGCCTTCTTCGACCTTGTTGCGGAACGAGGAATAGCTGATGCCGGTCCCGGCATCGCTGGCGGCTCCGGCGCCGAACATCGACACGGTGAGCAAAAGCGCAACGATGATGCCGGCCCAGATGAACATGCTTTTCATCCAGGGGTTTTCTTTTGGATCCTGTTCGTCATTCATTGCGCATCTTGTCCTGTAATCATGGTTGCAGCAGATGACCGGCATCTCGCCGCAATTCTATCGGTTCTATCAAGATAGTCCTTTTACCGCGGATGACAATATGAACGCCAATGTTTTTACCGATATCTGTGATCGGAACAACGGGGCAGCGGGTTGCAGCAGAAAAATCAGCGATTCCGCCGTTCCGGAGCGGGCTGGAAGTGCCAGCGCTCCCCACCTTGACACAATATATCGCCCAGGGTGACGGTTTGCCCCTGTTCCAGAGCGCGGATCGTCTGGTCGATCTGGTTGCCCCGCGGCGATAATGAGGGATCACAGATATGCAGACATTTGAGCAGCAGCCGCCTTTGGATCTCGGCGGGAAAGGCCGTTTGGGAGAGCGTACAACCAAGATCTGTCTTTGAAATCTGTTCGCTGGCAAGCCGTTCCACCATCCATTCGATTGCCTCGCGCGCCGCGCTCAACGCGCTGGCGCTCTGGCTGGCGAGCCGGGTATCAAATCCTTCCAGATCCTGCAGCGCATTGCGCACGCGCACCCGATCATAGCCCTGATCGCGGTTCGAGGGATCGTCGACCGCCTCGAGGCCCTGGCTAGTGACATAGGATTCCAGTTCTGCCTTCTGAAAATGCAGCAGAGGCCGGATGATATGGCTCCGTTTCTCGCGGATGCCCGACATTCCATCAATGCCGCTTCCCCGCAAGATCCGCATGATCATGGTCTCCAACTGATCATCGGCATGATGCGCGGTGGCTAGCCAGTGAACCTCCTTGTCCTTCATCCAGTCGTGCAGCAATCCATAGCGCGCGCGCCGCGCGGCGCTCTGGATGCTGCCGCGGATCGGCACGCCGGGCCGCAAGATTTCGTGCGGGATGCCATGTTCGCGGCACAAAGAGGCTACATATTCCGCTTCGGTGCGGGAGGCCGGCCGCAAGCCATGATCGACGGTTGCAGCGGCAATCCGGCCGGGATGGATTTGCCATGCCAGCAAGAGCAGGGCAAGGCTGTCGGGACCCCCTGAAACGGCCAGGCCCAGCCGCTGGTCATTCGATTCCAGTTCGGGAACCAGCCGGTCAAGCGCCGCCACAAAGCGGTCTTCGAGCGAGGCGGCTTCATCGACCATGAACTATCTGCAGTTTGCGGCGGCCTTGCTTGCGGTCACTCGGTCGGCCAGCCGGCCACTGGCCACTTCGGGGTAGACATCCTGCATTTCCGCCAGCACCCGGCACGCATCGGCTTTTTTGTCCAGCTGCACCAGCGCCGTGCTGAGATAATAGAGGCTGTCCGGAGCGCGGTCTCCGCGCGGTCGCTTCTGGTAATTTTCGTAGAGCGCAACCGATGCCAGCGCGGGCTTGCCGTCATCGAGATAGGCGCGGCCCAGCAAATTCTGGGCGAAACTCGCTCGTGGATGGCCCGGATGATCCTCGACCATCTTGTTCAACTGCGCCTGTGCTTCGGGAAAGAATTTTGCCTCCCACAGCCGATAGCCATAAATATAGGAGTCTTCTGCCGCATCGCCGGTTTCCGGCATGATGATCGAAGCCACGCCGGCGACACGCGCGGGATCGGGTGCCGCCTCAGGCGCCGTTACCTGTGGCGCTTGCGGCGAAGACGTCGATACCGATCCGCTGCTACTCGTTCCGATCATGCTTGGTGTATCGGCGGCCGCCAACCGGTCCTCGATCGTCTTCAGCCGGAAGCCGTTCTCTTCCACCTGACCCGTGAGCCTGGCCAGGCTGGATTCGAGCGCATCAACCCGGGCAATCAGGTCGGTCACGGCCGAGGTCGTGATCGCCGTCGCGGGAGATGCCGGGCCCGCTTCCGGCGTAATTTCAGGCTCGAAAAAGCGGGAAGAACCGCCAGGAAAAACCTTGCGCTGAACCGCCCGCAATTCTTGCTCAAGCCGATCGACACGTTTGTCTACATTCGCGGTCTGAGCCGAAGCAGGTGTGCCGATAAGCAAGCCGCCAAGCAGGATTGTGATACCAAATTTCTTCATGAAGGCCTCCGCTGATTTCCCGGATATTAACCATATACTGGACTGAAAAGTAAATAAAAACATGTCTTTCAACAGGCGGAATCCGGCCACCCATTGCTTCTATTGACGGCGCGTGCGTGTCTCAATCTGGCGATAAATCAGCGGATATATTGCTGCCATTGTTCCGCGCCAGCAAAGCTGCCGCGCTCACCCCTACATCCTTGATCGTCCGTTCTGCCGAACCCAGCTGCGGGACAACCTGACCGTCTATGGTCACCGTCAGCGCATCGGGACGCCCGGTCAGGATCTGGGGATCGTTGGCGTCCGCCGGCACCGTGAAAGTATCGCCCGCATTCATCTCATCCTCAAACAGGCGCTCGCCCTCGGCATCATAGATTTTCATCCAGACCGGTTGGGTTGCCGTGAGTATCACGGTTCCATCGCTCGCTGGTGTCGGGCCGCTAACATCTGCGGCCCGCGCATCCGCATTGTTCGATACCGTTTCCATCGGCGCTGCGGTTTCAGCGACCTGCATCATATCGTCCGGATTGAGGATTAGCGTACGCCAAACGAGATAGCCGACAAGCACCAATGCCCCGATCCCGGCGGCCGTCCATGCCAGATAGAGCGGGGGGATGCTGGAGGGGTTGGCGGGAGCATAGCCGCTGTCTTCGGGCTGATAGGGCTTGTGCCCCTGTTCATCCATTTCCGCGCGGAGCTGGCTGCCGATGGAAGCATCGACCAGGCCGACGGCCCTGGCGTAGGATTTGGCAAAGCCGATTGCATAAGTTCGTCCGGGGAGCGCTTCAAAATCACCCGTTTCGATCGATTCCAGATGGCGATAAGGGATCCGGGTTTTTTTGGCAATATCTTCGAGCGACAGGTTTTTCTGCTCCCGCGCACGGCGCAATGTTTCACCTGTGTTGTGCAGGTTCAGTTCTACATTTTCTTCATCATTGCTATCTTCGGCCACTCAATACTCCCTTGGCCGGACAATTTGCGACCCTTTTCGCACTCCCCGGATAATCATAGGAAAAAAGCCAGTTTGAGCAGCAAAAGTCAATGGCTATCATGGTCACAATGCTGCATTTGATCATTTCGGGCGGTTGACGGTATAATTTGTCTGCCAATTGGCCAAAAGCCGATCAGCCCAGATCAATTTTTTGCTGATCGGCCCAATGTTCCAGGCGGACTCTCGGTTCGTCAGGAGCTTCCTGCAAAATCGCCTCGATTTCCTTTGTGGCCTGACCGAGATCCAGCGACCGCACCATTGCCTTGATCGGACCGACCGATGCGGGGGTGATCGACAGGTTGCGGATACCCAGTCCCATTAGAGCGAGGGCATCGAGCGGGCGACCACCCATCTCCCCGCAGACGCTGAGCGGAATCTCGAACCGTTTGGCATTGTCTGCCGTACGCCGCAGGAATCGGAGAATGGCCGGACTCATCCAGTCGAACCGCTCGGCCAATTTGGGATTGCTGCGGTCTGCGGCAAAAAGAAACTGTGTCAGATCATTGGTTCCGATCGACAGGAAGTCGAGCCGTTTGGCCATCAAGTCCAGGCATTCTGCCAGCGCCGGCACTTCCAGCATCGCTCCATATCGGATCTGCGAAGGCAGCCGCTTCTTCTGACTGGCCAGATAGGCACGCTGGCTCTCGAATACCGCCTTGGCCTGATCAAATTCCCACGGTTCTGCGACCATCGGGAACATGACATTCAGTTTCCGTCCGGCCGCCGCCTCGATCAGGGCGCGCGCCTGCACCTTCATCAGGGCATCTCGTTCCAGGCCAATGCGAATGGCCCGCCAGCCCATCGCAGGATTGTCTTCCTTGCCGTCGCTGGTCTGGAAATAAGGCAGCGGCTTGTCGCCGCCGATATCGACGGTGCGAAAAATGACCGGCTTGTCGCCAGCCGAATCCAGCACATCCCGATAGAAGCGGGTCTGACCCGCTCGTCCCGGCATGGTCGCGGCGACCAGAAACTGAAACTCGGTCCGGAACAGCCCGATGCCGTCGGCACCGGTCAAATTGAGCAAGGCCAGATCGTCACGCAGACCCGCGTTGATATTGACTGTAATCCGCACCCCGTCTTTGGTGATCGCATCCTTGTCGCGCAGCTCGGAATAAGCGGCGCGCTTTTTCTGGCTGAGCTCCAGCTGGGCTTCGAACGCATCTTCCACCGAAGGACCGGGTCGGACAAACACGACATTTTCATCGACATTGAGCAGCAGATGGTCATCTTCTCGCACGATCTGCCGGATATTCTTGACCTGGCCCAGGATCGGGATGCCCATGGCTCGCGCGATGATCGTGACATGGGCCGTCAGCGAGCCTTCTTCGAGCACTACGCCCTTCAACCGGCGCCGGTCATATTCGAGCAATTCCGCCGGACCCAGATTGCGGGCAATCAGGATCGTGTCCTGCCGCAAGCCCATTTTGGCAGCCGTGCTCATCTGTCCGGAAACGATGCGCAGCAGGCGGTTGGCCAGATCCT
The DNA here is from genome assembly GCF_041748495.1 of Parasphingorhabdus sp. Classification (GTDB taxonomy): domain Bacteria; phylum Pseudomonadota; class Alphaproteobacteria; order Sphingomonadales; family Sphingomonadaceae; genus Parasphingorhabdus. Next base: position 27,947 of record NZ_JBGTDD010000104.1, read on the forward strand.
CCAGATCATGCATGCGTTCGGCCAGCAGCGGGTCATCAATCTGACGCATCCGCATCCGGGTATGCTGCTGCACTCTCTCGATCGCGGCTTCCGCGGTCAGGCCACTGTCGATCGCTTCGTTGATGCGCCGGCTCCAGCCTTCGTCATAGGCAAACATCTTGTAGGTCTCGAGCACTTCCTCATGCTCGCCGCCAACACCGAATTCCGCCTGGCTGGTCATCTGGTCGATCTGGTCGCGCATCTTGTCGAACGCCGAATAGACACGGTGCCGCTCGGCCTCGGTATCTTCCGCCACCGTATGTTCGATTTTCACCCGTGGCTGATGGAAGACCGCATGGCCACTGGCCTTGCCCTTGACCAGTTGCAGACCGCTCAGCCGGTTGGCCCCATTGTCTAGCGACGCGATTTCCTCTGCAAGATTGTCGTCGACAAGCTCAGCGCTGGTGATCAATTCCGACAAAACCATCGCTGCCGTTTGAAAGGCCTCAATCTCGACTTCGGAATAGCGGCGCGGTTCGATATGCTGGGCACAAAGAACGCCGATTGCCCGCTGGTTGCGGATGATCGGCACGCCGGCAAAGCTGTGAAATTTTTCTTCGCCGGTTTCCGGCCGATACTGGAAATCGGGATGGCTGGCCGCCTCGTCCAGGTTCAGCGTTTCGACATTTTTTGCGATATAGCCGGTAAGCCCTTCGCCCATGGCCAGCTTGGTGACGTGAACCGCTTCTGGATTGAGTCCGTGGGTGGCGAACAACTCCAGGACACCTTCCCGGCGCAAATAGATCGAACAGACCTCGCTGCTCACGGCGTTCGCGATCGTATCGACCACCTTGTTCAATTTATTCTGGGCATTGCCGCGCAACGCCATGATCGCTCGCAGACCCGTCAATATCTTACGCGCGGTATTGGTACTCAAGGGATCTGTTACGGGCATGATTTTCGCTTAGCAGAAAGGCTGGGGGAGCGCGATATTGAATAACAGCCTTTCCGCCAAAGCGGATTTCAACTTTACCGAGCTAGTCGGATCGCCGTCGGAGCCTCATGGCTAGTTCAGCAGTTCTTCCTTCAGTCGGAGCTTTTCTTTTTTCAGACTATGGATTCGAATCGTGTCGGGAAGGGGGCGGGTTTCTTCTTTGTTGATCTCGCGTTCCAGCGCTTCATGCTTTCTGCGCAATGCTGACATGTGATTCTGAATCATTTAAGTCTCCTCAAAAATGGTGTTTTTGAAAATGAACGAGGATGAAAGCTTCCTTTCCTGCAGTGAAAGCCAATAGGGCTTTGCGTTCGGTTTCATGATTAATATGTCTTGGTTTCGATATGAACCATGAATAGGGTTAAGATTACAATATTGTTGCACTGACGCAAGGGGGAGAATGATCGGGGATGGGGATGAGCGATGAAGAGTTGCAAACGCGGCTTGAGCTGCTGAAAATAGAGCATCGCGATCTCGACGAAGCGATCGCTGCGCTGGTGGCAGCGAATAGCACGGACCAGTTGATGACGGCGCGACTCAAGAAAAGAAAATTGCAATTGCGCGATCGCATCATCCTGCTCGAGAACCAGCTCATTCCCGACATCATCGCCTGAACCTCTGGCTTGTTCCGCGGGATTGCTCCTCATTAACCAACCTTATCCACCAGTTAACCCCGGAATCTCCTACGTGTCAGTTTGAAACAGGGGCGCATCGGGCAGCCGACAGGACGAATTTACACATGCCCAGACGCTGATATTTTGTTACAGAGCCACGATGACGGTTCGTGAATCCCTTCTGACTCTGAAATTGATCGACGCCCTTTATACCGAGGCGATGGTGCTGGCGGATGAAGCGCGGTCCTATTTCGAATCGGGGCGTTTCCATGAGCAGGCCGATCCGGATAATCTCCTCGCCGTCTCATTTTCCTGTGAATCGCTGAAAGTCACGACAAGATTGATGCACTGCATCGCCTGGCTGTTGAACCAGAAAGCCCTGCACAGCGGCGAATTGTCCGAAGGCGAAGCCTGGAATTATGACCGCGCACTCGGCAACGGACCGACCACCGATCAGCGGATGGTCGACCTTTTTCCGCCCGAAGCGCGCCAGATCGTCATTGCCAGCGAAGAATTGTTCGAGCGCCTGCAGCGCCTGTCGATCCGCTTGCAGCAGGAAACAGACGCGGAATCAGCGGTCCAGGACATGTTCCGCCGCCTCGAAAGCGCATTTTAATCGGGCGAAAGCCGATCAGGCGCTCACTTTCTCGCTCTGCTCCATTGTCGGATAATCGACATATCCCTCCGGTCCCTGGCTGTACCAGGTCGGTGTAAAATCGATCGGGTTGAGTTCTGCGCCGGCGCGGAAACGGTCGGGCAAATCCGGATTGCTCATGAACGTCCGGCCAAAACTGATAGCGTCCGCCTTGTGTTCAGCCAGCGCGGCGCTGGCATTGTCATAGAAATAGTCACTGTTCAGCACGAGCGGGCCTTTGAACACCGGCCGGATGTCAGGGCTCACCGCCGGAACATCGGTATTGCCGTAGGTGCCATGGGCGGGCGGTTCGCGCAGTTCGAGAAAGGCGATGCCGATCTGGTCCAGCAGTTTGGCCGCAGCGGTAAAGGTTTCGATCGGCGTCGCGTCATCCGCACCCTGGGAATCGCCATTGGGAGACAGGCGGACCGCCACGCGGTCGCCGCCCCAGACATCAACCAGACGCTGGGTGACTTCTCCGAGCAGCCGGATGCGGTTTTCGACCGGTCCGCCATAGTCATCGGTCCGCAAATTGGTCCCCGACCGGATGAACTGGTCGATCAGATAGCCATTGGCGGCGTGCAGTTGCACCCCGTCAAAACCGGCTTTTTTGGCATTTTCCGCCGCATGTTGATAATCATCGAGCAGGCTGGGTATTTCGCTGATTTCCAGTGGCCGGGCTTCGACATAATCTCTCTTGCCGGCATAGGTGCGGACGCTGCCCGGCGCGGTGGTCGCGGAAGCAGAGACCGGCTTTTCGCCGTTCAGAAAGTCGGGATGGACGATACGGCCCATGTGCCAGAGCTGGCAGATGATCCGGCCGCCGGCCTGATGGACCTGATCGATCACGGCTTTCCACGCTTCGGTCTGTGCCTCGTTCCAGATACCCGGCGCGAACGGCGTGCCCAGGCCCTGCTGGCTGATTCCGGTCGCTTCCGAAATGATCAGGCCGGCCCCGGCGCGCTGGGCATAATATTCGCCCATGATCGGCGTCGGCACATGTTCCATCGTCGAACGACAGCGCGTCAGCGGTGCCATGAACATGCGGTTCGGGGCTTCGATGGCGCCAACGGTGATCGGATCAAATAATGTGGACAAGATGAAATTCCCCTGAAGAAAAGGCTTGAATTGTTAATCAGACAGTTAAGAGACGGCCGGGCCAAATGCAATGGTTTGAAACCCAGCAATTTCTGTTTATATTGATAGCTCTGATTTCAAAGGAACTCCCATGGCCGCATCGCTTCCCGAAGATCCGACCCTCGATGAGGTGCGTGCCTTTCTCGCGCCAGAACTGGCGGCACAGGCGGCGTTCGATGGCTGGAACGACAAGGCCGTTCTGGCCGCTGCGGACCTTGCCGGCGTCGATGCCGACCTCGCCAGACTCGCCTTCAATGATGGCCCGGTCGACATGATTGATTCTTGGTTTCAGGCTGTTGATCTGCAAATGGCCGAAAAATATAGCGCGGAAGAACTGGCCGCGATGAAAGTACGGCAACGGATCAAGTCCCTGGTCGAAGCGCGGCTGGACATATTGGCGCCTCATCGTGAAGGGCTGCGGCGGGCGCTGGCGATCCTGGCTGCACCGCCGCATGTGCGCAGGGCGACGAAAATGGGCTGGCGGGCGGCAGACCGGATGTGGCGGCTCGCGGGCGACACCGCCACCGACTATAATCATTACACCAAAAGAACCCTGCTATCCGGCGTATATGGCAGCACGATCAGCGTCTTTCTCGACGATGACAGCGAAAATTTCTCTGAATCCCGTGCCTTTCTCGATCGTCGGATTGAAAATATAATGCAGTTCGAAAAGATCAAGGCCAAGGTCACCGGCCGGGGCGGTGACCGTTTCAGCATGGCGCGCTTCATCGGCCGGTTGCGCTATCGGGGCGCGTGACAGGAGAGGGCGCAACCACCGGCTGGCATCCGGCACCGAACTGCTTCTGACAAAAGACTCGCCAAGGCTAATTAATATTGATAATCACTCGCAACTAGAAATGTCGAGTTCCCATAACCATGCCTCCATCCACCACTCTGGATTTGCTGTCCCTCAAGCAAAGTGCTGAAGTTGTCGCGATCGACTGGACGGCCATATCCGAGAATGAAGGCCGGCGCCTGCGGGCCCTCGGTATCGAAGAAGGCGTGTCGGTCGAGAAATTGTACAAGGGCATGTTCGGAGTCAACGACCCCATCGCCCTGAAAGTCGGGCGGATGATGATCGCGGTGCGCCGATCGCACGCCCGGGCGATATCGGTATGCCCCGTCGCGGTAACCACCCCCGTCTGATTGATGTCTGAAATTGCTCCTCTCATTGTCCTCGCGGGCAACCCGAATTCCGGCAAAAGCGCCTTGTTCAATGCGCTCACCGGTGCGCGACAGAAGATCGCCAACTATCCCGGGGTGACCGTCGAACGCAAATCTGGACATTTCACCTTTGCCGACGGCCGCCCGGCCGAACTGGTTGACTTGCCGGGCAGCTATAGCCTCGACCCGACCAGCCCTGATGAAGAAGTCACGCGCAGCGTCATCATGGGGCTGCATAAAAGCGAGCGCCGGCCCGACGCGGTCATCCTGGTGCTCGATGCCGCCAATCTGGACAATCATCTGCGTTTCGCGCTGGAAGTGATCGCGCTCGGCCAGCCGGTCGTGGTGGCGCTCAACATGATGGATCTGGCGGAGCGGGACGGGCTGACGCTGGACCCGGCCAGGCTTGAGAAAGCTCTCGGCGTCCCGGTGATTCCGACCGTGGCCGTGCGGCGACGCGGTCTGCAAGAATTATCCGCGGCGGTAGAAGAGCGTCTGCGGCACAAGCCGGACGATATCGAACCCGCTATCGCCAGGGAACGCGATCACGGTCTGCGCAAGCAGGCGCAGCGGATCGCCGACCTGGCCATCATCTCGGAAACCGCCGGCCGGCGCTGGTCGGAGCGGGCGGACCGGCTGTTCCTGCACCCCTTTGCCGGCCCATTGATCCTGTTCGCGATCCTGTTCGTCATGTTTCAGGCGGTCTTTGCCTGGTCGGAGGCACCGATCGACCTGATCGACAGCGCCAGCGGATGGATGGCCACCTGGGTCGAGGCCAATCTGCCAGCGGGCTTCCTGCGCGACTTCATCATCGAGGGAGCGATCGGCGGCGTCGGTTCAGTGGTGGTTTTCCTGCCGCAGATCCTGATCCTGTTCCTGTTCATCCTGCTGCTCGAAGCCAGCGGCTACATGACCCGCGCCGCCTTCATCATGGACCGGCTGATGGCCAGCGTCGGCCTGTCGGGGCGCAGCTTCATTCCGCTTCTGTCCTCCTTTGCCTGCGCCATTCCCGGCATCATGGCGACGCGCAGCATCTCTGATCCGAAGGACCGGCTGACCACGATATTGGTCGCGCCGCTGATGACCTGTTCGGCGCGGTTGCCGGTCTATGCGATCATCATCGGCGCGTTCATTCCACCGAGCCGCGTAGGCCCCGGCATCGGGCTGCAGGGACTGGTGCTTTTCGGACTCTATGTGTTCGGGATCGTCGGCGCGATGATAGTCGCGCTGGTGTTGCGCAGCACGGTAACCAAGGGACCGAATAGTGGCTTCCTGATGGAAATGCCGAAATATCAGCTGCCGCTGATGAAGGACATATTGATCGGCCTGTGGCAGCGCGCCTGGATTTTCCTGCGGCGCGCCGGCACGATCATCTTTGCCGCCACCGTGGTTCTCTGGCTGCTGCTGACCTTTCCGAAAGTGCCGGAAGACAGCGCGATGAGCCAGGTCGACTATAGCGCCGCCGGACGGATCACCAATGTGATCGCTCCGATCGTCAAGCCGATCGGGTTCGACCGCGATATCGCGCTTGCTCTGATCCCGGCGATGGCGGCACGGGAAGTGGCGGTAGCCGCGCTGGCGACGACCTATGCGATCGATGCGCCCGACGAGGAAGCGGAAGCCAAATCACTGACCGAACGCTTGCAGTCGCGCTGGTCGCTGCCGACAGCGCTCGCCTTTCTCGCCTGGTTTGTCTTTGCCCCGCAATGCATCTCGACCATCGCGGTTACCCGCCGCGAAACCAACGGCTGGAGATGGCCAGTCTTCATGCTCGTCTATCTTTTTGCACTCGCCTATGCGGCGGCCGGTATTACATATTGGAGTGCCGTCGCCCTCGGTCTATAGAGTCCCCAAGAATCGATATTCACGTTATATTTTTTGGGGAATTTGAAATGGCCGGCGGCATCAACAAAGTCATCATCGTAGGCAATCTGGGCAAGGATCCGGAAGTGCGTACCTTCGCCAATGGCGGCAAGGTCTGCAATTTCAGCGTCGCCACCTCGGAAAGCTGGAAAGACAAGCAGACCGGCGAGCGCAAGGAAAAGACCGAGTGGCACAATATCTCGATTTATAACGAAGGCCTGGCCGGGGTCGCCGAAAAATATCTGCGCAAGGGCAGCAAGGTCTATCTCGAGGGCAAGCTGCAGACCCGCAAGTGGCAGGACCAGTCCGGCAATGACCGCTACAGCACCGACGTCGTGCTGCAGGGCTTTGACGCGAAAATGGAAATGCTCGACGGCAAGCCAGGCGGCGGCGGCCAGGGTGGCGGCAGCAACGACGGCTGGGGCGGCGGTCAGAGCAGCGGTTCTGGCGGCGGCGGTTCCAACGACAGCTGGGGCCAGAGCGGCTCCGGCGGTGGTCAGGGTGGCGGTGCGTTTGACAGTGATCTGGATGATGATGTGCCGTTTTGATG
>NZ_JBGTDD010000105.1:0-4435 GCF_041748495.1 Parasphingorhabdus sp.
CCACGCCGCATTTTGGGGACGCTTTCCAGCAATTGCTGCGCGGTGACCTGCCTGTCGTTCCGCTCATTCTGCCGCGTAGCCTCGCGTTCCCGAAAATCCGCGTCTTGCTCGAGCCGGTCGGCATAGGTCTCCATCCTGTCGGCTCCGCGCAGCATTTTGTCGGCGCCTTTTTCCATGCCGACTGCTCCTGCGGCCATACCGGTCTTCACCTGGGCCTTGATGTCGCTGGCAAGTTTTTCGCTCCAGATTTTATCATTCCCGTGCTCCGGATCTTGCGCATGGATTGCCGTTACCGGCCACAGCGATACCGCGACCAAGCCTAGACCTGCAAATAGCGGAAAATGGCGCCTGTCAATCATCGGAATCTCCCTATCAAACGGCCACGCCCGATGCGTGACCTCATGACTACAGCTGTAATCGATAGCCCGGGATTTGGTAGCGAGGATCGATCAACGGTCGAGGGAAATGGACAAACGGTCCGGCCGGGGATTAGCGGCCCTGCGCTCTCCAGCGCTTGATTACGCGCTGGATGATTTCTTCCTCGCCGCCATGTTCGCGCCACAGATCGGAGAATATCGGATCTTCCGAAGCGGGACGGCGTTCTTCCACCAGCGTATCGAGCGAGACACGGATCGGAATAGCCACACCTTCGCCGCAGCAGATCACTTCGCGATTGCGCAAGGCGGGAATGGAGTCGAGAAAGCCGCGCGCGCCTTCCGGCATGGCGGCCTTGACAAAGGCCTGGTCGCGGTCATTGTTGAGCCGCATCGACAGGATCGTGCCGCATTGCGAGAGCACGCCTTCGGCGAGATCGGACGGCCGCTGGGTGATAAGGCCTAGCGATACGCCATATTTCCGGCCTTCCTTGGCAATCCGGCTGAGAATATCGCGGACCGCGCTTTCTTCGGCGACGTCATCGTTGGGAATGTATCGGTGGGCTTCCTCACAGACCAGCAGCATCGGACGCTGCGCTTCGTTGCGCGCCCATATGGCATAGTCAAACACCAGCCGGCTGAGCACCGAGACCACGGTCGGCGTGATTTCGGATGGCATGGCCGAGACATCGATGATCGAAATCGGCTTGCCTTCGGACGGCAGTCTGAAAATCTTGGCCAGGAATGCCGCCATCGTGTCGCCGACAAGCATGCCGGAAAACATGAAACTGTAGCGCGGATCGGCCTTGATCTCGTCAATCTTGCTTTTCAGGCGCTGAAAGGGAGCACTGTTGGTCGCCTTGTCGAGTTTGCCCATCTCGTTCTGCAGGATCGTCGTCAGATCCGACAGCAAATAGGGCACGGGTGAATCCACGGTCAGTTTGGCAACGCCCATGGAGGCCTGGCTTTTTGCTTTTGCAGCGAGCAGGCATTTTGCGAGAATATCGCAGTCGATCTGCTTGGCATCCCCCTTCGACTGGACGAAAACTTCGCAATGTTCGCGAAAGTTCATCAGCCAATAAGGCAGGTTCAGGTTGTTCACATCGAACACCTTGCCATTCTGCTTGAACGCCGCCCCATATTCGCCGTGCGGATCGATCATGATGATATGGCCTTCGGGGGCCAGATCGCAGATCTTGTGGAGAATGAGCGCTGCTGATGTCGACTTGCCGGTACCGGTCGATCCCAGAAGCGCGAAATGCTTGCCGAGCATTGCATCGACATAGAGGGCGCCGCGAATATTGTCGGTCGGATAGACGGTGCCGATTTCGATATTGGCCCGGCCATCGGAAGCATAGACCTGCTTGAGGTCGGCTGTCGTCACCGCATAGACCAGCGAAGCTGGCGTTGGATAGCGGGTCACGCCGCGGCGGAAATTATAGATCTGGCCGGTCAACTGTTCCTCGTCACCTTCACCGAGAAAGTCGATCTCGGCGACGACCAGACCCGCCTGTCCCTGATAGAGCCTCTGGGTCCGGATATTGGCCAGCAACCAGGTCTGACCGACGCGGATCTTGACCTGGCTCCCTACCTGACCAGCCATTTTGACGGTCGGATCGTGATGATCAAGCAAGGCAGTGAGAACCGCCGTATTCATGACGACCTTGGAACTCGATCCGGCGATTTCGATGACCTCGCCAATTTGATGGCCTTCGATTCGCCTGGAGGCGGTGCCAAGGTTTTCAGCGCCCGGCGTTCCGTTCTCCGAAACCGAAAGCGGCCTTTCGGTGGGGAAATGATGGGAGCCCATGTCGGACATTGGCGGTTTTCCTGTTTTGATGGTCGAGCCGCCGGACTAGTCGAACATGGTTAAGGAAGATTTAGCGCGCGTGCAGAAAGAGAGGCCCGACGATATCAGGCGTCGTGACAATGTCACATCTTGCGGAACAGATATCCCGCAGACCAGCCTAGGAATACCGAAATAAACACAGCGATCAAACCATAGAGGAAGCCATTATTCTGGGAAAGATTGGTGATGAAGCGGCCCATCCCGATTTTTTCGATGGTGATCTCCTTGACTTCTGCCGCCTCTATCCGGCCATCGAGAATGAGGAAGGTTTCTGCCGTATAGTCGCCGACCGGCACGCTGGCTGGCAGATTGATCCGCGCCTGATAGAGCACGCTATTGGTGATCTTGACGCTATTGGGTAAATTCTTGAACAAGTTTCCACGGCTGTTCAGGTCGACCAGTCCGTTCACAAAGCGATCCAGTTCGCGGCTGTCGATCGCACCGGCGGGAGAAAGTTGCAAATGGTTCAGCCCTAGCTCGTAAATATCAGCCGTCTTGCTATCCACGATCTGATCAACCGGCTTGGAGGACGCAATCGCGTAAAATCCCGGTGCGGAACGAAACTCGCTGCTGGCAGCGTTGATCCAGATACCCGCGATCTGCTGCTTCTCTCGCACGACAATCGATTCTACCGGCCCTTTGAGGACAACCACGATATCCGCCTGCTCGGTGTTGCGGGTACCCGGGGGATACGTGATGGCACCAAATAGCAGCAATTGCGCACCGTTAAAGTCACCCCGGATACTGATCCGATCCTGAGACACTTCGGGTACCAGCACCGGGGTCGCGCCCACCGTCAGCATAGCGATGGCCAAAACCGCAAACAGCCGAGCGAAAAGGCCTGGAGCGCGTATCACAGCGGCTGCACCGTATAAATCTCGTCCGGCTGGAATCCCAATCCCAGGGCCATGCGCACGGCAACGATCAGCACCATCGCCGCCAGACCCAGGCGCAGATATTCCGGTCGCATGCGCTGGGCAAATTTCGCGCCGAGTTGGGCACCGGTGACACTGCCGAGCAGCAACAGCGATGCCAGCACGATATCAACCGCACGCGTGGTCATGCTGTGCATCATGGTCGAGGCAATGGTGACGAACAGGATTTGAAACAGGGAGGTGCCGACCACCACCTGCGCTCCCATTCCGAGCAGATAGAGCATCGCCGGTACCATGATGAAGCCCCCGCCGACGCCCAGCAACATTGTCAATATGCCGGTCAGCAAGCCGAGAAAGAACGGAGCGATCGGTGAAATATAAAGGCCTGACCGGTAGAAGCGGTACCGGAAAGGCAGATTGGCTACCAACGGGTGATGGCGTCTTTTCCGGGCCGGAAGCGGCTTGCCGGCGCGCAGCGCCCGGACGCTCTGCAAGGATTCCTTGAACATCAGCCCGCCGATGCTGGACAGCATCAGAACATATAGGACATTGATGACGGTGTCGATCTGGCCCCAGGTTTGCAGAATCTGGAAGAGGCCAGTGCCGATGAACGTGCCGACAATACCACCCGCCACCAATATCGCGCCCATCCGGAAATCGACTCCCTTGCGGCGCATGTGGGCAGCAACGCCGGAAATACTGGCGCCGGTGACCTGGGTCGAAGCGGAAGCAGCGGCGACTGTTGGTGGTATTCCGTAAAAAATCAGCAGCGGCGTGGTCAGAAACCCCCCGCCGACACCGAACATGCCCGACAATATCCCCACCAGTCCGCCGAGCAGGATGATGACGAATGCATCGACCGATAGATTGGCGATTGGCAGGTATATGTCCATATAGCCATTGGACTAATCTCTTTTCGTTGCGGGATAAAGAGCGTTACCCCTGTGAGAGCGAGAAAATGATCTGGCGGCGGCATTGGTCGAAACCACGACCCGTCTAGAAGCTGGTTGAAACGGTGAGGGCCGCTCCATTGCCCGGACGCGCACTACCGGCAATCCGCACCCGACCGTCAACGGCGATCCGTGTCATAACGGAACCCACCGGCAAGTCGAAACTGGCGCGCGGACCAATGTCCAGTCGAGTGATGTCGCGCTGACCGCCCGCCCACAGGCCCGCGCCTACCGATAATTTTTTCTCATCAAATTCCGCGATTGGCCGCTGCACAGTCGCTGATCCGTCGAAAAAATAGGTCTCGTTTCTCCCGAGCACATAGCCCGCTTGGGCATAAGTCTCGAGCGCAAATCTTTCCACGATCTGATCCGGCCCGGTGCCGCCCG
>NZ_JBGTDD010000106.1:0-9613 GCF_041748495.1 Parasphingorhabdus sp.
GGGGAGTGAGCCAGCGGCGAGCCGCCTGGCTGTGCTCGACGCCGCGTTCCGGGATTCACTACCGATCGAAGCGTAATCGCCGCGACCGACACTTGTCCTCGGCACTGCGGATTGTCGCGCGTAACGATCCAGCCTGGGGCTACCGACTGGCCGGCGGCTACCTGCGGCTGCGTGGCTGGCAGGCCAACGACAAACGCGTGTATCGCCTGTGGCGCCTGAATGGCCTGTGTTTGCCGCTGTATCGGCCGAGCCGCAAGGTACGCAGCGGGGCGAAGCTGGACGGTTTGGCGCTGCGCCGCAACGACGTGTGGGCGTGGGATTTTGTCCACGATCGTTACCACGACTCACAGCCGCTGCGTTGCTTGACGGTCAAGGATGAAGCGACGGGTTTTTGTCTGGCGATCAAAACCGATCGGCATTTGCAGCACACCCACGTCAGAGCGTTATTGCGCGAGCTAATCACGCGCTACGGTCGACCGCGTGCTATCCGCAGCGACAATGGCAGCGAACTGCTGGCGCAGGCGCTGCAGGACGAGATGAAACGGCACAACATACAGATTGCCAATATCGAGCCGTGCAAGCCTTGGCAAAATGGCAGCAATGAAAGCTTCAACGGCACGTTTCGCAAGGAGTGTCTGAACGCCGAGATTTTTGCTAGCCTGATGGAGGCACGTGTCGTCATCGAGCATTGGCGACGTCGGTACAATGAACAACGGCCGCACAGCTCACAGAACTACATCACGCCGGCCATGGCATATTTTGGACTAACTGAAATGCGGAAAGCCTAACAGGCCAGGTGGCCAACGAACGGGGGCATTCCACGGCGCCGTTGGAACCTCCTCGATCTCAAGCGCCCTCGCCTGCCGGTGAAACGCCTCCCCATAGATCGCGTCTCGATCCCGGATCAAATATCCAGGCACCTCGTCGAGCCCGCAGGCCTCAAGCAGCTCGCGTGCAGTCCAGGCGGCGGTTGGATGCTCGGTGACGTTGAAGTGCAGGATCCGAGACTGCCCCTATCCGGATAGTGCGAACGTGAATCTTTGCACATTACAGGAAACGACAACTCCGGACGCACCATCAAGATGTGATTATCGGTGCTTCTCGACCTCGATAATGCCGGTGATCGTCGAACTGATGTTTCGCTTGACGCGCGCAATGGCTCGGCTCTTTGGCTTACCGATCTGAAGCACCACCATCAGTCCGTCAAACTGTGCAGTAATAGACGTAGCCGCATCATAGGCTTGGTCGGTGCTAAGGTTGGGGAATACATGCCGCAACAGGTCTGCGAGCGAGTCGATATAAGATCCATACCATTCGGAGACGATTGCCGCCATCTGCTGGTCATGTGCCGCCATTCCCCAAATCGACAGCCATAGCCGAAGTGTGCGTACATTACTGACATCGATTATCAAGAAGCGAACCATCCTGTCGATTTTCTCGGCTTTCGTGCGACCCTTGCTGATCTCGCCACGCAAGCGACCGAGATAGTTGACCAGTTCTGGCTCCAATACTGCCGAAAGCAGGTCTCTCTTGGTCGAAAAGTAGTACTGGACGTTGCCGGGCTTGACGCCAGCAGCCTTTGCAACATTGCGAAACACGAAGTTTCCGTAACCGTGCTCGAGTAGTAGATCGGTTGCTGCCTTCAGAATAGTCGCCCGGGTCGCCCGGCCTTTGCTTTGTCGTCGATCGGTACTCATGATGTTCTGCGTAGTCTTTCAGCTGGAGGCCGGCATAATAACTTATTGACAACCCGCCATCCTGCTCCCTCGATACATGACAACCAGCGGCTCTTGGAGATTTATTTACAGAATACGCTGTCATCGTATGGGTACCACCAGTCGTACGGTTTTTGTGTTGGATCCAGGGTGACAAACTTGACTTGTCGAAAGACTTCTAACCCCTCGCGCCCCAATTCACGACCTAAACCCGACAGTTTTCGGCCACCGAACGGCATTGCTTCATTGTCGACCATCGGGTTGTTGACCCAGACCATGCCACTTTGCAGTTCTTCTATCGCCTTCATTGCTTCCGCGAGGTCCGTCGTAATAATCGATGCGCCTAATCCATACTTCGACGCATTCGCTTTTGCTATAGCTTCCTCTATATTCGCCACTCTGCAAACCGGCGCGACCGGACCGAACAGTTCTCCGTTCATGATATCCATATCTGTTGTCACTGCAGACAATACGGTTGGTTCGTAAAACCATCCCGTCGCAGGCAACTCCGGAAAGCGTCCGCCTGTTTCAATTTTTGCGCCTTGCGCTACAGCCTGTGTGACGAGACGCTGAACCTTGTCTCGTGCGGCCTTGTTTGCCATCGGGCCGATCTCAGCATGCCCCAGCCCATCACCAACGCGGAGCTTGGCAGCACGTGATGCGAGTCGCGAAACAAACTTGTCGTGAATCGCGTCAACGACGAAGATACGCTCAGCCGACGTACAAATCTGGCCGGATAGGTGAAATGCTGCACAGTTTACGGCGGCTGCGGCAAAATCTGCATCCGCTTTGTCGCTGACGATAATCGGGTCATTTCCTCCCGCCTCGATCAAACACGGCTTCATCTGCTTAGCACAGGCAATGTTTATCTTTCGCGCAGTTTCGAGTGACCCGGTAAAAGCCACGATGTCTGTCTTAGGAGACTCGACGAGATACTCTCCGACGCTACCGTCGCCTGTTATGCAGGTGACGAGACCGGCCGGCAGCATCGTAAAATGCTGCATGAAAGCTAACGTGGAGAGTGAGCTTATCTCTGATGGCTTGATTACAACTGCATTACCTGCGGCAAGTGACGCAGCGACCGTGAATCCAAGTAAGAGCAAAGGATAATTGTAGGGGAGTATATGAACGCTGACGCCATAGGGATCATATCGCTTAAATTGAAAGTTTCCGGGTTGCATGTTACCGGCAACAGACCCCCCAGCATCTTTGGCGAGTTCAGCGTAGTATTGAAATATCGGCGCAACGTTGGCGAGCTCACCGACCGCTTCTGGATACGGTTTCCCCATTTCTCTCGTCAGAAGCTCACAAACTTGCCGGGGAGATGTCTCGTCAATGCTTCTCGCAACCTTGTGCAGCATTGCGGCTCGCGACTTAACCGGAATCGCCGACCATTCAACCTGCGCCTTCCTTGCCTCATCGAGGAGAGCGTCTATCAAATCACTCGGAACACATGCAATTTGACCTTCTTTCTCAAGCGTCGACGGATTAATCACGTTGATGCTCCGCTGGCTATCGACGGATTGATAGCCAGCTTGGCGGAAGACTTGTCGACCGAACGGATCGAAATTGGTCATAATTGCCTAGCGCACCATGTAAACCTTTCGAACGGTCTCGATGACCTCGCACACACCGGCCCAGCCAGCTGGAAAAGTTGCGGCCATACCACCGGCAACTGTTAGCTTTTCGCCAGTATCCGCGGTGTAGGCCGCCTTTCCAGCAAGGAAATAGCAGAACTCATCTCTCGCGATATCGCAGCGCCAGCGGCCGGGCGTGCATTCCCACATACCCATCTCCGATGACCCATCTTGGCGGCGAAACATCAGCCGCCCGCGTTCCATGGAAACCGGCTCACCTATCGGTTTGGCAACGTTGCCCCAATCGGTGAGGGTTTCCCGAGCGATAGCCAGTGGATTATCAAGGATGACAGCCGCCTTGCCTTCGTTTACGGCTTTCATGCGTAATGCCGCTGCAGGAAATTGTCGATAGCTTCGGCGGCTGTTGCCTTGCCGTCCCGCTGTTGCATGTGACTGCTGGTCGATGTGACGTTTTTCTTAATGACTTCGTCATTGAGGAGTGTGCTGATATTTGCCAACAACTCTTCATCGGTCCAGTTATATCTGTGCATGCCGATACCATGCTGTGTGTCGTTTACGCGCTGGGCATTGTCGTGCCCGTCCCAGACAAATGGCATGATCAGTGGCGGAATTCCGAAGTAGAGACTTTCATTGAAGCTATTATTGCCGCCGTGTTGGATAAAGACATCCACATGTGGCAGAACAGCGATTTGAGGGAACCAGCTGTCAATAGTGACGTTACCAGGTATCTCGCTTGAGTCATATTGTGCCTTATAGTCGCCGACATTCACGATCGCGCGATATTCGGTGCGCCCAAGGATACCGATAATGCGCTTGATCAATTCCACATCGGCTCCACCGAGGGTGCCATAACTAAGGTAGATAAGAGGACCATTATTGTTTTTGCTGAACTCTGGAAGTTCATAGCTCATCGATTCCCTTCGCACACAACCATCGAGGTAAACAAACTTCTCAGGGTCCAGCGGATTTCGACGCTTGAATCTCAATGGCTCGGGATAAAGCAGCAGATTGAGATACGGTGAAGGCTGGACGAACTCCGGGAACTCGATCGGCTCAATCCCGCAGGATTTAATGAACTCCATAAATTCGTCGTGTAGCGCCTTGATATGCCGTTCGAACGCCTCTTTGTAAGCTTGGGCGCACCGCGCATCACCCTCTGCGCATCCTGAAAGATGCGGCGGAATATCCGGATCGATAATCTCGTTCTCCGAGCAGGAAATCATCCTCACCCAAGGGCAACCGGCCGTCTGAGTATGAGGATAGAGCGCGACATTATCGTTTATAATAAGATCCGGATTAATTTCTTGGAGCAGATCATCGAGACCGTTCTTTACAGACCATTTAACCGTATCGACGATCGCCTCCCAGCACGCCCTAACGTATGTACCGATTTGTTCATATGCCGAAGTCCGGAACGTCGGCATGTATCTAATCATGAAATCGTCCCAGTATTTTGCCTGCTCTGCCTCCGTCATTGGTGGCATGCAGGTCAAATGGCGCTCTTCGAAGCCGTAGCGTTCGGCGGCGCCCCGCAATCCCGGTTCCAAGATAAAGGTGACCTCGTGTCCCCGCTCCCGCAGGCCCTGCGATACACCTATTAAATTCATCACTGGGCCGAGTGCCCCGGGTTCGGGGAAGACAGCGATTCTATGTGTCATTGGCCCTCCACTTAACGCCAGCGATACCGAAACTGAGCACCCACCCAACGAGGCGGTGCGTAGATTTGCAATGAGTACCCAAAGAATGCAGCCAGATCGAACTGATAGGTCGTGTACTCTTCGTCAGCCAAATTATTCGCAAACACAGATAGATCCCATTCGTTTTCGCCATGCGGTTTGCTGAAACCGATGCGTGCGTTCCATACGGTGTAGGCATCCCCCTCGGTGATGACGCTGTTGGTCGTGTTGTACTGCTGTTTGTCTACATACAACCCGTCAAGCTGAACCATGAATTGTCCGCTGTCGCCTACGTTCCATGTCTTCTTTGCGAGCGCGTTCACCGTAAGCTCCGGTGCCAAAATCATATCTTGCTCTGCAAAATTGCCAGGAGAAAGCTCAACGTCTTTCACATTAGCGTCCAACAGTGCTATGCCGAGCTTCAGCTGAAACCCATCAGCGAGCCGCACGTCCAGCTCGATCTCGCCTCCTGCAATTTCGGCATCCTGGTTTCGTACCTGGCTGGTCAGACCTTGAAATACGTAAGCCTGATAGTCCTTATAGTCATAGTAAAAAGCACCGGCATTGAGCCTGACCCTCGAATCCGCTAAATCCAACTTTGTGCCAACTTCGTAGCTAGTTAGAATTTCCGGTTTATAGATTATCTCTGGCGGTGTGAGAAATCCGTCTAACGGTGCTGTGAAACCCCCGCCCTTCATGCCGCGATTGACGCTGCCATAGAACATCACGTCCTCGGACACGCGGTGAGTAAGACTAATGACACCCGCGTAATCGCTATCATCTCTTTCCAGGTTCAGCTGCCCTGCCTCGACAACTAAAGGATTGGCCGGATCGCCAGAAGTAAACAGCGCGCAGTCGTTGGCCGGAAATCCGGGAAGAAACGGCACACCCGGCGGTAGGGTATCGGACGGCAGACACACAGAAAGCAAGTTGTATTCTTTTTTATCGTTGATCCAACGAAGACCGGCTGTCAATGACGTACTGTCGGTCAATCGGAATTCGGAGTGCGCAAAGGCTGACCAGGATTTGGTTTCTAAATCATAAGTTTGCTCAACAGCACCGCCGAATGTTGGCGCATTAAGGTCGGTAAAGTAGTCTCCGTCGAGATTCAGATAGTAAACACCGGCTACCCAATTCGCGCGTCCGGTATCGCCCGAGATACGAAATTCCTGCGAAAACTGTGTGGCGTCCTGCGTTGCGATGTAATCAATCGTCCGGCTGGTATTGCCGTCAGAATCCTCTTCGTAGAATTTTTCAAACTCACCGAATTCCGTAATCGACGTAACTACGAACCGCCCGGTATCGTAATTGAGTGTCAATGCTACGTCGCCAGCATCTTTGTCGCTGCTGCCGAGCGGATTCAGGTAGCCGTCATTTGCTCCAGGGGCATCATCGGTCGAGCCTTGAAAGTCCGCATCCATGTCCCCAATCTCCTCGAATGCCGGGCGGAAATCATAGGCTCCGGCCACGATATCGTTAGTCTGGCTGGTCCACACGGTCAGCAATCCATTGAATGTCTCCGACGGTGAAAAAGCAAGCTGACCGCGAAAGTTGAGAAAATCTCTCTCTCTTGCATCCGTGCCTGCGTAATTCTTGAAATATCCGTCGGCCCGGTCGCTCAGGACAGACAGCCGTCCCCGGACAGTATCTGACAATGGTCCGCTGATCGCACCCTCGACTCGGAACTGATTGAAGTCGCCTACTGTCAAGTCGGTGTAAGCTTCAAAGCTATCGGTAGGCCGCTTGGAAATGAGATGAACAAGGCCTCCGGTCGCGTTGCGACCGAAGAGCGTACCTTGCGGTCCTCTCAGCACTTCGACCCGCTCAAGATCGTACATTTGTATTCCGGCAGCACCGGTGAATCCTATATACACACCGTCAACATAGATCGCCGTTGGTGCTTCCTGATGATCAGCAAAGTCATTCTGGCCAACGCCACGAATTGAGAATGTGGATACGGTTGAATCGCCAGAGAAGGAGGTTGCAATAAGACCCGGCGTCTGATCGGCCACATCCTCGGAGCTCAACCATCCCGAATCACGCATCGCTTCGCTGCCAAAGGCGCTAATAGAAATAGGAATTTCCTGAAGGTTTTGCTCACGCTTCTGCGCGACAACGATTATCTCTTCAATCTCTTGAGCATGCGAAAGTGCGCTTGATATGGCGCCAAAAATCGGAGTTGCTACAAAAACTGCTGCGTACTTAAAGGTTGTCTTCATATCGGCTCCCCGTTCACCAGTTGCTCAATCAAAGAGCACCCGATTTCGACCAATTTGCAAAGGCTGGTTTTTGAGATAGTGTTGTACAACGTACTATTTAGTACATTAAACTATATATTGCAAGTAGAAGATGCTTGAAAAAGTGTCTACGGACCAACTCCTCAAGCAAATGGTTCTTAAGGCAGCCAGGTGCCGGGACCACGCGGAGCAATTACCCAATGGGCCCAAAATTTGACGCGATTGTCATTGGCGCTGGGCATAATGGGCTGACTGCGGCTGGCTACCTTGGCAAAGCAGGTTATAAAACGCTGGTGCTGGAGCGCAGGGCAATCGTGGGTGGCGCTGCGGTGACAGAGGAGTTTCATCCGGGCTACCGAAACTCGATTGCATCCTATGTTGTGAGCCTGTTGCGTTCGGAGGTTGTTCGCGACCTGGAGCTAGACCAACACGGATATGAGTTCATTCCGCTGAAAGGCGACCTTGAGGTCTGCCGTGATGACTCTCTTTACCTAACTGGCGAGGAGACAAATGATCGCGCCGAGGTGGGTCGCTTTTCGGCATGTGATTACGATGCCATGGTGCGGTTTCAGGCAATGTTGCAGGAAGTCGGTTCAGTCATTCGCAACCAGTGGTTGCGAGAGCCGCCGTCTTTGCTTCTGGGTTTGACAGATTTGCCGGGTTTGCTTCGCGCTGGCCGTGATATGCACAATCTATCAGCTGAAAGCCGGTATCGACTGCTGCAGATGTTCACCAGCTGCGCTGCCGATATCATAGATCGGTGGTTTCAAAGTTCGATGATTCGTTCCATGTTTGCGTCACACTGTGTGTCCGGCAACTTCGCAAGCCTTCATCAGGCCGGTTCGGCAATTCCTTTTTTCCACCACTCACTTGGAGAGTCCGGGGGCGACCTTCCAGGCTGGGGACTAGCCAAAGGTGGAATGGGGCAGATCAGCCAGGCAATGGCATCGTTCGCTTGCTCCCAAGGTGTGCAAATTCGTACCAGTGCGCATGTTCAGGAAATACTCGTTCAGAATCAGCGTGCAGCCGGGGTTCGGCTGACCAATGGCGAAACCTTTTGGGCCAAGGCCGTATTGTCCAATGCCGATCCCAAGCGAACGTTTTTGAAGCTGATCGATGCCGCCCACTTAGACGACGAATTTGTCGAAGATATAAAGCGCCTGCGCATGGGACACGCATCGTTGCGAATTAATTTGGCTCTAAATGGACTTCCGGAGTTGCGTGACTATCCAGGGTCAGGCATCCGCCCTCAGCATCAGTCCTCGATAGTCATCTTCCCGCCAGTAGAGGAATTGGAGCGGAATTACCATCTGGCTAAAGCAGGGAAGATTCCAACAGAGCCGCGTTTAGACATCGTGATTCCTTCGACACTGGACGACAGCCTCGCGCCGCCCGGTCACCACGTAATGTCAATCCTTTGCAAATACTACCCTTACGAGTTGGCGGCAGGCAGGAAGTGGGATGGTATCAGGGAACAGGTTGCCGATGACATCATCGACTATCTGGCGCATTTCATGCCGAATATTAAATCGCTGATCGTTGGCCGGCAGGTCCTCTCTCCGGTCGATCTTGAGCGCATTTTTGCTCTGACCGAAGGAGACATCTTTCATGGCCGCCATGATCTTGATCAGATATTCAGCCTGCGCCCGCATCCGTCCGCCTCGAAGTATCGGACTCCATTGAAGGGCCTTTATCTTTGCGGCTCCGGCTCCCATCCTGGCGGAGGCGTTAGCGGAGCGCCCGGACACAATGGCGCTATGCGGGTAATCAGCGACCTACGCTAGATATCTCTTTAGGCTCCCCGTCAAGCATTCGTACCTGCAGTACATACATGGCAGACGGCTCTATCTCGAGGCCCTTAAGGCAGGCAGAGATCGTGCATCGAGCGATCAGTCACTCTACTGTTTCACCCGCGCAGAATCATTGCACTTAAGACGTCTGTCCGCGGTCGAATTCAATTGACAGCCGAGCACTTACAGTGCACTTACGGTAACGAAATGATCCCGCTCGACGGGAATTGGCGGAAGCCATCTGATTGATTTGGTTTTAAATATTTGGTGCCGGAGAGAGGACTCGAACCTCCGACCCACGCATTACGAATGCGAACGGGACACCAATTTGCGCAAAGTACCACCTTTTGACTCAACAAGTTAAGGGCGCGGGAAGGTGTGTTCTGGTGGCTTTTCGTGGCCGTGGGTGTGCCAAAAGTGTGCCAATGCTTCCGACCGGCAATAGCGGATGCCCGAACTGAACTAGCAGTCCGGGCACCCCACCACAACTGCCACTGGAGGCAATCATGGTTACTCATCAAGATAGCACGACCGCACCAGCCAGCGAGGCTTTGCAGGCCTGGGACAAGCTGTTCAACGAACGCGAAACCCTCAACC
>NZ_JBGTDD010000107.1:0-27275 GCF_041748495.1 Parasphingorhabdus sp.
CACCGGCATTGCCCTTGGCGGCATAGGCGCGCTGCAACCGGCTATTGTCCTCGCGCGCCAGCGTATCCTTCCAGCCAAGCCGGTCCCAATAGGTCACCGGCCGCGTGATCACCAGCAGGGAGTCGTCTTTCGCCAGCCGCCTGGCCAGCAGATCGGCAGGGGGACAGGAAGAACAGCCCTGACTGGTGAACAGCTCGATGACGACGGGGTTTACCTGGCCGATCGTATCATCAAGTCTTTGCGCGGGTGCCGTCACCTGACCGGAGCCAGCCTGAGCCGTGGGTGCAAATTGCATGCCGATGAGGCCGGCAAAAGCCGCCCCACCAATCAACCCGCACAGGATATTCTTGCTCATTCCAGACTCCACCAGCGTGACCCTAGCCATTCGCGGCGGCAAAACCAAAGGTTACAGATTGCAGCAGCGCAGTTTTTCCGCCATGGATCGCCGCCATGACCGAAGAAAAACCACCAAGAATATATCGCGCAAAACCGACGCCCGGAGCAAAGTCCGTAGCTGCGCCCAAAGCGCAACCGAGCGACACCCGTGAAGGGCAGCGCATCGCCAAATTGCTGGCCCGCGCCGGTGTTGCTTCGCGCCGCGAAATCGAACGGATGATCGAGGCGGGCCGGATTGCGCTGAACGGCGATCTGGTCGAGCATCCCTCGCTGCTGCTGAAAAATCTGACCGGCGTCACCGTCGATAGCAAGCCGGTCGCCGAACCCTCACCGGCCAAGCTGTTCCGCTTCCACAAGCCCAATGGCTATCTGACCGCCGAACGGGATTTTTCCGGCAAGAAGACCATCTATGATGTGCTCCCCAAGGACATGGAGCGGATCATGCCGATCGGCCGCCTCGACATGAACACCGAGGGCCTGTTGCTGATGACCACCGACGGCGAATTCAAGCGCCAGATGGAATTGCCCAAAAATGGCATCGAACGCACCTATCGCGCGAGGACCTTCGGCGAAATCAGCCAGAACCAGCTGGAGGAACTCTATCGCGGGATCACCATTGACGGCATGCACTACAGCCCGATCACCGCCAATCTCGAACGCCGCACCGGCCGCAACCAGTGGATCGAAATGACCCTGACCGAAGGCAAGAATCGCGAAGTGCGGAAAGTATTGGAACATTTCGGCCTCGAAGTGTCCCGCCTGATCCGCACCCGCTATGGCCCGTTCGTGCTCGGCGATCTGCAAAAAGGCGAGATCGAGGTGGTCCGGCAGCATGATCTGGTACAGTTCCGCAAGTCATTGAAATGAATGAATATTCGTGTTTATCCGTTAGTGGTGGGCCTGTCGAACCACGCCTCCCGGAGGAGAGCTGTCCTTCGACAGGCTCAGGACGAACGGTGTACCGCGCGGAAAAGAAATGCGCATAATCGCAGGCAACTGGCGGGGCCGCACGATCGTCGCGCCCAAGGGTGACACCACCCGCCCGACCGCCGACCGGACCCGCGAGCGGCTGTTCTCGATGCTGACCAGCCGCCTTGGCGATTTTCAAGATTTGCAGATACTCGATCTGTTTGCCGGCTCCGGCGCGCTCGGCCTTGAGGCGCTCTCACGCGGCGCGGCGCATTGCACCTTTGTCGAACAGGACAAGGAAGCGCTCAAGGCGCTGGAAAAGAATATCGAAAAATTGGGGGCTAGCGCCGATATCCGCATTGGATCGGTTCTGCATCTCGGCGCAGCGCGCCAGGCCTACGATCTGGTCCTGATGGACCCACCTTATGATTCAGGCGCGGGCGCCGTCGCGCTGGACAAGCTGGGCCGGCACGGCTGGTTTGCACCATCCGCCTGGGTCGCGATCGAAACCGCGCGTCATGAAAATGTCGAAGTGAAGGGATATACCCTCGATTGCACCAGAGATAGCGGCAAGGCGCGGATTCATCTCCTGCGCCCGGAAGGACTCTAGCCGCCCATCAGGACTGGGGCAGAAGCGGTTTCCTGCTGGTTCGGCTGCGTCGTGCTGTACAGGGTTGTCGCCGCCATCAGCAGGGTGGCTATAATCGCGCTCGTGGTCAGTCTCTTGCTCATGTCATGCTCCTTGGGGGACCGGCTTGCCGTCCAATGATGTATAAATGGTGCATTGCAACATGAATATCAACCTGTCCTTTCGGGTAGGTCATGAAAAAGCGAGCCAGTCCGTTGAACTGGCTCGCGTTTTACGCCTGAACCTGTTCAGGCAAAGACTTGAAAAGGATTACATTTCGCTGGCGGGTTTGCCTGGCCAATAGTCCAGCGCCCTATTGCCGAAATTCAACCCCGCTTCGCGTGGATTGATACAGCCGTCGGTCACATCGCCGCCGCAAACCTGATATTCCTTGCCATTCATCATCACTGTTTGCGCCCGGCCATTGGCCGCTTTCGTCAGCACTTCTGCCTTGGCCTGGGTTGCTGCGCCATCCTGCATGTCATTCTGAATGGCGTGGGCAGCTCCGGAAAAGGCGACTGCTGCGGCGGCGCTGAAAATCGCTAATTTACGCATGATGCTCTCCAAATATATTGTTCCTGAACCAACAACCTTTGAACAGCCGAATAGTTCCGCGACGATGACCGACCACATAAAAGCATCACAGGGGCCTTGCTCCCTTGCGCGATGTTCCCTAACTGTTCACCCGTGACCGATACTGTCAATATACCATCAGAGAATGACCCGCCTTATGTCCGCGGCCTGAATCCGCCGCAGCGCGAGGCGGTGCTGACCACCGACGGCCCGGTGCTGGTGCTGGCTGGCGCGGGTACCGGCAAGACCGCTGCCCTGACGCGGCGGCTGGCGCATATCGTCTTCTCGCGCAAGGCCTGGCCCAGCGAAATTCTTGCTGTGACCTTCACCAACAAGGCCGCCCGCGAGATGAAGGAACGGATCGCTGGAATCGTCGGCGAGAGTTTCGAGGGCATGCCCTGGCTCGGCACCTTCCACAGTATCGGCGCAAAGATGCTCCGCCAGCATGCCGAACTGGTCGGCCTGCAGAGCAATTTCACCATTCTCGACACCGACGACCAGCTCCGCCTGCTCAAGCAGCTCATTCAAGCGGCGGAAATTGATGAAAAACGCTGGCCGCCCCGGATGCTCGCCGGTCTGATCGACCAGTGGAAGAACCGCGGCCTCAATCCCGCCGATCTCGACGCCAACGAGAATGAACGCTATGCCAACGGCCGCGGCCAGGAATTTTACGCCGCCTATCAGGCCCGGCTACAGGCGCTCAACGCCTGCGATTTCGGCGACCTGCTGCTCCACATCCTCAACCTGCTGAAGACAAACCGCGAGATATTGCAGCGCTATCAGCAGCGCTTCAAATATATATTGGTCGACGAATATCAGGACACCAACAGCTCGCAATATCTCTGGCTGCGGCTGCTCGCGCAGAGCCACAAGAATATCTGCTGCGTCGGCGACGATGATCAGTCGATCTATTCCTGGCGCGGCGCGGAAGTCGCCAACATCCTGCGCTTCGAGAAGGATTTTCCCGACGCCAAGGTGGTCAAGCTGGAGCAGAATTACCGCTCCACCCCGCATATTCTTGCCGCTGCCTCCGCCTTGATTAACCATAATAGCGGCCGCCTCGGCAAGACCCTGTGGACCGAGGAAACCGAAGGCGACAAGGTGCAGGTGATCGGCGTGTGGGACGGCCCCGAGGAAGCCCGGCGCACCGGCGACGAGATCGAGGCGCTGCAGCAGCTCCACCAGGTGTCGCTGAACGATGTCGCGATCCTCGTCCGCGCCCAGTTCCAGACCCGCGAGTTTGAGGATCGCTTCATCTCGATCGGCATGCCCTACAAGATCATTGGCGGCTTCCGCTTCTACGAGCGCGCCGAAATCCGTGACGCGCTGGCCTATCTCCGCGTCATTGCCCAGCCCGCCGACGATCTCGCCTTCGAACGGATCGTCAACACGCCCAAACGCGGCCTCGGCGACAAGACCATCGAGAAGGTTCACCGCCTCGCCCGGTCACAGGGCATCGCACTCGCGGCAGCAGCCTACACCATCTGCGACACTGACGAACTAGCCCCCAGAGCCCGCAACACCCTCATGGAACTGATGCGCAATTTCGCTCGCTGGCGGGAGATGGCGACCGACACCGATCACGCCGAACTGGCCCGGATCGTGCTCGACGAGTGCGGCTATACGACGATGCTGCAGGCCGACCGCTCCACCGAAGCGGCCGGACGCTTGGAAAACCTGACCGAACTCGCCCGCGCCATGGAAGAATATGAAACGCTCGGTGCCTTTCTCGAGCATGTCTCGCTGGTCATGGACAATGACGCCCGCGACGACGAGGCCAAGGTCACGATCATGACCATGCACGGCGCCAAGGGTCTCGAATATGACCATGTCTTCTGCGTCGGCTGGGAAGAAGGCGTATTCCCCTCGCAGCGCAGCCTCGACGAGGGCGGCAACGCCAGCCTCGAGGAAGAGCGCCGCCTCGCCTATGTCGCGATCACCCGCGCCAAGAAGAAATGCACGATCTTCCACGCCGCCAACCGCCGCATTTACGGCCAGTGGAACAGCTCGATCCCCTCGCGCTTCATCGGCGAACTGCCCGACGAGCATGTCGAGCATGAAAGCAGCATGAGCGGCGGCGAAAGCCTGTGGCGCGCCAACTGGAGCGAGCATAGCGACCCGTTCGCCCATCTCGCCGCCGCCAACGCCACCAGAGCCGGCCAGCGCGGCCCCGGCTGGCAACGCGCCGCGTCCTCGGGCTTCGACAGCAAGCCGCAAAATATCAAGGAAGCCCGCCGCAGCGCCGTCTCCCTCGGCAACAAGGGCCGCGACGACGTCACCGTCGGCATGCGGGTGTTCCACAGCAAATTTGGTTATGGCGAAGTGAAGGTGAAGGAAGGCAACAAGCTGGAAATCGCGTTTGAGAAGAGCGGGGACAAGCGGGTTCTGGATTCGTTTATTGAGGTGGCCTAGCACCGATCCGTTCGTCCTGAGCCTGTTGAAGGACAGCGCTCGGTTGATAGCAACAGTTCGGCAAGCTCAGCGCAAACGGTAAATCCGTCGCCTATTCCTCGTCTGCCAATCCGTCACTCTCATCTTCATCGGCAAATTCCCGGGTGATCTCCGCGTCCAGCTTGTCGCGCGGGCTGATATGACCAGCTTCGCGCTTCTCCGCCTGAATTGCTTCGATACCCCACGCCTTGGCGGCGGCCGCGGCGACCTTGCGGCGGCTTTCCAGCGGATCATTGGCCGCCAGATCAAGCTGGCGCGCTTCCTGTTCCCGGCAAACGGATGCTTTTACACGCATGATATTTGCCCTTTTCGGCGGCTCACTTCCCGCGGCCGGTCTTCATATGCTCGAGACCGACAACGACGCCCGCCTTGTCCGACGGGTTGGATGCATTGGTCTTGACCTTGGCCGCCTTCGGCTTACGGATTTCCTTGTTCGATTTCTTCTGTGATTTGGCCATGCTATGGTCCTTTCGGGTTCCGGCGGATGAAGGCAGACATGCCGCAGCGTTATTGGTTTACCGGGTAAGTAAGCAGAAAGTTGCGGATCGGCGTTCGGCGAGACAGGCGGGTCGGCGAAGGCGCGGGCGGTTTCTGTCTCAGCATTGCCGGTCAGAAATATTTCCAACCACGCTGACCATTCACCTTGCATATTGGCGATCATGAAACCGCAGCCGCTCCACCATCATATAGGGAGCCCGCCAGGCTATTGTAAGTGCAAGGCTTCGGCGCGAAAGCGGCGAGTGCGCTGGCGGCCGCCGCTTCTACAAAATGGCATCGCCCATGCCTAGCATCTTGCCGTCGGTCACGATCACCCGGTCGCCCAGCTTGACCTGTTCGAACAGCAGCCGCGCAAATTCCAGTGGTACGCCGATGCAGCCGCGCGTCCCCCAGCCCCATTTGACGTCGGACGCGTGGATCGCGACCCCGTCATTGGTCAGGCGCATCATGTAAGGCATCGGCGTGCCATAGATGTTGGAGACATGGTCCTTGCTCTTCTGACTGATCGGAAAAACACCGGTCGGAGTTGGTTTTCTGGAATCACCAAAGGTGATCACCGCTGCACCGATTTCATAGCCATCGCGGAACACCGATATGCTTTCGGCCTTGAGATCGACGGTCACGACCAGCTCGCCGTCCGGAACGCCTTCGTCATCCCATTTATAATAGCCATGGACGAAGGGCTCGTCGATCTGGAGGATGCGCTTGACCACGAACGTGTCGCTGAGAGGCGCGCTGCTTGTCAACTCGGCATCAGCCGCGGCGACAGGCATCAATTCAGGCGCATCTTTCACCATTGTGTCCGGCTCAACTTGTTGGGCATCGGCAGTTTCAGCTGATCGTTCTGCAGATCCGGCATCCGCCCGGGTCAGTCCCATGACCAGCAGCGCAATTATCGCCAGCGCGGTGATCAACAGCACCGCAGCACTCACCCGATAAGCTATTTTCTCGACCATCAATCATGCTCCATTCGTTAACAATGCATTTACCATGGATTCGCGCTCGCAATTGGCCAATTTTCACCTCGTCCCGCAGCGGTACGGCAGTCGCGGGAATGTTAAGGGGCAGCGTTAACGGGCCGGCATGCGCTCCGGCGCGCGATTGCCCGCCAAATCGTCCGGTCGCGGAACGAAGGGATTGCGGCAAGTTCCTACAATCGCTAGCGGATATCCGGTGAGCAGCACCGCACCCCATCCTTTCACGATAGCCAATTATCGCTATCTGTGGTTCTCGCGACTGGCGTCGATGTTCGCGCTTTATGCGATGATGCTGATCCTCGGCTGGCAAGCCTATAATCTGGCTCGCGAGGATATGGGTATCAGTGCCTCGGCAGGTATATTGGGCCTGCTGGGACTGCTGCAATTCGTCCCCCTGTTCATTCTGACGCCGCTGGTCGGCTGGGTCGCCGATCATATGGATCGCCGCTGGATCGCCCGCATCGTGCTCGCCGCCCAGGCGATGATTGCCCTGGCGCTGGCGCTGCTGACGGCGAGCGGCGGCATCACGCTCTGGACCATCTATATCATCGCCGTGCTGCTTGGCATCTGCCGGGCCTTTCTCGGACCGGCGGTCACTTCTCTGGCACCCAATCTGGTCCCGAAAGCTTCGATCCCGCGTGCGATTGCGCTGTCCACTATCGCCTGGCAGGTCGGGGTAATCGCCGGACCCGGCATGGCCGGACCGCTGTACAAGGTTGACGCCGCGCTGCCTTATTATGTCTGTGCGGCGCTTTATGCCCTGGCGACACTGGCGATTTTCCTGATCGGACCGGTGCCACGCCCCGAAGCGGACAAAACCAAAGGGCCGCTGCAGCAGGTCAGTGATGGCATGGCCTATGTCTGGACCAACAAGCTGGTGCTCGGGGCGATCACGCTGGATCTGCTGGTGATGTTCCTGGCCGGTGCGACCGCGATGATCCCGGTGTTCGCCAAGGATATTCTGAATGCGGGCGAAATCGGCCTGTCGCTGCTCGCCGCCTCCCCCGCCGTCGGCGCGGTGATTGTCGCCGTCATCTTCTCCTTCGCCCCGCTCAGCAAGAATGTCGGCAACAGCATGCTCGCCGCGATGGCTGTGTTCGGGCTGGGCACGATCGGCTTTGGCCTCAGCACCAACCTCTATCTGTCGATGGCCTGCCTGGGAATTTGCGGTGCCGCCGACATGTTCGGGGTCTATGTCCGCAGTTCGCTGATCCAGCTGCACACGCCGGATGCCAAGCGCGGACGCGTCAATGCGGTCAGCCAGATGACGATCAGCGCGTCGAACGAACTGGGTGATGCCCTGTCCGGCGGCCTCGCCGTTCTCGTCGGTCCGATTGCTGCCATTGTCGCGGGCGGTGCCGGTGCTATAGTGGTAACAGGACTATGGTCGCGCCTGTTCCCCCAATTGGGTGCTGCCAAGACATTTGATCCGCCGGATGATCTGGAGCCGGCGAAAACTACGACAAGATAAGCAGGAGTGCAGGACAATGATTGCCAATAACATTCTCGAAACGATCGGAAATACCCCGCATATCAGGATGCAGCGCCTGTTTGGCGACGCCAATGTGTGGATCAAGTCGGAACGTGCCAATCCCGGCGGATCGATCAAGGACCGAATCGGTCTGGCGATGATCGAGGATGCCGAGAAATCCGGTGCGCTCAAGCCCGGCGGCACGATCATCGAGCCGACTTCCGGCAATACCGGCGTCGGACTGGCCATGGTTGCCGCGGTCAAGGGCTACACTCTGGTTCTGGTGATGCCCGAATCCATGTCGCTCGAACGCCGCCGGCTGATGCTGGCTTATGGTGCGACCTTCGACCTCAGCCCGAAGGAAAAAGGGATGAAGGGTGCGATCGAGCGCGCGCAGGAACTGGTCGATCAGACCCCGGGATCCTGGATGCCGCAACAATTCGAGAATCCGGCCAATTTTGAAGTGCACAAACGCACCACGGCTATCGAGATCCTCAATGATTTCAAGGATGATCCGCTCGATGCGATCATCACCGGCGTGGGCACAGGCGGCCATATCTCAGGGGTTGCCGAGGTGCTGAAAGAACATTGGAGCCATTTGAAAGTCTATGCGGTCGAACCCTCCTCTTCGCCGGTGATCAGCGGCGGCCAACCGGGGCCGCACCCGATTCAGGGCATTGGCGCCGGTTTCATCCCCGGCAATCTCCACACGAAAAGCATCGATGGCGCGATCCAGGTCGACCCGGCCGATGCCAAGGCCATGGCGCTGAGAGCCGCCAGGGAAGAAGGCATGCTGGTCGGCATTTCCTCCGGTGCGACTCTGGCCGCGATTGCACAGAAGCTGCCGGAACTCGGCAGCCAGGCAAAGGTGCTCGGCTTCAACTATGATACCGGTGAGCGCTATCTGTCCGTGCCGGAGTTTTTGCCCGAAGAATGAGTTCGATCGAGGTAAATCAATTCACCTATCGGCACGGTGATGTGGAATTGTCCGGCTATATGGCGCAACCCAGCCGCTATCCGCGCGCGGGCATATTGATCGTGCCGACGATTGCCGGCCCGACCCAGCTGATGTTTGATCGCGCCCGATGGCTTGCGTCTCTCGGCTATAGCGCGATGGTCTGTGACATCTATGGCAAGGGAGTCATCGAGGATATTCGCGAAGCGCGCCAGCTGGCAGACGCCTTGCGCGCCGACGCCGAATATTATCGCGAACGGTTTCGCTGCGCGCTGGCAGAATTGCGCATTCGGTCCAGACTGGCCAATAACCGGATTGCCGCAATCGGCTACTGCATGGGCGGGGAGATTGTGCTCGAAATGGCGCGGAGCGGTGAAGATATCGCTCTTGTGGTGAGTTTCCATGGCCTGCTGGCAACGCCTTTGCCGGCCAAGCGAGGAATGATAAAATCACGGATCCTGGTCTGCCACGGCCGGGCCGATCCATTTGTCCCGCCCAAGCAGGTGCGGACATTTATGGACGAAATGGACATCGCCGGTGCCGATTACCATGTGCATATCTATTCTGGCGTGTTGCATGGGTTTACCGATCCCGCCAGCAATGCAAAGGCGCTCGAAGCCGTGCGCTATAACATGTCGGCAGACCGGCAGAGCAAGGCGGCCATGCTCAGCATGTTTGACGAGATATTCGAAACCGGAAAAACACCGGACCAATATTAGGTCCGGTGCTTTGCAGGGGGTGACCAGACAGGCTAGTCATGTTGGCCGTCGCCATCGTTGTCGAACAGATCAGGCTGACCGTCACCGTCGCTATCCCAGGCATCCGGCTGTTCATCACCATTACGGTCCCAGGCATCCATCGTGCCGTCCCCATCTATATCAAGAGTGGGGGCGGGAATTTCGGTTTCCGTCTGAACGTCATCCGCAGGTTCCGGCTCGGCAGCATGGGCTGCGACCGATAATCCCAATCCGACGGTGACCAGATAGGGTGTTAAACGGCGCAGACGATTTGCGCTTCTGTTGGAATGCATTGCATATACTCCTTATGCATATCATTCGCCTGTCACCGCTTTTGTGCCAAATTCGTCATCGCGGGTCCATCTGCCTTCGACCATCCGCGCCGCAGAAACGCCCGATGGCTGTTTTTGGGCACCCGTCGATCGGTACACACCGTTTATCGCGAAATTGACCGGAAGGTCGCGGGTCCTCAGGCGACCGCAAACATCTCGGGTTCCAGCGCCATGATAGAATCACTGCCACCTTCGATCTTGCGGCGCAGGGAGCCAGTATCCGGCAGGAACCGTTCCGCAAAATATTGCGCCGTCACCAGCTTGGCTTGATAATATTTCGGATTGTCCGATCCCGCATCCAGGGCCGCCTGGGCAGCCTTGCTCATCCGCAACCACATCAGACCCAGCGCAACAATGCCCATCAGGTGCATATAATGATAAGCACCTGCCCCGGCGTTGTTCGGATTGGCCATCGCATTCTGCATGAACCACATCGTCGCTTTCTGCAGCTCACCATTGGCTTTCTCGAGCGCATCGGCAAATTTCGATAGCTTCTCATGTTCTTTTGCTTCGGCAAGCTCGTCGGCGACTACTTTGAAAAAGGCCTGGACCGCACGACCACCATTCTGGCCCAGCTTGCGTCCCACCAGATCCATCGCCTGGATACCATTGGTGCCTTCGTAAATCATCGCAATCCGGGCATCGCGCACGAACTGTTCCATGCCCCATTCCCGGATATAGCCATGGCCGCCATAGACCTGCTGCGATTCTGTCGCGATCTGATAGCCCATATAGGTGCCGTAACCCTTGACCACGGGAGTCAGCAGACTGACCAGATCATTGGCCAGTTCCCGGTCTTCCTCGGTTTCCGCCTTGTCCGCCAGATCGACCTGCAGGGCCCCCCAGAGAACCAGCGCCCGCATCGACTCGGTGAAAGCCTTGCCGTCCATCAGCATGCGCCGGACATCGGGGTGGACGAACAAAGTGTCCGCTTTCTCTTCCGGATCTTGCGCTCCGGTCAGCGCCCGGCCCTGCCGACGATCGCCGGCATATATAACTGCATTTTGATAAGCGATTTCGGCTTGCGCCAGTCCCTGCAGTCCCACGCCAAGCCGCGCCGCATTCATCATGATGAACATGGCGCGCAGACCCTTATTCTCTTCTCCGACCATATAGCCGGTCGCTCCATCATAGTTCATCACGCAGGTGGCATTGCCGTGAATACCCATTTTCTCCTCGATCGAGCCACAGCTCACGCCATTGCGCTCTCCGAGCGTTCCATCATCATTGACCAGAAATTTCGGGACGATGAAAAGCGAGATACCTTTGGAACTATCCGGCGCACCCGGTGTCTTTGCCAGCACGAGATGGATGATATTTTCAGCCAGATCATGCTCGCCGGCGGAAATGAAAATCTTCTGACCCGTGATCGCATAGCTGCCGCCAGGCATCGGCTCCGCCTTGGTGCGGATGAGGCCCAGGTCGGTACCGCAATGGGCTTCGGTCAGGTTCATCGTTCCTGTCCAATTGCCGGCGATCATCTGCGTGGCGTAAATCTGCTTCTGTTCTTCGCTGCCTTCAGTCAGGATCGAGGCAATCGCGCCTTGCGTCAGACCGGTGTACATTTCCAGCGCCTGATTGGCCGAAACCATGAACTCCATGACCGCATTGCCGACCACGCGGGGCAGGCCCTGGCCGCCATATTCTTCGGGACCCGATAATGTCGTCCAGCCACCCTCGGTAAGTTTCTGAAAGGCTTCCTTGAAACCCTTGGGCGTCGAAACCGAACCATCGTCGTGACGGGTACATCCTTCCTCGTCGCCGGACTGATTGAGCGGATGCAGTACTTCCGTCGAAAATTTCCCTGCCTCGGTGAGGATGGCATCGACCATTTCAGGCGACGCATTTTCGAATCCGGAAACGCCGGCATATTGTTCCAGATTGAGAACTTCGTTCAGAATGAAACGGACTTCGCCGATCGGCGCGGTATAGCTGGGCATGATTTTCTACTTTCTACTCAAAAAGGTTGCCGGATATTACCGGCATCTATCCTCTATTGATGCTGCGCTTTTGCGTCCGCCATGGCGGCCTGCACAGTCTTTATAAAACCGGTCAGTTCCTTGATCGAACTGTCGATGTCGGCGCGCTGTCGCTTGAGCGTATCGACCTTTTCCTGACATTTTTCGATCGTCACCTGCATTTGCGTCTGCCTGCCATCACCCACATCATAGAGATCGATCATCTCGCGGATTTCGATCAGGCTGAATCCGACATTCTTGGCGCGCATGATCCAGGCAAGGCGTGCTCGATCCCGCTTGGTATAAATGCGCGATAATCCTCGGCGGTCGGGGGCAATAAGACCCTCGTCCTCGTAAAAACGCAGGGCCCGTGCGGTGACTCCAAACTCTTCCGACAAGTCGGAAATTGTATAGGTTTCCCGATTCTTCAGGTCCGGCGTGTCAAGTTCGGCATGGCTTGGCGGCTTCGACATGAATAGCGTATAGCTTACGCTAACGTAAACGTCAATGCTATCCGCCAGGGCACAGATATTCGAAATCCCGGCCACTGGTTGAACGGGCAACCGCATCGCCCTCGCCGATCATATAGAAAGTCACGCCTTCAAATCCGGCCCGCGGGCTGCAATAGCTTGCACAACCCTCCGGCAGTTCGCCAGGCAGCTTCAATTCGACGCCATCAAAACCTGCTGTAAAACTGCATGTTTCTTCGCTGTTTAGGGTGATTTGAACATTTTCGCCATTGCGCTCGGCCTCCCCCAGCCCTTCGCATTTCGTCTCCGGTCCGAACATGGCGATCATCCCGATCTGATAGCCATTTTCGTCGTTGCCCACCGCGCAGAACCGGTCCGTGCCCAAATCGCTAA
The DNA here is from genome assembly GCF_041748495.1 of Parasphingorhabdus sp. Classification (GTDB taxonomy): domain Bacteria; phylum Pseudomonadota; class Alphaproteobacteria; order Sphingomonadales; family Sphingomonadaceae; genus Parasphingorhabdus. The sequence continues at coordinate 12,749 of NZ_JBGTDD010000107.1, forward strand.
TATGTTCAAAGGCGCCGGCGAGAGTGACATTGCGTATATCGGGAATGACACCGGCATCAATCGCAGCTTGGTCGAGCGGCGAAAGTTCCGCCACGGCCTCTTGCGGATCTGACTGACCCTGGCCACAGGCTGCGACAAAAAGTGCAAGGAACAGCGCAAAGCTGCGGTTCATCCGATCGGCTCAAGCTTGCCGTTGACGATCTTGCGATAGAAGCAGCTATTCTGGCCGGTGTGGCAGGCGGGACCCGCTGGCCTCGCCTTGATCCACAGCGCGTCCTGATCGCAATCGATCCGCATCTCGGTTACCGCCAGAATATTGCCGGATGTCTCGCCCTTCTTCCAGAGACATTGACGACTGCGGGAATAAAAATGGGCCACGCCGCTGTCCTGCGTCCTTTGCAAGGCCTCGGCGTTCATATGGGCCAGCATCAGCAGGTCACCGGACAAATCATCGGTGACCACCGCCGTGATCAGACCATTCGAATCATATTTCGGCTGCAGCAGATTTCCGCTTTCGCGATCATTGTCATTTTTCGTCATGACCGACGATTAAGGCCCGATCCGGTCACGCGCAACGGGTAATGACGCAATGGCTCCGGCCCATACTTGCTCATTCGCGCAATATTATGATTTTATGACATTGGGGGCAGACAAAGCCGGGTTTCAAACCTATATGCCACACATCCCCCGCCCGACCACTTACAAGCCAGGTGAGATATGCTGACTACCCACCCGTTTGATGACGACAAGCTACGGGAAGAGTGCGGCGTTTTTGGTATCGCCGGCATTGAAGACGCTGCTGCGATGGTTGCGCTTGGTCTGCATGCGTTGCAGCACCGCGGCCAGGAAGCGGCCGGCATCACCTGCCGGAATGGCAAGGAATTCTACAGTCATCGCGCGCTAGGACCCGTTGCAGGCAATTTCGACAGCGAAGAAGTGATACGCCGGCTCCGGGGCGATTCAGCCTGTGGCCATGTCCGCTATTCGACCACCGGGGCGGGTACGTTGCGCAACATCCAGCCGCTCGAAGCCGATCTCGCTTCCGGCGGCTTTGCCATCGCGCATAATGGCAATATTTCCAACGCCTTGCTATTGCGTGAGGAACTGGTGCGCCACGGTTCGATTTTCCAGTCGACCAGCGACACCGAAGTCATCATCCATCTGCTGGCCACCTCCAAATATCGGACCTTGCTGGACAAGTTTATCGATGCGTTGAAGCAGGTCGAAGGCGCTTATTCGCTGATCTGCATGACTGCCGACGGTATGATTGCCTGCCGCGATCCGCTCGGCATCCGGCCGCTGGTCATGGGCCGGATCGGCGAAGCCTATGTCTTTGCCTCGGAAACCGTCGCGCTGGATCTGGTCGGCGCGGAATATGTCCGCAGCGTGGAACCCGGCGAACTCATCGTTGTCACCAACGGGGAATTGCGGTCGCATCGCCCGTTCGCCGATGCACAATCGCGCCCCTGCATTTTCGAACATGTCTATTTTTCCCGGCCAGACTCGATCGTCGACGGCAATTCCGTCTATAGCGTGCGCAAGCAAATCGGTGTCCAGCTGGCGATCGAAAGCCCGGTCGATGCCGATATCGTCATCCCGGTTCCCGATAGCGGCACTCCTGCTGCACTCGGCTTCGCCGAACAATCGGGAATTCCCTTCGAACTGGGCATCATCCGCTCGCATTATGTCGGGCGCACATTCATTCAGCCGACAGATGGCGTTCGGCATCTCGGCGTCAAGCTCAAGCACAATGCCAACCGGCCGCTGGTCAATGGCAAGAAAATCGTGCTGGTCGACGATTCGATCGTGCGCGGCACGACCAGCATGAAGATCGTCCAGATGATGCGCGAAGCTGGAGCGGCCGAAGTGCATATGCGGATTGCCAGTCCACCAACCATGCACAGCTGCTTTTATGGTGTGAACACGCCAAAGCGCGAAAAATTGCTCGCAGCGCAAAAGTCTGTTCAGGAAATGTGTGAGTTCATCCAGGCAGACAGTCTCGCCTTCGTGTCGATTGACGGGCTCTACCGCGCCGCTGGTGAAGAAAGCCGCCGCGATATCCAGCCGCAATATTGCGATGCCTGTTTCACCGGTGCCTATCCTACTGCCCTGACCGATCGCGACGGCGAGGAAGAACCCGACCAGCTCAGCATGCTGAACGAACGGATGGATTCTTCGGAGTCGCAGCACAAGGAAATCCCGTCCGGCGATTTACCGCGCATCAAGCAGACGGCCAGCTAGTGATGAAATTTGAAGGTCAACTGGCGCTGGTTACAGGCGCGAGCCGCGGCATCGGTGCGGCCACGGCGCTGGCGCTGGCCAAGCAAGGCGCCCATGTCGTGATCACCGCGCGTAACGCCGATGGCCTGGAAAAAATTGAAGAGCAGATCCACCTGGCCGGCGGCAATGCCACGATCGCGCCACTGGATCTGACCGATGGTGACAGTATCGGACGGCTGGCCACGGCGATTGCCGGCCGCTGGGACGGGCTTGACATCCTGGTGCTCAACGCCGCCATGCTTGGATCCCTCGGACCGGTTCCGGCGATAGACGGCAAGGAATTCAACAAGATTCTGACCCTCAATCTCATCGCCCAGCAAGCGATGATCGCCGGCTTTGATCCGATGCTGCGCAAAAGCGACAACGCCCGGCTGCTGGCCATGACCAGCAGCGTGGGCCGGAAACCGCGGGCATTCTGGGGTGCTTATGGGGCATCAAAGGCCGCGCTTGAGACACTTGTGCTCAGTTATGGAGAAGAAACGCGCAATTTGGGCAAGATTCGCACGGCAATTGTCGATCCCGGTCGCACCCGGACCGAAATGCGCGCCCACGCCTATCCCGGCGAGGACCCTGCCAGCGTCAAGCTGCCGTCGGTCGTGGCGGACCGCTTGGTCGAGATATTGGCCAGCGATTTTACAACCGGCGAACGGTTCGAAATCAGCTAGCCGGCACCGCTTCGCTATCGAGGTACTTCTGGACAGCCCGATAAAAGGCATCGCGTCCCACCTTCTTGTCATCCGGAGTTGCTCTTGGCCAATTGCCATTGCCGGCAATCACCAGCTTGCGTTTGGGGTCGATGAATATTCCCTGCCCGAAAATACCCTGCGCGGCGTAGCTGCCATCATCAAAGGTCCACCACTGATAGCCATAGCCCGCTCCCGGCTGCTCGATATCGGCCTGCTTGGTACCCGCCTTTGCAAACCAGCCTTCGGGGACGACGGAAACGCCATTAATCACTCCGCCGTCCATCGCAAACTGCCCGAATAAGGCGAAATCGCGCGTGGTGGCTGAGAGGCAGCAACCACCGATTTCCTTGCCGCCGTCATTCAGGATCCAGACCGCATCCTGGGCCATCCCATATGGCTTCCACACCTTCTCGGAGAGATATTCGGAGAGCGACTTGCCGGTCGCCTTGGCGACCAGGACTCCGATCAAATTGGTCTCGCCGGTATTATATTGCCAGCGCGTGCCGGGCTCGGCTTCGCTGACCAGCGTCTTCATATAGAGAATGACCGGATCGACTCCGTCCGTGGATTTGGTCGTGTTGAACCGGGCTACATCGCTGTCCTTGTCCTCATAATCCTCGTTCCATTTCACGCCCGAGGTCATCGTCAGCAATTGTTCGACCGTCACCTTATCGTAGCCGCTGCCTTTCAGCTCCGGAATATAAGTGGTCAGCGGATCGTCCAGTGACTTGATAAAGCCATCCTTGATTGCCGCCCCGACCAGAGTCGACACCAGCGACTTGGCGACCGAAAAACTGGTCCAGCGCTTATCCTTGCCAAAATCCATGCGATATTCTTCCAGCCGGATCTTGCCGTCCTGCAAGATAACCAGTCCCGCCAACCGCTGGTCTGCCATATAGTCATCGATAGTCACGCTGCCGCTTTCGGTGGCCAGTTCCTTCGGAATAGACGCTCCTGCTTCCAGTTGGCGAATATTGTCGCCCGCCTCAATCGTCCGGGTCGTGGTCAGCACCTCCATCTGGCGGAACGCATTGTCGCGTTGATCCTGGGTCCAGAACAGCACGTTTTCGTCAGTCGGCAAGCCGGCGGCATTTGCCACGGCTTTTTGGGCTTGTTCGCAAGCCGACAGGCTGATGCAGGCAGCCCCAAGCATGGCCAGTTTGGCTATGTTTCTCATTGTCCCACTCTCCCTCGGTCATTATTCTTTTATCAGTGTCACTTGCGCGACATCAATACCGCCGCCGCGAAAACCGCCTTCGCAATAGGCCAGATAGAATCGCCACAGTCGAACGAATTTTTCATCGAAACCGACCGGCAACGCGCCCCGCTCAACCACCTCGTCAAATCGCTCTCGCCAGATTTTCAATGTCCGCGCATAGTCGAGACCAAAATTCGTCTGGTCGGTCCATTGCAGGCCCCGTGCATCGGCGAGCGCCCGGAACCGGCTATCGGAAAGGAGCATGCCACCGGGGAAAATATAGGTCTGGATGAAGTCGGCGCTGGCGGCATATTGGTCAAAAATATCGTCCGCGATGACGATATATTGCAGCACCGCGCGGCCACCCGGTCTCAGATTGCGGGCAATGCAGTCAAGGAAGTGCGGCCAATATTGCTGCCCGACCGCTTCCACCATTTCGACACTGGCGATGGCATCATATTGACCATCGACATCCCGATAGTCCTGGATCAGATAGCGAACTTCGGGATGGTGATCTCTGGCCCAGGCCGTCTGTTCGTCGGAGAGCGATATGCCGGTCACTTCCAGACCATGGTCACGTGCCAATGTGCCCGCGAGCGATCCCCAGCCGCAGCCGATTTCCAGCACGCTGTCCCCCGGCTTGGCCGCCAGGCGTTGCGCGATCGCGGCGATCTTGTTGCGCTGAGCGACTTCCAGACTGTCTTCTTCATCAGCAAAAATTGCGCTGGAATAGCTCATGCTTTGATCCAGCCAGAGCTGATAGAAATCATTCCCGAGGTCGTAATGATATTGGATATTCTGTCGGGCCCGGCGTTGGTCATTGTGCCGCTTCCGGTGACGCCGGCTAACGATCCAGTTGAACAAGCCCGATGCACGGCCCGTGCTTTTCAGGCCTGTGCGATTACGGGTAAACAAGTCAAAAACGGTGACCAGATCGGGGCTTTCCCACTCGCCCAGTTCCCATGCCCGGTACCAGCCGACCGAGCCGCTGTTGATCAGCCGCAGCAACGCATTCCAGCTGTGCAGCGTGACCTCTGCCATCGGCCCTTCGCCGCGACCACCCAATATCCGGGTCGTGCCGTCGGGTAATTTTCCCTCGAACGTGCCATGGTCCAGTCCGGCATCAATCCGGTCCAGAATATGATGAAAGCCGGGGGCCAGCAGGCGTGGGACCAACCCGCCGCCAGTGGCGAAACGTTTTCGTCCGTCAAGCAGATGTTGACCGCGTCTAGGTGCTTCGACATTCATGCGCACAAATATGGACCAGCGCTAAGCGCTTGGCAACGTAGAACTATCCCTTGGCTCATGATCCGGGCGCGGCAGCCGAACCAGCGAGAATGCCGCCATCGATATTCAGTTCCGAGCCGGTAATATAGCTGGCTTCATCGGATGCGAGCAGCACCGCAATCGCCGCCACTTCGCTGGCCTCGCCAAAGCGCTGCAAGGGCGTCTCCCGGACCAGCGCCTTTTCCGTTTCCGCACGCGCCGCCCCCTCACCCAGCATCGGTTCCCACATCGGCGTCATGATCGCGGCGGGATGAATCGAGTTGCAGCGGATTTTCCAGCCTTGCTGCGCACAATAGAGAGCGACGGACTTGGTATGATTGCGAATGGCGGCCTTGGACGAGGCATAGGCTGCCGCACCCGGGATCCCGACCAAGCCGGATCGCGACGAGATATTGATGATCGACCCGCTGCCTTTTTCCTTCATCGCCCTGATCGCATAGCGACAACCGAGGAAGGTGCCGTCCAGATTGATCCGGTGTACCGCTCGCCAGTCTTCCAGCGACACATGTTCCGGGTCATGCGGCCCTACGCCCTGCTCGAAACCCGTCACTCCTGCATTGTTGACGACAACATCAGCATCGGGATGCAAGGCAGCCAGCCGTTCCCAGTCTGATTCCTGCTCAACGTCCAGAACCAGCGTCTTGCATCCCAGTTCCTCGCCAGTGGCGATCAATGTACCTGCGTCATAATCGGTAAGCAGCACCGTCGCGCCTTCGTCGACAAAGGCCTTGGCAATCGCTTGGCCAATGCCGCGGGCGGCACCGGTGATAACGCAAAATTTTCCTGATAATCTGTGCATGAAAGATCCTGAACATAGATGTCAAAATATCCAGCCCGGAGAACTGAACGGGTAGATTTCGATGTTGCCTGATGGCGACCTATTTGTTCATCGACCTCAATTCCATTTGATCTGCGCGCCATTCTTACCGGCTGGCCGCCCGCGTTTCAATCCCCGCCCCTATTTCACCTTGTCATAGGCATCCAAAGCACGTTGCCGGCCTGCCCTATGTGCGATGATTTTTGCGGGGTAAGACTCGGGCTTGCAGCCATGTTCTTCCGGATCATGGATATAGGGATCGTCAATATCCGACAGTTCCGGAACCCACTGGCGGACATAATCACCAGCATCGAACTTTTCCGACTGGCTCAGCGGGGCCATGATCCGGACAAACATATTGCTGTCCACACCGGTCCCGGCGACCCATTGCCAGTTGACGCTGTTGGAAGCATAATCGGCATCAACCAGCGTGTCCCAGAACCATTGCTCGCCCTCGCGCCAGTCAATCAGCAAATGCTTGATCAGAAAGCTCGCGGCAATCATCCGCACCCGGTTGTGCATCCAGCCGGTCGCCCAGAGTTCGCGCATCCCGGCATCGACAATCGGATATCCGGTCTTGCCCTGGCACCAGGCCTCGAAGTCCGCTTTGACCTCGGCATCCCCCATATCGCGCCACGGCAGCGACCGCATTTTCTCGCGATAGCTCTCGCTGCCATATTGCGGAAATTGATCGATCACATTCTGCGCATAGTCGCGCCAGACCAGCTCCTTCAGATAGGTCTCGACCTTGCTGCCCTGCCCGGCCAGCCGGTTCCAGACGGTAGCCGGGCTGATCTCGCCGAAATGCAGGTGCGGCGACAGGCGGGAGACCAGCGGCTCTGAAGGCAGGTTGCGGCCCTCGTCATATCCTGCAGCTTTGTCCGCGAAATCCTCCAGATTTGCTTCCGCTCCGGCGCTTCCCGGCTGCCAATGATCGCCGAAGGCCGAGGCCCAGTCGGGATTGGCCGGCAGCAGCCGCCAATCGTCAAGACTGTCGCTATCCGGCCAGCTATCCGGCGCAGAAAGCGCGTCCGGCGCAGGCCTGGCATCGGCTGGGGGCATATGCTGGCGCAGCGCCTTCCAGAACGGCGTATAGATTTTATAGGGATCGCCAGCGCCTGTCGTCACCGTCCCCGGCGGCAGCAGATAATTGCCATCATGCAGGATCAGCCGCGCCTGATCGCCCAGTGCCTTCTCGACCGCTCGCTCCGCATTGATCCACCAGGGTTCGTAATGGTGCAGCCCATGGATTTCATCCGCTCCAGTTGATTTGACAATTTCGGCCAAATGCCCGGCAGCAGATCCCCGGCGCAGGATCAGGCGCGAACCGAGCCTCAGCAAACATGCTTCCAATTCTTCCAGTGACCGATGCAACCACCAGCGCGAAGCGCCGCCCATGATGCGGTGTTTGGGCGATTCATCGTCAAGAATATAGACCGGAATGACCGGGCCGTTGGTAGCGGCGGCAGCGGCAACAGCGCCTTGATCGGATAGGCGCAAGTCACGTCGAAACCAGATGATTTTGGGCTTTGTCATATCCGTGCCATGACTCAGGGAATTTTCTGTTCCAACCTGTCTTTGCGGACATCGAGTCGAACAGTGAACCGATCCCCGACCAGCGGATCCATGAAACGCTGGTCTCTGACGGTTACACGAGTATCGGTCGCCGTAATGACCGGCATCCGCGACCAGAACAGAAAAGCTGCGGCATCGTCGCTGACTCTGGTAATTTCCGGCTCCAGCCTTGCGCTATAGTCCGGTATCTTCTGCTTCTGGCCAAGTGACACCCCGCCAAACAGGTCATATTCTCCCGACCCATAAGCCGCTTCATTGCGCCACAATATTTCCCTTTTCCAGAACAGGAGGGGAGTCGGATTGGCAACGACCGTTTCCGGCTCCGCCCTGCTTGCGGGCGAAGCGCCGGTTGCCGAGACTCTGGCCGCAAGAATATCCGTGGTCTCCGCTTCTGCCTTGCCTGTGATCAGGCCATTGGCGAAAATATAGGCGCAGACTGCGGCGAAGCTGAGCCAGGCCGGACGAGACCAATGGCGCACGTCTCGCTTTTCTCGCCGCCGCGAAAGCCAGAAACCGGCAATCAGGGCCGCCCAGATCCAGATATCGATGATGAAAATACTATCGCCGTAAAACCATTGCGAGGAAAAGGGCTCAAGCAGACGGATGCCGTAACTGTTCAGCCAGTCCAGCGCCGGGTGGCTCAGACAACCGATATAGGCCAGCGCCAGTAGCCAGCCTTTGTGGATAGGCAACCGGTCGGCCGGCCGCTTGCCGCGCTTGGTCTGCCAGCGGTCGAAGCCGATCATGATCGCGGTCAGCAACAGCGGCAGCAGCAGCATCGCGATCGGCCCATGGGTGATCCCGCGCCGGATCGCCAGATGCTGGACCCCGTCCAGCAAGGTCGCGACCGCATCGATATCGGGAATATTGGCGGCAATGATCAGCGTCGCCATGCCAAGGCCGGTTTTTTTCTTCAGGCCCATCTGGCCGAGAACGGCACCGGCGAGACTGTGGGTCAGATTATCCAATTTTTTATCTCGCACGAAGACAGGAAGCCACAAAGCATTTGCATCGCCTAGCGGCGGGAACAGTAATTTACCAGACGCTCCACACTCTCATCTTAGTGCCTTCATGTCTTTGTGCGATCCAATAGCTTTACAGTTCCGGTCCGTCCTCGGTTACCGTCCAGGTCTGCCCCTTGTTCAGCAGCCCTTGCAGATCGGGCTTCTTGCCAGCCGACGACGCAATATTCTGCGCCACGACAGCCGCTTCAAATGTCGGCCGCGGATCATCATAGAGCACGCCCAAGGCCATCGGGAAGGCACCAAATTGCATTTCGACCAGCATATGTGCCACCGAGCGGTTGGTCGCGTCATGGACGATCACACCAGCGGCCTCCCAGTCGCCATCGACCACGTCGACCACTTCCAGCTGCAAGGTTTTGTGGTTGAGCGTGATGCCCTTTGTGCCTTTGGAAAACAGCATCGGTTCGCCGTTCAGCAGATGCAGCTGGGTGTCGTCCGCGGTCTTCTTGGCAGCAAATTCCTCGAACACATCCTTGTTGTAGACGATGCAATTCTGGAAAATCTCGATAAAGGACGTGCCCTTGTGCGCATGTGCAGCTTTCAGCACGTCGGGCAAGCCCTTGTGGATATCGATACCGCGTGCGACGAAACGGGCACCCGCGCCGAGCGCAAAAGCACAGGGTGAAGCGGGCCGGTCAACCGAACCATAAGGCGTCGAGGGGCTATGCGTGCCCTGCCGGCTGGTCGGCGAATATTGGCCCTTGGTCAGGCCATAAATTTCATTGTTGAACAGCATCAGCTGGCAATCGAGATTGCGGCGCAGCAGATGCATGGTGTGGTTGCCGCCGATCGACAGCGCATCGCCATCCCCGGTGATGATCCATACGTCGAGATCCGGGTTGGCCAACTTCACGCCAGTGGCAACCGCCGGCGCGCGCCCATGAATCGTATGAAAACCATAAGTCTCCATATAATATGGAAAGCGCGAGGAGCAGCCGATGCCGCTGATGAACACCGTATTGGACGGATCAGCGCCCAGATCGGGCATGGTCCGCTGCACCGCCTTGAGTATCGCATAATCGCCGCAACCCGGGCACCAGCGCACTTCCTGATCGGTTTCCCAGTCTTTCAGCGTCGTCGTGATTTTGGTCATCTCGTTCATGACAGATTCTCCTCAATCGCCGCGGCAATTTCGGCAATGGTAAACGGCTGGCCGGAAACCTTGTTCACCGGTTTTGCATCGACCAGATATTGGTCGCGCAAGATCGTCTTCAGCTGCCCGGTGTTCATTTCCGGCACAATGATCCGGTCGAAACTCCTGAGCAACTCGCCAAGATTTTTCGGCAGCGGCCAGATGTTGCGGATATGAACATGCGCGACGTCCCTGCCCGCGGTGCTGGCCCGCAATACCGCCTGATGGATCGGACCAAAGGTCGAACCCCAACCGACGACTCCCAGTTTCGCGCCAGCCTTGCCAAAGGCGAGGTCCTGATCCGGCAGGCTGTCGGCGACGCCGAGTATCTTGTCGCGCCGGATATCGGTCATCGTCTGGTGGTTGGCCGGACCATATTCGATATGGCCGGTATCGACGCCTTTCTCGATTCCGCCAATCCGGTGCATCAGTCCCGGCGTCCCGGGCTTGATCCAGGGCCGTTTGAGATTGGCATCCCGACTATACGGCAATAGCGGCCCATCCGGTTTTTCGGTCATGAAGCTGACTGGAAAACGCTCCAGCGTATCAACGTCGGGAATCTTCCACGGCTCTGCCGCGTTGGCGATATAGCCGTCGGTCAGCAGCATCACCGGCGTCATATATTGCACGGCGATTCGCACCGCTTCGATGGCGCAATAAAAGGCGTCCTCGGGTGAGCGCGCGGCGATCACCGGCATCGGCGCATCGCCGTTGCGACCATAAACAGCCTGGTAAAGATCCGATTGCTCGGTCTTGGTCGGCAGGCCGGTCGAAGGACCGCCCCGCTGCGAATTGACGATCACCAGCGGCAATTCGGTCATGATGGCCAGGCCCATGGCCTCGCCCTTCAAGGCAATGCCGGGACCGGAAGAAGAGGTGATCCCCAGGCTGCCAGCATAGCTTGCACCGATGGCGGCGGTAATCGCGGCAATCTCGTCTTCGGCCTGAAAGGTCGTGACCCCAAATTCCTTGAGCCGCGACAGATGATGCAGGATCGCCGAGGCCGGGGTAATCGGATAGCCGCCAAAGAACATCGGCAGTCCGGCCAGTCGCGCACCGGCGACCAGTCCCAGAGACAGGGATTCTGCTCCGGTTACGGTTCGATATGTGCCCGGTTCAGCCGGAGCCGCAGCCACCTTGTGGTGTTGCAAATGTCCGCCACCGAGGCCATCACCGGAAATTTCTGCGGTCTCGCCATAGGCATGGCCGGCGTTGAGCGCCGCGATATTCGCATTGGCGATGTCCGGCAATTTGGCGAATTTGGCCTTCAGCCATTGTACCACTGGTTCACGATCGCGTTCGAACATCCACAGCGCCAGGCCCAGCGTCCACATATTCTTGCAGCGGAGCGCTTCCTTGTTACCCAGTCCGAACGGCTGCACCGCGTCCAGCGTCAATTGCGAAATATTGAGCTTGAGCAATTGCCATTTGGCCAGCGAGCCATCTTCCAGTGGATTGCTGTCATAATGGGCCTTGTCGAGATTGCGTTTGCCGAATTCGCCTTCATCGGCGATCACCAGCCCGCCCGGGCGGACCGCCTGGACATTGGTCTTCAGCGCAGCCGGGTTCATCGCGATCAGCACGTCCGGTTCGTCGCCGGCGGTTTCAATCGCGCGCGAACCAAAGTTGATCTGAAAGGCGGAGACGCCGAACAAAGTTCCCTGCGGTGCCCGAATTTCGGCCGGAAAATCAGGGAATGTGGCCAGATCATTGCCTGCCAGCGCCGTCGAGAGGGTGAACTGCCCTCCGGTCAGCTGCATCCCGTCGCCGCTATCGCCAGCGAAACGGACGACGACATTTTCGGCGCCGTCGGGATGGGGATTATTGGGTTCTTCCTGCTTGAACGCGGTGGCCATGATTGATTCCGTGCCTTTGTTATTACGCAATGCCCCCTAGAGCAGCAATGCCGGGCGCTTCAAACCACAAAAACTAATAGGGATAAAGCATTTGTTTGGGCACCCGGTCCCGATTAGCGCTTGCTTAGTGAACATAGCCTGATCTAATCGATCAGTTAACCGGTTGGAGAAGAAATTTTGACAGACGCTTATATACGGCCCGACGTGCAGATGATTTTGACCATGATGGAGCAATCGGACCAGCCGCTAATGTCGGAAGTCGAACCGGCCGCTGCGCGGGAAATGTATAATATGATGGCGGCAATGCTCGAAGCCGATGCGGTCGATCTAGCGCGGATAGAGGATATGTCCTGCCCCGGACCGGCAGGCGACATCGCGCTTCGACTCTATGACAATCAGGCCGAACGGAGCCAGGAAACGCCCGTCATCATCTTCTACCATGGTGGAGGTTTTGTCATTGGCGACCTTGAGTCGCACCATAGCTTCTGCACCTATATCGCGCGCGAGATGGACCTTCCGGTCATTGCCGTCGATTACCGGCTGGCACCAGAAGCACCCTTCCCGGCGGCCCCGCAGGACTGTCTGGCCGCGACGCGTTGGGTGGCCGACAATCAGCAGCAGCTGAAACTCAATATCAGCGGATTGATCCCTTGCGGCGATAGTGCCGGGGGCAATCTCGCGCTGGTGGCCGGACAGGTGCTGGCCGACGAACCCACCTCTGTTCCCGTCATCGCACAATTTCCGATCTATCCCGCCACGCGCATGGACGCAGAAGGCGGATCAATGGACGAATTTGCCGAAGGCTTTTTGCTCACCAAAGAGAGCATGGAATATTTCGACGGCCATTACGCGCCAAAGGATGATGACATATTGGTGTCGCCTTATCTGGGTGACCTCGCCAAGTCACCGCCAACCGTTTTGGTCACCGCCGGTCTCGATCCCCTGCGCGACCAGGGCCGCGACTATGCCGCGGATCTGGTCCGACACGGCGTGAACATGATTTATCTGGAAATGCCAGGGAATGTGCATGGCTTCATCAATATCCGCAAGGCAGTACCGTCCGCCGCGCAGGATGTGGACCGCATGATGGGCGCCTGGAAAGCATTGCTCGCTTCCTTGGCGAACTAGATCGTAACGCATTTCGAAATATCAGAAGGCCAAGTATAATCGACCATAGCACCCTCCCCTATCGCCCCTGCGCCGGGATCATGCTAGCCAACCGGGCGGGCAAGGTCTTCGTTGGTCAGCGCATCGACAATCCGGACAGCGAAGCATGGCAGATGCCGCAAGGCGGGATCGACAAAGGCGAAGACGCCGAGGCCGCAGCGCTGCGCGAACTGACCGAGGAAACCGGCATTGCGGCCGACAAGGTCACAATCGTAGCCAAAGCCGCTGGTGAGCTGTTCTACGATCTTCCACCCGAACTGCTCGGCAAGATATGGGGAGGCAAGTTCGGCGGCCAGCGACAGAGCTGGTTCCTGATGCGATTCGATGGCGATGACAGCGATATCGACATCGCCACCAGCCATGCCGAATTTCGCGCCTGGCGCTGGGCCGACCCGGACGAACTGTCCCAGCTCATAGTCCCCTTCAAACGCAAACTTTACCGCGATATCGTGGAAGAGTTCGGACCGCTCATCTAATCCGTTTCTTGGAGAAAACCGTGATGAAGTTCACCGTCACGGCGGCGCTGGTTGCCGTCATTTGCATTACATCGCCCGCCAAGGCGCAAATCGCCGATCCCTTGCGCGCGGCAATCGATGCCGCGATCGAAGGCGGCAATGCAAGTGAAGTCGATACGGTTGCCAAATTTGCCAAGAAGGCGCAGCCGGATGCGGTCGACGACATTGATGCGCTGGTCGGCGCCTGGAAGACACGCACCGCCGATGACAAGCAAGCTGCTCTGGCGCAAGCTGGTTTGTTCGACAATTGGGAGGGCGAAGGCCAATTGGGCTTTTTGCGTACGACCGGAAACACCGACAATCTGGGCTTCAACGCTGGCCTGAGAATTGGGCGCAACGGACTCGACTGGACCCACGAACTGCGCGCACTGGTCGATTACCAGAAGACCAATGACATCATCACACGCGAGCGGATCATGGCGGCGGTCGAAAGCCAGTATCGGTTCGACGAGACAGCCTTTGCCTTTGGTCAGCTTCAGTATGAACGCGATCGGTTTCAGGGCGTCAGGTCGCGCTATGCTGTCGCTGGCGGGATCGGCTGGACGGTGCTGGACGAACCAAGCTATCGCTTGGCGCTGAAGGCCGGTCCCGCTTTCCGCCACACCGATTACACCGATGGAGTAAGCGAGGACGTTATCACCGGTCTTGCCGCGCTCGACGGCGAATGGACCATAGCAAGTGGGCTGAAATTGACCGAACATGCCGAAACCTTTGTTGCCGCAGACAACAGCACCTTGACTTCCACCACCGCGCTCGATGCGAAACTGATCGGGGCGCTGTCTGCGCGGCTGTCCTACACCCTCGATTATGAGACCGCTCCGCCAGCGGGTCAGGTGAAACTAGATACGCTCAGCCGCGCGAGCCTCGTCTACGATTTCTGACCGATGCTACGGCACCGGGCCGAATCAGGGCTGTTCCTCGACATCCTCGACGGTGGTTGATGGGGTTACTGCCTCGGCCGACTGGACCGGTCTTGCCGCCGCGATATC
>NZ_JBGTDD010000108.1:0-6908 GCF_041748495.1 Parasphingorhabdus sp.
CCGGAGAAAAGTCGGCGGCGACAATCGCCAGCTTCATCGCCTGTTCCTGAAACAGGGGCACGCCAAAGGTCCGGCCGAGCACGGACTTCAGCTCGTCCGGATCGTGCGGCGGCTTCGGCGAAGGCAGGGTGATTTTCTCCACGCGCGAGCGCCGCCGCAGATAGGGATGGACCATGTCGCCTTCGATCGGACCGGGGCGGACAATCGCGACCTGGATCACCAGATCGTAAAATTCGCGCGGCTTGAGCCGCGGCAGCATGTTGATCTGGGCCCGGCTCTCGACCTGGAACACGCCGATACTGTCGCCCTTGCACAGCATGTCATAGGTAGCCGGATCTTCGTGCGGGACATTCTGGAGGGTGAGCGGTTGTGCGGAGCACGATCCATCAATACGCCCCTCCAATGCGTTGATCATGTCAAACGCCTTGCGGATGCAGGTCAGCATGCCGAGCGCCAGGATGTCGACCTTCATCAGGCCGAGCGTATCAATATCATCCTTGTCCCACTCGATGAAGGTGCGGTCGTCCATCGCGGCATTGTGGATCGGTACGGTCTCGTCGAGCCGGTCCTGGGTGAGCACGAAGCCGCCGACATGCTGTGACAGGTGGCGGGGAAATTGCAGGATTTTCTGCACCAGATCGCCGAGGCGGCGGATTTCGGGATTGTCGGGATCAAGACCGGTTTCGGCAAATCGCCTGTCAGGGGCCTTGCTCGAATGGCTGCCCCAGACGGTACTGGAAAGGCGGCTGGTAATATCTTCCGACAGGCCAAGCGCCTTGCCGACCTCGCGGATCGCGCTGCGCGAGCGATAATGGACCACGGTGGCGGCAATCCCGGCACGGTGGCGGCCATAGCGCTGATAGATATACTGGATCACCTCCTCGCGCCGCTCATGCTCGAAGTCGACATCGATGTCGGGTGGCTCGCGGCGCTCTTCGGAGATGAAGCGCGAGAACAGCAGGTCATGCTCCATCGGATCGGCCGAGGTGATATGCAGCAAATAGCAGACCGCGCTATTGGCGGCGCTGCCGCGCCCCTGGCACAATATATGCTGATCCCGCGCCCATTTGACAATATCGTGGACGGTCAGAAAATAGGGCGCATAATCCATCTTCTCGATCAGGCGAAGTTCTTCCTCGACCTTGGCGCGCAGCCGTTCCGGAAGGGTGGCGCCATGCCGTTCGTGGGCAGCCGTCCATGTCAGATGCTCAAGCCAGTCCTGCGGCGTCCAGCCCTTGGGCACCGGTTCCTCGGGATAATGATAGCTCAGTTCGTCGAGCGAAAAGGTGACAAGCCCGAGCAGCTTCTGCGTCCCGGCAATCGCTTCCGGATGGTCGCGGAACAGGCGCACCATTTCTTTCGCAGGCTTGAGATGGCGCTCGGCATTGGCGGCGAGCAGACGGCCCGCCTTGGCGATCGTGGTCTTGCCGGCGATGCAGGCGAGAATGTCGTGGAGCGGGCGCTGTTCCGGTGTCGCATAGAGCGGGTCATTGGTGGCAAGCAGGGGGATGCCGGTCGCTGCCGAGAGGCTGTGGAGATCGGCAAGATAGCGCTTGTCGGGACCGGACCGCGGCATGGTCGCGCCGAGCCAGATATGGGGGGAGAGGGTACGGAGTTGCTGAATTAGCCCCTCCCCTTCAGGGGAGGCGGAAGGGGTGGGATATGAGGAAGCTGGCTCGATGCCGGCTTCTGAATTTGGTGAGTGGGGACAGGCCCCACCCCAACCTCTCCCCTGAAGGGGAGGGGCTAATAGGATCAGCGCCCAATCCTCGCTGCACCATTGCAGCAAGTCGGCCTCATAGAGAAAGCAATCACCCTTTTCGGCGCGCAGATTGCCGGTCGAGAGCAAACGCGTCAGCCTCCCCCATCCGCGCCGGTTGCGCGGATAGACGATGGTCTCCGGCGTATTATCGGCGAAGACCAGCCGCGATCCGACGATCAGTTTGAAATCCAGCAGCGTCAGCCCTTCTTCCGCCGCATCCTCGCGCGCCCGGCGCAGGGCCGCATGCGCCCGCACGACGCCGGCGACGCTGTTGCGGTCGGCGATGCCGATTCCGGTCATTCCCAGCGCTATCGCCTGCAATAGCATGTCGGCCGGGGGGGAGGCTCCGTGCAGAAAGCTGTAATGGGTGGAGGCGGCGAGCTCGGCGAACATCGTCATTGCCCTCTCCCTTGAGGGAGAGGTCTGTGAAGACCTGGCAATTTATTGCCTAATCGCAGCTGGATGAGGGTGCTCCGCTCTATCGGTCGTGCGAACCCCCTCATCCACCTCGGCCTAGCTTGCTTTGCAAGCAAGTCGCCGTATCCTTCTCCCCACAGAGGAGAAGATGTTTCAAGCAAACAGGCCATGGACATACCAGTCCGGATTGGCCTTTTCCTCGCCATAGAGTCCGTGCCGGAACAGCCAGTAACGGCGTCCGCGGGCATCCTCGACGCGGTAATAGTCGCGGGTCAGGCCGCCTTGGCCGGGTTGTTGCCCGTCTGCGCGCTGCCACCATTCGGAGGCGATGCGCTCCGGCCCTTCATAGCGGATCACCTGATGGGTCTTGCGCCGCCAGGTGAAGCGATGCGGCGGGCCGTCGGGCACCTCGGCGATCACCTGCACGCGCTGCGGCGGATCGAACATGTGCAGGGGTCGCATCGGCGGGTCGCCAGAAGGCTGCATCTGCCACGCTACCGGTGCCGGGGCGTTGAGTGCGGGCAGCGCGAGCAGCCCCTGTTCGGGGATATGGCTGTCGGCGGGAACAAATTTCTGTACCCGCTCGCGCCCCAGTCGCGTGCTGATCTGGCTGACCAGCGCGATTGCATCGCCTTGCCGGTCCTCGCCGCCTTCCAGACGCAATTGCTGCGGTGCCAGTCCTTCCGCTGCGACGATGCTCAGCCGGATCAGGTCATAGCCGAAACCGGGGTTGAGTGCGTCGTTGAGCGCCTCGATCCGTTCGCGCAGCAGCCGCTGGAACAGCGCCGCATCGCGGGTCGGCGCGCCGGTTTCGAGACCGAGCCGCGCGACATCGCCATCGCAGCGGAACAGGAGCATGCGAATCATCCGCGCACCCTGACCGCGCTCGTTGAGCCGTTCGGATGCTTCTGCAAACAGTTCCGACAGACAGGCGAGCGCGCTATCAATATGGGTCAGCGGCTCGGCAAAGCGGCGCTCGGTGACCACATTGCCCATCTTGCGGATCGGATCAATCGGCCGGTCCTCGATGCCCAGAATCCGGTCCAGCCGCAAGCTGAGTTCCGTCCCGAACCGCGCCGCCAGATTGGCGCGCGGTCGCTCGGCCAGATCGCCGATATGGTAGAGCCCGGCCCGTTCCAGCGCCTGATGGATTTTATCGTCCATGGTCAGTGCGGTCACCGGCAGCTGCGCCTCGGCGCCTTCCTTCAGCCCGTGCCGGGCCAGCGCAAGCGCGGCATCGGGGGTTCCGGCCAAGGCCCAGGAGGCACCATGACCGGCTGTATCGAGCCGGTCCTCGGCATCCTGCGCCAGGGCGGTCTCGCCGGCGTAGAAATGCGCCGCGCCGCTGATATCGAGGATCAGCGCATCAGGCGGCTCGACCGCTACCATCGGCGTGTAGCGCTCGCAAGCTTCCGCCAGCCGCGACAACAGGTCCGCGTCGGCCAGCTGATCATGGTCAAAGGCGAGCAGGTCCGGCACCCGTGCCCGCGCGTCGGCCAGCTTCATGCCCGGCCCCAGCCCCAGGGACACGGCCTGCCGGTCCGCCGCCATGATCACCATCGCGCCGCGAATTTTTGTGGTCAGCGCAAATGGATGTTCAGGCGGCCCGAGCGCCCGGATGATCCGCTCGGACGGCAGCCAGGGCAGGAACAGCGCCAGGGTGCGGCGTTCTCTGTTCGCTCTGCTGCTCGCGGAAGACTTGATCGTCACGGTTCCACTCCAGTCGGGCGCTGAGCCCGTAAAGACCGCTGCGATGGCGCAGCAGGGTGATATCAAAGGCACTATGGCCCGGGGCATTGCCGGCGAGCGCGACCGACGGTGCAGCAGCCACTTGCCAGCGACTGAAGGCAGCGGTCGGTAGCGGATTTTCGGGATCGCTGCCGGAGCGCAGCAACAGGCTGAGTATGCCGGATTTTTGCGACGACAGGGACAGCCGCCTGGTCGCTGTCAGGTCGAGTCCCCTGGGCTTCTTGCCCGCCAGCTCGACAATCACCGCGCCCATGGCCGAACAGCGCACACCGTCGGCGGCCGCGCGCAACGCCGCAATGCTGTCCGGCGCATCGACATGGACAATGGCGGATGGATCAATTCCGAGCTCCGCCAGACCGGGAGGATAGAGTCGGCCCTGCCGTCTCGCCTCGCCGCTTTCGCTGATCCACAGGATGGGGTGTTCACTCTGGCCCGCAGCTGGATCAAGAATCCGGTCCGGAAACCGGCAACGCTGCGCCATCAGCAGCGCTATCGCCGCCGCGCTTGTCCGGTCGCTTTTGTCCGCCGCATGCAGTTCATGCAGCGCCCCCCGCGGCAGGCCATCGGCCTCCGCATTGCCGCGCAAGGCCGCATCCACCCGTTCCACGCCAAAGCTGAAGTGGGACGGCAGACCGTCGTCCGCCGCTGTCCTGACTCCAGACACTGCCAGTATCTTCGCGAGCCGAGCCCGCAAGACAGAAGCTTTCGCTGGTACCGCTCCGGGCAGAGCAGCAGGGTCGACCATCGAAGGCTTGCAAGCCTGGCCTATATCCGAATCATTATTGTTCATGGTTTGTTCTAATTTATAGAAGAACAGGATTTGGTCAAGCGGACTCATCATTCCTGCAACAGCGCGAAAATTCTATCGTGGGCGACACAAAGCTTGTGTTGATTGTCGGCGATTGAACGATCACATGACGCCAGGTCGAATCAGTCTATCGGGAAATGAGAACAGCTTGTGTCGGAAAACTTCGCATATGGATTGAATCTGCGCGCTTTCAGAACGCAATCATGGCTGTCATCATCATCAATGCCGTCATCATTGGTATGGAGACGTCACCCGCGATCATGGCACGATTTGGAGATATCTTATACGCGCTGGACACCATCGCCATCGTCATATTCATCATTGAAATCCTGCTCAAACTATTCGTCTATCGGGTCAGCTTTTTCAAGAATGGCTGGAATGTCTTCGATTTCATCATCGTTGCAGTCGCTTTGTTGCCGACTGGCGGAAGCCTTTCCGTACTCCGCGCACTCAGAATATTGCGGGCCTTGCGACTGATCTCGGCGATGCCCAAAATGCGCAAGGTGGTGCAGGGCCTGTTTGCGGCGATCCCGTCGATGGGCACGGTGATCATATTGCTTGCCTTGGTCTTCTATATCGCAGCGGTGATGGCGACGAAGCTGTTCGGCGATGCCTTTCCCCAATGGTTCGGATCAATCGGTTCATCGCTCTATTCGCTGTTCCAGATCATGACCCTGGAAAGCTGGTCGATGGGCATCGTTCGCCCGATCATGGAAATATATCCCTGGGCCTGGGTGTTTTTTGTGCCATTTGTACTGGTGACCAGTTTTGTCGTGCTCAACCTGTTTATCGCGATCATCGTCAATGCGATGCACGAAGAAGCGGATGAGGAACAGGCCGCGCAGAGAAACGAGATATTGGAAGAAATTCAGGCGCTCAGGCGAGAGATGCAAACAATGCGCACCGATGGTCCAGCCGCCCCATAAAAAAGACCGCCCCTGCACGGATGCAGGGGCGGCAAGGCACACTCGGGAGCCTTGAAGGCCGGTTCAGAAAAAGCCTGCAACAGCGGCTAGCGCTATTGCTGCCAAGATCGTCGAAACACCCAATATTACGGGCATGTACCGTGTGACCAAGCCCTGTCGGGCCTCGGTTTTATCCAATTGAGTCATATGATTTCCTCTATTATTGATACGGGATCGATTACAGGCTGGCCGAAAGCATCCAGGATGCTTCTTCCAGCGCACCGATCCTTGAAGTCAGCAGATCTGCCGTGAAAACATCATCGGCTTCTTCGGCGACTTTGACAAATTCGCGCATCTGGTTCGCCACGGCGAGATTATCACCCGAAAGCTGCTTGAGCATGGCCTCTACATCGCCCCATTCCACCTGATCATCGATCACGCTATTGTTGATATAGGTCGAGAGGCCGACCGGCGTTTTCGCACCCAACGCGCGAATCCTTTCGGCAATTGCATCAATCGATTCGGCGAGATCTTCATATTGGCCTTCGGTCAGTTGGTGCACGCTGACGAACAAAGGTCCGGTAACGTTCCAGTGAACCGACTGTGTTTTCTGATAAAGGACATAGGTGGATGCCAATGTTTCGCCAAGTTTCTCGGCCATTTGAGCGCGATCTGCCTGCTTGATGTCGGTTTTCATTTCGCGGAGGTCTGAGGTTTGAATAGTCATATATGCCTTCCTTTTCTTTCTGGTGCGCTCGACGAACGGGCGGAGCGCGCTACCTGCAAAACTTACGCGCCATTCGTGATTTGGTTCCATGGATTTGAGCGCCAGCTGGCGCCTGGTATCTTCCTGCCATGACAAGTGGGACAATAGGAGAAAATGGGAAAGGGCGGCAGAAAAGCCGTGCATTTGGGATGCTTCTGAGATGCTGTGGCGCGGACTTTGGGAAGCGGAATGGGAACCAAAGGGCCGTCTGCGGCGTAGGTGGGCTGTAACCTCTAACGAAAGGCAAATTAGAAAATGACTAACATTTCAGACGCAAAAATAGCCATCCTTGCGACAGACGGTTTTGAAAAATCGGAACTTTTTGAACCAAGAAAACAACTTATAGACGCCGGTGCAGAAGTCACCATCGTGTCTCTGGAATCCGGCTCGATCAAAAGCTGGGACGAGAAGGACTGGGGCGAGAGCATTGACGTCGACATTACCGTCGACAAGGCCCGTGAAGCCGATTTCGATGCACTGGTTCTGCCGGGCGGACAGATC
>NZ_JBGTDD010000109.1:0-25325 GCF_041748495.1 Parasphingorhabdus sp.
CAACTTTGGATCGTCTGGCCTCTCCCCGTTCGTCTCGAGCGAAGTCGAGAGACCCTGGCGCTCGCCATCCGGCGCCCCGGCTGCGCTCGACGCGAAGGCACCGGAAGATGCTTCCAATTCTTCCATTTTCGCATAGCCATGACCCAGCCGCCAGAGACCTCCCTTGTCCCACAACTGGGTCTGGTGCCCGGTCACATCCTTCGCCAGATCCATCCCTTCCAGCCCCGCCCAGGCCCGCGCCTTGGCGAGCAGCTCGTCGATATCAAACTTCCCATCGGGATCATAAGCGATCACCGCATTGGGTGCACCGGCTTCGCGGATCCGCCGGGTCAGCGCCCGTGTATCGACTCCGCTCAACCCGATCCGGCCCTGTTCCGCCATCCACTGGTCAAACGGCTTCTGGTCGCGAAAATTGCTCGGCGCGGTCACATCCTCGCGGACGATACAGCCCAGCGCATGCGGCCTGTCGGCCTCGACATCCTCGTCATTGGTCCCGGTATTGCCGATATGGGGAAAGGTGAAGGTCACGATCTGCCCGGCATAGCTGGGGTCGGTCATCACCTCCTGATAGCCGGTCATCGCGGTGTTGAAGCAGACTTCGCCGACCGCGGAGCCGGTCGCGCCAAAGCCCCTGCCCCACACGATCGTCCCGTCGGCCAATACCAATATCCCTGTTGCACCCTCGGGAGCGTCGGGATTATGGGCATGGGTCATGGGCTGTTCCTTCGGGTCCGTGGTAGGCGCAAAATTTCATGCGGCCTAGAGCCAGATTTCTGACGCCACAATCTATGAAAAAAATTATCTTCCCGCTATAGTGGTCGCTTACTCCAAAAATATGAGGGACGCCATGATTCGCGATACCGTGAAAGCCGCGCAAATTGCCGCCATGAAGGCCGGTGACAAGGACCGCACTGCCGCCACGCGCAGCATATTGGCGAAGATCAAGGACAAGGATATCGAACTGCGGACCAGGGATGATGCCCGGGACGATGACGCGATCCTGATCGATGTCCTCCAGAAAATGGCCAAGCAGCGCCGCGAATCGATCGAAATGTTCGAATCCGGCGGCCGCACCGAACTGGCGGCAGCGGAGAAGATGGAACTGGCGGTGATCGAGGAATTCCTCCCCGCGCAGCTCAGCGACGAGGAAACCGCAGCCCTGATCGCCGGCATCAAGGCGGAACTCGGCGCCGACGGCATGAAGGACATGGGCCGGGTGATGGGCGAACTCAAACAGCGCCACGGCACCGAAATCGACATGAGCAAAGCCAGCGCCCTGGTAAAGGCGGCGCTGGCGTGAAAATCATCGATTACCTTCGGAGTGCAGCACTGACTTGCCGTTCGTGTCGAGCGAAGTCGAGACACCTGGAAGGCGCATAATTGGCCTTCTGGACCTACATGCTGCGATGCGCAGACGGTAAGTTCTACACCGGTCACACGGATGATTTGGAGCGCCGGATGGCCGAACATGGCAGCGGTGGATATTGCAAGTTTACCAGCGTGCGACGACCTTTAGAGTTGGCCTGGTGCGAGACCTTCCCCACTCGAGAAGAGGCCTTGTCAGCCGAGTTCGCAGTCAAGAAATGGTCTCAAGCCAAGAAGCGCGCACTCATTGCAGGGGACTGGAAAAAATTGTCCTATTTCTCAAAACCACCGAAGGAACGTCTCTCGACTTCGCTCGAGACGAACGGCGAGATAGGCGCGCCAAAGACCGTTCGTGTCGAGCGTAGTCGAGACATCGAGAATACAGAATGACCCTTTCCCCGCAATGGCTCGAAGAACTGCGATCGCGTGTCACGCTGTCGTCGCTGATCGGGCGAACGGTGAAGGTACAGAAGGCCGGCCGCGAATATAAGGCCTGCTGCCCGTTCCATAACGAGAAAACACCCAGCTTCACGATCAACGACGAAAAGGGCTTCTACCATTGCTTCGGCTGCGGCGCCCATGGCGATGCGATCAGCTGGATGACCGAGCAGCGCGGTCTTGGCTTCATGGACGCGGTCAAGGATCTCGCCGCCGAAGCGCAGATGGAAGTCCCTGCCCCCGATCCCCGCGCGGCACAGCGGCAGGAGACTCGCGCCACCCTGCATGACGTCATGGCGGCGGCACAGGACTGGTTTGTGACCCAGTTCAACGGCATCGACGGCGCTCCGGCGCGGGACTATCTCAAAAATCGGGGCATATCCGAGAAGACCATCCGCGAGTTCGGTTTCGGCTTCGCCCCCGATTCCCGCGGTCGGCTGAAGGACGCGCTCTCCGTTCACGGCATCGACCAGTTGATCGAGGCGGGTCTGCTGATCCAGGTCGATGACAAGGAGCCCTATGACCGGTTCCGCGGCCGCCTGATGATTCCGATCCGCGATCCGCGCGGCCGGGTGATCGCCTTTGGCGGCCGGATCCTGGGCGATGGCGAGCCCAAATATCTCAACAGCCCCGATACGCCTCTGTTCGACAAGGGCCGCACCCTCTACAATCTCGACAAGGCCTCGCCTGCGTCCCGCCAGACCGGGCGGACATTGGTCGTCGAGGGCTATATGGATGCCATTGCGCTGGCCCAGGCCGGCTTCGCCGATGTCGTTGCCCCGCTCGGCACGGCGCTGACCGAACATCAGATCGAGCGTCTCTGGAAGATGGTCGAAGCGCCGATCCTCTGTTTTGACGGCGACAACGCCGGTCAGAAGGCGGCGATGCGCGCGGCCTTGCGGGCGCTGCCGCTATTGCGGCCAGCGCACAGCCTGAATTTCATATCGCTGCCTGCCGGGCAGGACCCCGATGACCTGATCCGCTCCGGCGGTGCCCATGCTTTTGCCGCTCTGATCGCGAAACCGCAGATGCTCGACGACAAGATCTGGCAGGTGGAATATGACGCCGAACCGCTGGGTACACCGGAGGCCAAGGCTGGCCTGAAGAAGCGCCTGTCCGATCATGCGCGCGAAATCGCCGATCCGGATATTGCCGAGCATTATCGACAGGAATTTCAGGACCGCTACCAGGCCGCCTTCTTTGCTCCCCGCGACAACCGGTCCGACAACCGGCGTGCGCCGAGCTATAATCGCAAATTCCCGTCGAAATTTGTCTCCTACAAACCGATGGATGATACGAAAACCTTTTTGATCGAAGGTTATGACCTGCAGATCGCCAAGGGCATATTGGGCGGCCTGATCCGCCATCCCTGCCGGATTTCCGGGCATTTTGAAGAGCTAAGCGCCATCAAGCTGGCCGATTCGCAATTGCAGGCCCTGCTCGGCGAATTGATCAATGCCGCCATGAGCAAAGAAACGCTTGATATGCAGGGCCTTCTTACCATATTGGAAAAGACAGATTGTTATAATGTCGCAAAAGGGCTGTTACGGGCCGATGCGCTGAGTTTCACTTTCAACCGCAAGCTGCCAGACGATGCCCCTTCGCTTTTGATCGAACGGGCGCATCGGGATTTGGCAGAAGCGATTCTGGTTGTGACAGCGCGCCCCGGACTGGAAGCGGCTCTGGCAGAGGCGACGCGGCGAGTGCAGGACGATCTTACGGAAGAAAGTTATGCCGAGCAGCAGCGCCTTCGCCAAGCAAAGCAGTTGTTTCACGAGCGGTTGGTTGATCTGACCCAGATCGACGACACGATGTAGTTTTAAATTAGGGGCCTGAGCCATTGGCAAGTAAAGCAAAAAATTCCAAAGCCGAAGACGAACCGTTGATCGATCTGAACGACAGTGCGATCAAAAAGTTGATCGCCCAGGGAAAGAAGCGCGGCTATCTGACGATTGACGAACTGAACGAAGCCCTGCCCCAGGACCAGAACGAACAGATTGAAGACGTCATGTCGGCCATCTCCGAAATGGGTGTCCGTATCGTCGAGAATGACGAGGAAGTCGCCGAAGAACTGGGCGGAGACGAAGTCGAATCGATCGACGGCAAGGACAAGGATAAAAAATCCGCTGCCGCCGTCCCGAAAAAAGCGGCAGCCGATCGCACCGACGATCCGGTGCGCATGTATTTGCGCGAGATGGGCGCCGTGGAACTGCTCAGCCGCGAAGGCGAAATTGCCATTGCCAAGCGCATCGAAGCTGGCCGCGACACCATGATCTGGGGACTTTGCGAGAGCCCGACCACGTTTAACGCGATCATCGAATGGTCGACCGCGCTCAACGACGGCGAGATGCAGCTCCGCGAAATTCTCGATCTCGACGCCATGCTGTCCAAGGACCCTGTTCCGGAAAATCTGGAAGAAGGCGACGATGATGATGGCGAAATCAGCGAAAAGACCGCTGGCCCGTCCTTCAAGGATGATGACGAGGTCGAGGACGCCGAACCGGCCGATGGCGAAGATGATGATGAAGCCGAGCTGACCGAACGCCGCACCAAGCGCGTGGTCGAGGAGGAAGAGGAAGACAATACCCTCTCGCTCGCGCAGATGGAAGAAGCCCTGAAACCCGACGCGCTGGAAAAATTCGCTCTGATCACATCGGTGTTCAAGAAATTCTCGAAATTGCAAACGACCCGCTTGGAATCGCTGGCAGCTGGCAAGGATTTCCCGCCCGCATCCGAGATAAAATATCATAATTTGCGCGAAGAATTGACCGCATTGGTCGAAAGCGTGCAATTTCACGCCAACAAGATCGAATTTCTGGTCGATCAGCTCTATTCGTTCAATCGCCGCCTGACCACGCTCGGCGGACAGATGCTCCGGCTGGCCGAGCGGCACAAGGTTCCCCGCCGTGCGTTTCTGGAAAGCTATGTCGGCAACGAACTGGACGACAACTGGATGGCCAGCATGGCCAAGACCGACAAGAAATGGGCGACCTTTGTCGAGAAGGAAGCGGACGCCGTCGATCGCATCCGCGCGGAAATCTCCGATATCGCCAATGCCACCGGCACGTCGCTGGTCGAATTCCGCCGCATCGTCAACATGGTGCAAAAGGGCGAGCGCGAAGCGCGCATCGCCAAGAAGGAAATGGTTGAGGCCAATCTCCGTCTCGTCATCTCGATCGCCAAAAAATATACCAACCGCGGCCTGCAGTTCCTCGATCTTATCCAGGAAGGCAATATCGGCCTGATGAAAGCGGTCGACAAGTTCGAATATCGCCGCGGCTACAAGTTCAGCACCTATGCCACATGGTGGATCCGTCAGGCCATCACGCGGTCGATTGCCGATCAGGCGCGCACCATCCGCATTCCGGTGCACATGATCGAAACGATCAACAAGTTGGTTCGCACCAGCCGTCAGTTCCTTCACGAGCAGGGCCGCGAGCCGACTCCGGAAGAAATGGCCGAGCGCCTGTCGATGCCGCTGGAAAAAGTGCGCAAGGTGATGAAAATCGCCAAGGAACCGATTTCGCTCGAAACCCCGATTGGCGACGAGGAAGATTCCCATCTCGGCGATTTCATCGAGGACAAGAACGCGATCATCCCCGTCGATGCGGCGATTCAGGCCAATCTGAAGGAAACCGTAACCCGCGTTCTGGCAAGCCTTACCCCTCGAGAAGAGCGCGTGCTACGCATGCGTTTCGGCATCGGCATGAATACCGATCACACGCTCGAGGAAGTCGGCCAGCAGTTCAGCGTTACCCGCGAGCGGATCCGGCAGATCGAGGCCAAGGCGTTGAGAAAGCTGAAACATCCCAGCCGCAGCCGCAAGATGCGCAGCTTCCTGGACCAATAGACCCGCGCCGGCCGCTCGACTGCATGGTCGGATGCCATGCCCGAGAACTATGGCTGAGAACTATGGCCGACAACTATGGTTTGCAAATCCCTAACGGTCGGTAAACCGACTCTTTAGGTATCACCTATATACTCGACATCAGGCGAAGATGCTCAGGGCATTTTCCAACCATTTCGGGATATCGGACACGCGATGCTAGGACAAAATGCACAATGGGTGACCTCGCCCGGCTTCGCTGGACCGGTCGGCACATATGGCAGCGACTCCGCGCCCTATGTGCAGCTCATCACCGAGGATTTTTCGACCTTGTCCGGCGCTGATACCGCTGACATCGCCCATTTCCTCTGCGTGTTGCACGGCCGGCATCCGGGCGTCGTCGATCATGCCGCGACCAAGACGGTCGACGATGCAGCGCGGGAATGGCTGGTCCAGGCGACCGACGGCTTCGCTGCCGAACGCGCTTTCCTGACGAAGCTAACCGTGGCGGCGGGGCCGATTTCTGGCGTCAGCGTCGACGATCAGAGCAATGCCGCCGTACTCGGTCAGCGCAAGGCGCTGGAGATGCTGTCCCAGTCCGATCGCAGCGGCTGCGCCATTGGCGCCGCCATCGGGCTGGCCGCAGACTGGCATCATGTCCGAAAGATACTGGAACGGATCGCCCTGCGGGTCGGGGTCGAGGCACGCGCCTCCGTCCTGCCGAATATCGAACAGTCCGCTGCGCTCCACAGCCGCCTCGCGACAACTCCGATGATGGAACGGGCCCTGAATTTCGGTGCGGAACAGTTGCTCAATCAGCATCGTGGCCTGTGGCAGCTTCTCGAAGCCCGGCGCAACACCCGCCTTTCCCGCTGACAAAGCACATATCCGATCGATCTTAACTAAATGATTAACTTGCCTGGATTGGGCATTTTCCCTATCGCCTATGCTTTGACGTTCACGGCAAGGAATAGAATATCATGCGTTTTGACGGTACCCAGGACTATGTTGCAACCGACGATCTGAAGGTAGCTGTCAACGCCGCCATGACCCTCCGGCGCCCCCTCCTCGTCAAGGGCGAACCCGGAACCGGCAAAACCGTGCTGGCCTATGAAATCGCCAAGGCGATGGAGACACCGCTGATCGAGTGGAACGTCAAATCCACCACCAAGGCCCATCAGGGCCTCTACGAATATGATGCGGTGGCGCGTCTGCGCGACGGCCAGCTGGGAGACGAGCGGGTCCACGACATTTCCAACTATATCCGCAAGGGCAAGCTTTGGGAGGCCTTCACCGCTCCCGAACTGCCGGTCCTGCTGATCGACGAGATCGACAAGGCGGATATCGAATTTCCGAACGACCTGCTTCAGGAACTCGATCGCATGGAATTTCATGTCTATGAAACGAAAGAGACGATCAAGGCGGTGGAACGGCCGATCGTGATCATCACGTCGAACAACGAGAAGGAATTACCCGATGCGTTTCTCCGCCGTTGTTTCTTCCACTATATCAAATTCCCCGACCGCGAGACGATGCAGGAAATCATCAACGTCCACTTCCCCAATATTCAGGGCATATTGGTGAAAAAGGCGATGGACATTTTTTACGACGTCCGCGACGTTCCGGGGCTCAAGAAAAAACCCAGCACCAGCGAATTGCTCGACTGGTTGAAACTGATCCTCAACGAGGACATGCCGTTGGAAGTCCTGCAATCGCAGGATTCCAGCAAGGCCATCCCGCCCTTGCATGGCGCATTGCTGAAGAACGAACAGGATGTGATGCTGTTCGAACGGCTCGCGTTCATGGCGAAGCGGGAAGCGCGCTAGGCTGGGGCCGGAACGATGTTCTTTAACTTCATGGACGAACTCAGAGCCGCTGGCATTACCGCCTCGCTCAAGGAACATCTGGTGTTGCTTGAGGCGCTCGAGAAGGATGTGATCCGGCGCAGTCCGGAAGAATTCTACTATCTCTCCCGCGCGACCTTCGTGAAGGACGAAGGCCTGCTGGACCGTTTTGATCAGGTCTTCTCGAAAGTGTTCAAGGGGATCGAGACCAGTTACGGCGTGCAGGAAGAGGATATCCCGTTAGACTGGCTGAAGGCGGTCGCGGAGAAATATCTCTCCGAAGAGGAAATGGAAAAGATCAATTCCCTCGGCAGCTGGGACGAGATTATGGAGACGCTGAAAGAGCGGCTCGCGGAACAGGAAAAGCGGCACGAAGGCGGCAGCAAGTGGATCGGCACCGGCGGCACCTCGCCTTACGGCAATTCCGGCTATAATCCCGAAGGCGTCCGGATCGGTGGCGAAGGCGGCCAGAAAAAGGCGATCAAGGTCTGGGACAAGCGCGAGTTTCAGAATCTCGACAACAGCAAGCTTCTCGGCACGCGCAACATCAAGGTGGCGCTGCGCCGGCTGCGCAAATTTGCCCGTGAAGGTGCCGCCGAAGAGCTTGATATCGACCGGACGATCGACGGTACCGCCAAGCAGGGCTGGCTCGATATCCACATGCGGGCGGAACGGCACAATGCGGTCAAACTATTGCTGTTTCTGGATGTTGGGGGATCCATGGATCCCTTCATCAAGCTTTGCGAGGAACTGTTCAGCGCGGCGACCTCCGAGTTCAAGAATCTTGAGTTTTTCTATTTCCACAACTGCCCCTATGAAGGCGTGTGGAAGGACAATCGCCGGCGCTTTTCGGAACGGACCAATACTTGGGACATCCTCCACAAATATGGCCATGATTATAAGCTGATCTTCGTCGGCGACGCGTCGATGAGTCCTTATGAAATCACCCATCCGGGCGGCTCGGTCGAACATTTCAACGAAGAAGCCGGGGTCACCTGGATGCACCGGCTGACCAACACCTATCCCGCCGCTGCCTGGCTCAATCCGGTCCCGGAAAAGCAATGGGGCTATTCGCAAAGCGTCAAGATCATCCGCGAACTGATGAATGACCGCATGTATCCGCTGACCGTCGATGGTCTCAGCGATGCGATGAAGGAACTGACCCGCAAGCAGGGCTGATGCTTAGCTTTCGATCGCCAGCAAGGTGGTGCCGTCATATTTTTCGGCCGCCGGTTCGAAAATTTCCGATATTTCGAAATGCAGCTCTTCGACCCGCACGTCTTTCAGCCCGGAAAGCTTGAACGTGCCGATCTTGACTTCCTTCGGCGGTTGACCGTCTTTTTCCAGCGGTATGGCGTCGACATACATCTCTTCGTGCCGCGTATAGAGAATATGCGGCGCCAGCTTGAAAATCGTGTTGTTATAGGTCGCGGCCACACATTTTTTCAGCGCGACGCCTTCGAATATTTCTTTGCTCGGTAACATTCTCCCAAATTACCAGATTTGCCGCCAAATGCAATAAGTATGTTGCAGTGCAGCATTTCAATAAAGGAGATGATCTGTCACTGTCTCAGCCCAGGCCTGCTCGTCCGGCACCGTGAAAGCGTCCAGATCGTTGGGATTCGCATCGGGATTCTCGATCCACTGCCGCAAGGCCGGTCCCCCGTTGATTACGTCGAACGCCAACTTGTCCAGTTCATATTCATAGGGAAAATTGCGCCACAATTCATATCCGGGATAAAGTTCCCCGATCACTTTGAACGCCAGCGCCTGCAGGCGCCAGGGACGGAAAGCCTGGTGATCATAGGCTGGTCCCTCGGCATGGATCTGGACGCCATTGCACAATTTGCCCTGATGCTTGTGAAATGTCGGTTCGAACCAGATTTCCCGCAACGTGCACCCGTTCAGCCATTGCGGTGCCTTTTGCTGCATTGCTGC
The DNA here is from genome assembly GCF_041748495.1 of Parasphingorhabdus sp. GTDB lineage: Bacteria > Pseudomonadota > Alphaproteobacteria > Sphingomonadales > Sphingomonadaceae > Parasphingorhabdus. The sequence continues at coordinate 9,412 of NZ_JBGTDD010000109.1, forward strand.
GATCACCGCTCTTGCATCAATATCCGGCGCGCCAAACAGCTCCAGCGGCCGGGTGGTTCCCCGTCCTTCGGACAGCGTGGTCCCTTCCAGCATCACCGTCCCCGCATAGGCGCGCGCCATATTGACATTGGGCGCGTTCGGGCTGGGATTGATCCAGATGCGATCTTCCGGCCAGCCGAAGCCCGGACCTTGGGGCTGCCAACCCAGCATCGGGATCACATGGTAATCGACATCAAGATGCAAATGGCTGATCATCCATCGGCCCATTTCTCCCATGGTTAGCCCGTGCCGCATCGGCATTGGACCAGCGCCGACAAAACTTTCCCAGCCCTCTTCAAGCAGAGTGCCTTCGATTGGCCTGCCCGCAGGATTCGGCCGGTCCAGCACCCATATTGATTTGCCATGTTCGGCCGCTGCTTCGAGCATGTATCGGAGGGTGGTGATGAAGGTATATATCCGGCAACCGAGATCCTGGAGATCGATCAGGATGACATCGAATGTTTCCATCGATTGCGCCGTCGGCCGACGGACCTCGCCGTACAGGCTGAACACGGGGATATTGTGAACCGGGTCGAGATAATCCTCGGTCTCGATCATATTGTCCTGCTTGTCGCCCCGCAGGCCATGTTGCGGACCAAAAGCCGCGGTTAGGTTGATATCATCAAGGCCGGACAACGCATCCAGGCTATGGACAAGATCGTGCGTTACCGAAGCGGGATGCGCCAGCAACGCAACCCGTTTTCCCGCCAGCGGTCGACGCAGCTCGGCATCCTCGACCAACCTGTCTATTCCAAATTTTATCAACGTTCCGTCGCCTTCATTTCGAGTTTAAAGCAGTCCTGATGATGGAAATCCGGCCTACCTGCGGGATGCGCCAAAGCCCAGAGTGATTTCTCTCCATTTTGCATTTCTATGACGGCGGACAGGGCCGCTTCGAACTCGTTCTGGACCCAGTTATCCGGCAATCCGAAACTTGCTTCCAGGCCGATATGTGCGTCACTGAAATCCATGAATATTTCTGGTGCTTGTGCCATTGCGAGCTGATCCATCCCCTCGCGATAGCTGGAAAAGCTGTATCCGGCCCAGTTGCCCGAAGGAGCGAAGTTGAACTCGCAGTAGCGTTCTTTTCCGGGCTCCTTGAGGAATAGTTCGAAGCAGGTCCGCTGCCATAAATTGTCGGTGCGCTCGGACTGGTCGAGATCGTCAGGCAATATGACTTCATCGACATGGCCAGTGGCGTGGAATCTCAACCAGATCGTTCCGGTCTCGGACATCGACCATTCAACCGCAATTTGATCGATGGCCGATACGGGCGTAGAAGGGTGGCATTGCAGGTTCAAACGCATATTGCGACTTTCGTGATCCCCATGTAACGCACCCATCCATGACCCATTATCAATCTGATCTGCTGCGTCTACTGAATGATCGCGGCTATATCCACCAGTTAACCGATGCCGGCGGATTGGACAGCCTTGCCACCAACAGCATCATCCCAGGCTATATCGGATTCGATGTCACTGCGGATTCACTGCATGTGGGCAATCTGGTTCAGATCATGCTGCTTCGTCGCCTGCAACAGGCCGGACATAAGCCGATCGTGCTCATGGGCGGTGGAACCACCAAAGTGGGTGATCCTTCCGGCAAGGACGAGATGCGCAAAATGCTGGATGACGACGGGATCGCTTCAAATTTTGCCAAAATTCGTGGCTGTTTCGAGAATTTTCTGACCTTTGGCGATGGTCCGACCGATGCAGTCATGGTCAACAATGACGATTGGTTGAGCCAGCTTGAATATATACCGTTCTTGCGGGATGTCGGCCGTCATTTCACGATCAATCGCATGCTGACTTTTGATTCTGTAAAACTCAGGCTGGAGCGCGAGCAACCGCTAACCTTCCTCGAATTCAACTATATGATCCTGCAAGCCTATGATTTTCTCGAACTGTCCCGCCAATATGATTGCCGGCTGCAAATGGGGGGCTCCGACCAATGGGGCAATATTGTCAACGGAATTGAACTGGCCCGCCGAATGGAAGGGGCGGAGCTATTTGGCGTCACCACCCCGCTGATCACCAAGGCTGATGGCTCCAAAATGGGCAAATCCGTAGATGGCGCGATTTGGCTGAATGCTGACCGGCTTTCGCCTTACGATTATTGGCAATTCTGGCGCAACACCGACGACCGCGATGTTGGCAGGTTCCTGAAATTGTACACCGACATCGAACTGGACGAGATCAACCGTTTGGAAAAGCTCGAAGGCTCCGAGATCAACGAAGCCAAAAAGATACTGGCTGATGCCGCGACGACCATGGCCCATGGCCAAACTGCCGCGAATGCCGCTGCCCAGACCGCGCAACAGACGTTTGAGCAAGGCGCTGCTGGCAGCGATTTGCCGGTGCTGGAGATATCGGAAGCAGAGATTTCGATTCTCGATGCCTTGGTAGCGATCGGATTCTGCGCATCGAAAGGCGAAGCCAAGCGGCTCGTCGCAGGTGGTGGTGCCCGGATCGACGATGACGCTGTGAGCGACGCTGGCGCAATGATCGACCTGCCCGATGGCGACCGGAAAATATCGGCGGGCAAGAAGAAGCACGGGTTACTGCGCAGGGCCTGACGTCCTCGCCGCCCCCGCGGCTATTTGTGTTGTTTACCATTTATTCTCGATACGCCTCTATTGTCACGTTGAACCATTTTACGGAGTTCATCGGACATGACGCGCATATCGCCTGAGACATTACCAGATCTGCGACGTGCGACGCGTTTTCCGGTCGATTTTGAAACCACTTGCGAAATTCAGCCTGATCGGGAAATCCGGGTACGGATTGCCAATATTTCCGCCCATGGCATGATGCTGGTTGACCCACTCGACATGGCAAAGGGAGACCGGTTAATTGTCCGTTTGCCCGTTGCCGGACGTATTGAAGCCTATCTTGTCTGGTCCCATCAGGGCCGTCACGGTTTTGAATTTGAGCGGGTTATCCGCGAACCGGATTTCGTGGCAATGCTGGACAAGATCAACAGCCTTCAAAATCTATCCGCTGCGCAGCAGGCTGACACCCCAGTCCCGTTCGAAAAGATATAGCGCGATCCGGGCTGCCTGTCCTCTCTCACTGTCCAGACCGCCATCGCGATCGAGCAGCAGTCGGGCATCATCGGTTGCGGCTCCGATCAGTTCGCTAACCTGTGCCGGGGTCGCGATGCGAAAGCCCGCATCGCCCGATTGCCGAGTACCCAATAATTCCCCCGCCCCGCGCAAGCGAAGATCTTCCTCCGCAATACGAAAGCCATCATTTGTCTCGCGCATCAAGCTGAGCCGGGCGCGCGCCGTTTCGCTCAATGTTTCGCCGCGAATCAACAGGCAGTTGGACTTGACGCTGCCCCGGCCGACCCGCCCGCGCAGCTGATGCAACTGGGCGAGCCCGAAACGATCCGCAGCTTCGATGATCATCAGGCTGGCATTAGGCACATCGACCCCGACTTCGATCACCGTGGTCGCGACAAGCACCTTGATTTCGTCGCGCTGAAAACGAGCCATGACCAGATCCTTTTCCGGCCCCTTCATCCGGCCATGGACCAGCCCGACTTGGTCACCGAACCGGGCTTTTAGACTGCCGGCTCGCTCTTCTGCCGCGGCCAGATCGCTTTTTTCGCTCTCATCAATCAGCGGACAGACCCAGTAAGCCTGGCCACCCGCAGCGATATGCCGGGCCAGACCTTCGATAACCTCCGGCAAGCGGGCGTCGGAAATCACGCTGGTGTCGATCGCTTGCCGCCCCGGAGGTAGCTCATCGATGCGCGAGACATCCATTTCGCCATATTGGCTGAGCGTCAGCGTCCGGGGAATCGGCGTAGCGGTCATCGCCAGCAAATGCGGTGTTCGGGCGGCCTTCTGCGTCAACATGAGGCGCTGTGAAACTCCGAATTTATGCTGCTCGTCGATAACAGCCACGGCGAGATTCTTGTAACGGACATGCTCCTGAAAAATCGCATGGGTGCCGATCAATATGTTAATCGATCCATCCATCAGCCCCATCAACGTGGCTTCCCGCACCCTGCCCTTGTCGCGCCCGGTTAGGATCGCAAGGTTGACCGGAACACCCGCCAACAATTTCTGCAGACTTTCAAAATGCTGCCGCGCCAGAATTTCGGTTGGAGCCAGAAAAGCGCCCTGATATCCCGCTTCCACCGCCGATAGCAGGGCCATCACCGCAACCAGGGTCTTTCCCGAGCCGACATCACCCTGAAGCAAGCGCAGCATGGGCGAATTTTGGGCAAGATCGCCTTCTATTTCCGCAATACAGCGTTTCTGGGCGTTGGTCAGTTCAAACGGCAATTTCATTTGATCCCGCAGCCTGCCGTCACTCTGGATCGGAATCCCCTTCTTGCTGCGGTTGCTGGCGCGCACCAGCATGAATGCCAGCTGGTTGGCGAACACCTCGTCATAAGCCAGTCTATCGCTCGCGTCCTCGCCTTCGCTGGAATGAAGCGCCAATATGCTATCCTTCCAATTCTTCCATTTCTTGGCCGCAAGCTGGCTCGGCTCAACCCATTCGGGCAGCGACGGCGCAATCGCCAGCGACTGTTCGATCAGTTGCCGCATGCGCGCATTGCCCAGTCCGTCCGCCAAAGGATAGATCGGCTCCAGCAAAGCGATATCGTCCCCCTGCCCCAGCTCAAGCACCTGATCGGGATGGACAATCTGCAGCTCATCGCCGTAACGCTCGAGTTTCCCGGAAATGATCTTCGGTTCGCCCAGCGGCAGCAATTTCTTGGGCCAGCCCGGATTCCGTCCGAAAAAGGTCAGGCTGATATAATTGCCCAGCTTGTCCGTCGCATGCACCCGCAACGGGCTGCGAGGACCGCCAGTGCGATAATCAACCGGAGTGACCTGCACGATGATCGTCTCTCCCACATCGACTTCATCCAGAATATCGACGCGTTTGCGGTGCATCCAATAGCTTGGTTGATGGTAGAGCAGATCCTTGACCCGGGTCAGCCGCAGTTTCTCCAGCGGCTTGGCCAGCACCTTGCCAATGCCCTTGAGCGACTGGGTTTCGCCAAATAATGGATTGAGTATCTCGGGCCGCATGTCTATCCGCCTTTATACCTCGCTGGCGCAATATGCCAGCCAAGTTGGAGCAGCAGATATGGACCGCGAAACAAGGCTGAAAAGGCTGCAATTTCGCGCATGGCATCGCGGAACCAGAGAGGCCGATTTCCTGATCGGTGGTTTCTTTGATCGCTATGCCGAGGACTGGTCGGAACCAGAGATGGACTGGTTTGAAAGCCTGCTTTCCGAAGATGACGTGGATGTCATGGCCTGGGCAATCGGAACGCTGCCCGTTCCCGCCGCTTTTGACGGACCGCAAATGGATGCCATGCAGCAACTCGACTATATTGACGCAACGAAATAATGCTCTTCCCCCATGATAAAAAGTCATTTTGAGTGTCTTATCCCGATAGATTGATTTCCTCCGAAAAGGCCATGACGCTAGCCGGTGTACCGGTTGGCTATCGACCGCTGTTTCTATCGAACCTCGCAGTCGAATCCGGCAGGCGAACGGTGTTTGTCGCCACCGACGACGCAGCGATGAGCGCAGTTGTGGAAGCTGCCCGTTTTTTTGTGCCGGAACTGGAAACCATTGAATTCCCGGCATGGGACTGCCTGCCCTATGACCGCGCATCCCCGGCGTTGCATACGACTTCGGACCGGCTTGCGGCCTTGGCCAAGCTTGCCCTCCCCTGCACGGCGGCGCAACTGGTTGTCACGACGGTCAATGCCGTCACCCAGCGAGTACTCGCCCCATCCCGAATCAAGGAATTTGTCACCCGGCTCGCACCCGGAACGATCCTCGAACAGGAAAAGCTGATCTCTTTCCTCTATGCCAACGGCTTCGTGCGCGTGGATACTGTAGCTGACAGCGGAGAATTTGCAGCGCGCGGCGGTCTGATCGATCTGTTTCCGCCGGGTGCCGAACTGCCGATCCGGATTGATCTTTTTGGCGACGAGATCGAGAGCCTGCGGCAATTCGACCCGGCCGACCAGCGCACCGTCGGCAATATCGACAAACTTGATCTGCTGCCGGTATCGGAATTGCTGATGGATGCCGGCAGCATCACTCGCTTCCGTACCCGCTATCGTGATCTTTTTGGCGCGGTTTCGACAAGCGATGCCCTTTATCAATCGATCTCCGAAGGCCGACGGTTGGCCGGGATGGAACATTGGTTGCCACTGCTCGAAGACCAGCTTGTCACGATATTTGATTATCTCGCAGATGATTGCATAATTTTGCGCGATGCAGCCGGATCAGCTGCGGCAGAAGCCCAGTTTACGTCCATCGCAGACTATCACAAGAACCGGGTTGAGGCGGACAAGGCCAATCTGTCAAGCTACCGTCCGCTGCCGCCGGAGCTGCTGTATCTGACTCCCGAAGAATGGCGGTCACAAGAGAATGATGCGCCAGTCCATATTCTGAGCGAGTTTGACGAACCGGAGTCTGCAACCGTACTGTCGATGTCGGTATCGTCACCCCGCGATTTTTCGCCGGAGCGGGCGCGGAACGAGAATATCTATCGGGCATTGATCGCCCATCTCAACAGTCTGGCGAAGGCTGGAACCACAGCCATTGTTGCCAGCTATAGCAAGGGTTCGCGGGCGCGCATTTTTGACCTGCTCAAGGATCATGATGTAAAGACAGCTGTACTTTGTGATGACTGGCAAGCATGCCTGTCAGCCGCGCCCGGGGTGGCGCTGACCATCTTGCCGCTCTCTTCGGGTTTTCGCACCGAAAGCCTGTCTCTGCTCACCGAACAGGATATTTTCGGAGACCGGCTGGTCCGCAAATCCAAGCGGCGCAAAAGCAGCGATGCGTTTATTGAGGAACTTTCAGCGCTCAGCCAGGGCGATCTGGTTGTCCATCTGGAACATGGCATCGGCTTGTACGAAGGCATAGTTTCGATTCCGGTTGGCACCAGCCCGCATGACTGCGTCCATCTGAAATATGCTGGCGGCGACAAGCTCTACGTCCCGGTCGAGAATATTGACGTTCTCAGCCGCTATGGTGAAGGCGGGGACAGCGTCGTGCTCGACCGGCTGGGCGGTGAGGGCTGGCAGCGGCGCAAATCCAGGCTGAAGGAGCGCATCCGCGCTATTGCCCATGAGCTGCTCAGAACCGCCGCTGCTCGCGCGCTGCAGCCGGCAACGCCGGCTCGCGTTGAAGCCTCCGAAATGGCAGGTTTCGTGGATCGTTTCCCCTATCAGGAAACCGATGATCAACAACAGGCCATCGAGGAAGTGCTCGGCGACATGGCCTCCGGCAAGGCGATGGATCGTCTGGTCTGCGGCGATGTCGGCTTTGGCAAGACCGAGGTCGCGATGCGCGCCGCCTTTGCTGCGGCCATGGCCGGGATGCAGGTCGCCATAATCGCCCCGACCACCCTGCTGGCTCGTCAGCATTTCAATAATTTTGAAGAACGGTTTCGGCCCTTCCCATTGAAGATCGGCCGGCTGTCGCGCCTGGTTCCGCCTGCCGAGGCCAAAAAAACCCGCGAAGCCCTGACCAGCGGCGATGTCGATATCGTGATTGGTACCCATGCCCTGCTCGCCAAGTCGATAGAATTTCAGAGGCTCGGTCTGATCATCATTGATGAAGAGCAACGTTTCGGCGTGACCCACAAGGAGCGTCTCAAGGCAATGAAAGCCGACGTCCATGTGCTGACCCTGACCGCCACGCCGATCCCGCGCACATTGCAGATGGCGATGACCGGCATGCGGGAACTGTCGGTCATCCAGACTCCTCCGGTCGATCGTCTCGCTGTGCGGACATATGTGATGCCTTGGGACCCTGTGCCGCTGCGCGAGGCATTGCTCCGCGAACATTATCGTGGCGGCCAATCGTTTATCGTCGTTCCGCGCATAGCCGACCTGCCGGACATTGAGGATTTTCTCAAGAAACATGCCCCGGAATTGACCTATGTGGTCGCGCATGGACAGATGGCGCCGGCGACCGTGGAAGAACGGATGTCCGCCTTTTACGACCGCAACTATGATGTGTTGCTCTCGACCACGATTGTCGAAAGCGGCCTGGATATTCCGAGCGCCAACACCTTGATCATCCACCGCGCCGACCGCTTCGGCCTGGCCCAGCTCTATCAGCTCAGAGGCCGGGTCGGGCGGTCCAAAACGCGCGCTTATGCCTATATGGTCACGCCAAAAGACCGTATCATCACCGAAAAGGCCGAGAAACGGCTGAAGATTCTGGGTGATCTCGACAGTTTGGGTGCCGGTTTCGAACTCGCCAGCCATGATCTCGATATCCGCGGGGCCGGCAATTTGCTGGGCGACGAACAATCCGGGCATATCAAGGAAGTCGGTTTCGAACTCTATCAGTCCATGCTGGAAGATGCGATATTGGAGGCGAAGGCCAAAGGTTCCGGCATGCCGTTACGAACAGATAGCTTCTCCCCCCAGATTACGGTCGATGCACCGATTCTGATCCCGGAAGAATATGTGCCAGACCTGTCCCTCCGGATGGGTCTCTATCGCCGGATGAACGGCCTTAAAACCCTGCCGGAAATCGAATCCTTTGCTGCGGAAATGATCGACAGATTTGGCGATCTGCCGATCCAGACCGACAATCTGCTCAAACTCATGCATATCAAAATGAACTGCGTGAATGCGCAGATAGCGAAAATCGAAATGGGGCCGCGCGGCGCGTTGGTCACCTTCCACAATGACCGGTTCCCCAATGTCCAGGGTCTGCTCGACTATGTCGACCGGCTCAAGGGAACCGCGCGTATCCGCCCCGACAATAAATTGTTCATCGAACGCAAATGGCGCGATCCCAAATCGAGGCTGCATGGCCTGACTCAATTGACCACGGGCCTGTCGAAGCTGGCACAACGCGCAGCCACCTAGTTGCTGCGCAAGGCGAAGGCTTCGAATTCGTCTGGCGAAAGCGGACCGGACCGCAGAAATCCCTGGAAATATTCGCAGCCCTGCTCGGCAAGGGTTTTCAACTGCGCTTCCGTTTCCACGCCTTCGGCGATTACGCTGAGATTCAGGCTGTGCGCCATGTCGATGATCGAACGGACCACCACCTGATCCTTAACCGAACCACTGATGTCGCCGGTCAGACCATTGTCGATTTTCAAATAGTCGACCGGCAGCTGTTTGAGATAGGACAGGCTGCTGTAGCCGGTACCAAAATCGTCGATCGCTATGCAAAGGCCGGCTTTCCGCAAGCGATGCAATTTGTCTGCCGAAGCCGACAGATTACCGATCAATTCAGATTCGGTGATTTCGAGAGTCAAGTGGTACGGATCGAAACCGGCGGTTTTGACCTGTCTCAGCATCTCATCATCAAATGCGGCGACCGCGAGATCGCCTGCCGTGACATTGAGTGACAGGCGCAGGAAGCCGAGGCTGGCCGGCCAATTGGCAGCCAGGGTCAATGCCTGCTTGTGAATTTGCGTCGAGAGCGTTTCCATCACCCCGGCCCGCTCCGCTACGGCGAACAGCGTAGCAGCCCCCAAAAGCCCATATTCGGGATGCTCCCAGCGCGCCAACGCTTCCGCGCCGACCAGTTGCCCGGTATCGACCTTCATCTGCGGCTGGAAGGCGATGACGATTTCACCGCGGCCCATTGCTCCTGTCAGCTGATCTTCGAGCACCTCTTCCAGATGCACGTCGGCTTCAGAAACATCGCTGAAATTAATTGGCAGGGCATCCGCCGCCGTCGCTTCGGCAAGCGCCAGAACCGCTTTTCTGATCAATGTCTTCGCGCTCGAAACTTCACTGCCGATCGCGACCCCGGCGCGCGCAACCGGGTTGATTGGTCGGCCTTCCAACTGCAGATCCCCAAACACACTGCCGATCAGTTCGCTAGCAAAATCGGAGATCTTGTCGTTCGACATGTTGGCGAGCGCGATCAGAAAATTCTGACCATCCAGACGCGCTACCAGATGCGGACCTTTATATTTTTTCTGCGTATGATCCATCAGCCTGTGCCCGACAATGCGGAGCAGATGGTCCCCGGCGTGTCGCCCGAAAGCGGCATTGATCATCCGGAAATTCTTGATGCCGATCGCAATCAGCGTCAACTGGCTATCATCTTCCAGTTGCTGCCCGATCCAGGCGCGGGCCGCTACCGCATTGCGTAACCCGGACAGCAGATCCCGCCCGGTCCAGTCATCGGCTCGCTTTTCGTCCGCGAGATATTCAATCCGGCCGAAAATCCGGCCATCGGCTTCGTGCAAATGAAGGATCACCGGTCGGCCGTTCAGCTGGTGCGGCACCGCGGCCTGCCGCGCTCCATCGCGCAGCCGTCCCATCGCCCCGCGGACACGCTTCCGTTCTTCTTGCGACAATGTGCGGTAGATGCCGGTTACGGGATATTGCCGGAAATCAATTTTGCTAGCCTCTGCCAGCAAACTGTCGCTTATCCAATGTTCGTTGACCGCATTCAGCCTCATCGACCATTGCAAATCCGCGATGGTCAAGAGGGACTGCTCGTGACTAGCATGTTCGGCACCGCCTCTGAAATTCTCGACATAGCGAAAGGCATAGTTGATCGCCTGTTCAAGATCCGCGCCGTTATCGGCAAGATCCAGATAGTGGGTCGCCCCTGCGTCATAACATTGTCCGACGATGCCGCGATTCTGTCGGCTATCGACCAGCGCCAAAAGAGCAATACCGCCATCAGACGCGGCTCCGGCAAGTTCGGTGAGGGCCTGCAAGCCTTCACGTTCCGCCAGGCGGACATCGATCACCGCGATCATGGCACCGGCAGAAAAGAACCGGGCGCTGAGATTATCCAGTCTGCGGGCGGAATGGACGCGCCAGCCGAACGAGGCAATTTCTGCGGCCAGCGGATCGCGCTTGTGGAAGGAAAGCAGGAATAGATTTCTGAATTCAGCCGGATGCGCCGTCGAGGAAGAAGGTGGTTGGACGTCAAAACTCCTTTAAAGGGACAGCCAGGTCTTGGCTTTGCAAGCGATTGACTATCTTTTTCCGTAGCAGGAAATCCTTTATATGGCGTTGCTTGCGCATGCCAAAATCGCTAGCTTTGTTGTATTGAAACAACATGAGGCGGCCAATGCAAGACGGTTTCGGACGCAAAATTGATTATCTGCGGATTTCGGTGACGGACCGGTGCAATTTCCGCTGCCAATATTGCATGTCCGAGAAAATGACCTTCATGCCGAAGTCGGAGCTGCTGACGCTGGAAGAGATCACATTGATTGCCGAGCGCTTCATCGGCCACGGCATCCGCAAAATCCGTCTGACCGGCGGGGAACCACTGGTCAGACGCGACATGAAAGATGTTATCCAGCGCCTTGGCAGGAAAGTGGCATCGGGCGAACTGGACGAATTGACACTGACCACCAACGGGTCGCTGCTCAGCGAATATGCCGACCATCTCGCCGCCCACGGCATGCGGCGGATCAACGTCAGCATGGATACGCTTGACCCCGGCCGTTTTTCCGAAATCACCCGCGGCGCCGACGTGAAGGTCGTTCTCGATGGCATAGCGGCCGCCCGGGCCGCCGGCATCCGGGTAAAGATCAACATGGTCGCGTTGCGCGATTTCAACGAGGCGGATCTGCTGCCGATGACCGAATATTGCGCGGCAAATGGCCATGATCTGACCATCATCGAGACCATGCCGCTGGGTGATGTCGGTGCCGATCGCAAATTGGCCCATATATCCGCCGATGAATTCCTCCTTCCGTTGCAACGTCACTATGCCCTCGCCCCGATCGCCCATCGTAGTGCCGGACCGGCGCGCTATGTTTCGGTCGAACCGCTCGGACTACGGCTTGGCCTGATCACGCCGCTGAGCAACAATTTCTGCGACGACTGCAACCGGCTGCGCCTGACCACGGACGGCAAGATCTTCATGTGCCTTGGCCACAGCGCCCATGTCGACTTGCGCGCCGCCGTGCGCAAGGATGGTATCGCCGCCGTTGACCAACTGCTCCAACAGGCTCTAAAGCTCAAACCGCAACGGCATGATTTCAATGCCCAGCTCGACGGGTCCGCTGAGATATTGGAGCGCCATATGAACGTCACCGGCGGATGACCGCAAAGAAATGGGCACTGATCGTGTCGCCCACCCAGCCGGCGCAGGAAGCCGCGGAAATGCTCAAGCCGATGATCGACTGGGTCCCGCCGCAAGAGGCCGATCAGGCGGTTGTACTGGGCGGCGACGGCTTCATGCTGCAAACGCTCCACCAGATGCTCAATCGCCGGACGATCATGCCGGTTTACGGCATGAATCTCGGTACCGTCGGCTTCCTGATGAACAACTGGCATCTGGAAGACCTCGGCGAGCGCCTGGTCAAGGCCCGGGCGTTCAAGGTCAAGCCGCTCAGGATGGAGGTCGAGACCCTGTCCGGTGCCAGCTTCACCCTGCCCGCGATCAACGAAGTGTCGCTGCTCCGCGAGACCCGGCAAACCGCCAAGCTCGAGATCGAGATCAACGGCCGGGTGATGATGGAGGAACTGGTCTGCGACGGCGTTCTGGTCGCCACCCCGGCCGGCTCCACCGCCTATAATCTGTCCGCCAATGGCCCGATCCTACCGCTGACCTGCAATCTGCTGGCGTTGACCCCGATCAGCCCGTTCCGGCCCAGACGCTGGAAAGGCGCGATTCTGCCGGACAAGATGGAGATCAGCATCCGCGTACTCAACCCCGAAAAGCGGCCGGTCAGCGCGGTCGCCGACCAGCAGGAAGTCCGTGATGTCAGCCGCGTCACCGTCGCTGTCGACCGCAGCCAGGCGCTGACCATGTTGTTCGATCCGGAACATGCGCTTGACGATCGCATCGCCATGGAACAATTTGTCGTTTGATGGCTTGCGGGCCGCAAATCTCGTTGCTATAGGCGCGCTTCACCACGAAAAGCCCGATCCAGTATCGGGCATGTTCCCCGATAGCTCAGTGGTAGAGCATTCGACTGTTAATCGAATGGCCGTTGGTTCGAATCCAACTCGGGGAGCCACTTTTCTACTGACCAGACTTTCTGTAAATTCGGTGATTCTCCAAAAGGTCGTTTGGAATCGAAAGCGGTGCGCTCTTTTGCCGGAAAATTTTTTGTTCAGATAAATCTCCTTCTTGCTGATAAACTTTACAATCCTGACAAGGTTATCGAGCAAAATCTGCTCGTTCCCGCAGGACATGGCGATCGACCGTGTGCCATCCTGGAAACGCTCTTGATGCGTTGCGGACTCCCGCCAGACAATGAAGAGTCGAATCAATCATGGCGCGAATTTATCACAGACCTTAGATTGTAGGAAAGCATGGTCCGGACTTTGCCGAAGCGTTCTGCAGCATTAGCCACGGCAGCAGTGCACTTTTACAGCGAGAGCGCGCCTGTCCGACAATTCCCGTTCCTCATCTCGACTTCGGCAAACATGTGCCGCACTTTGGAACGCAATCACGATCCAGAATATGGGCTGACCTTGCAGCGCGCTGGTTTGACAGGGTTGAAGTGGTGCTGGCCTTCCCGGTGAAAAAGCAGCGTGAGCTTTTTGATGATTGCGCGGCGGCTCTCACGATCCGATGATCCCGTTGCGGAGATGACGATTGAGTGGAGCGTCCCGGAATCTCGAGCAATGCCCCGCCGGGCCACAAGCTTTTCGCGAAAACGGTCAAGATCGAGGCCCAAATTATCGTACCAGCAGCACCGGCACATGGACCGTCCGGATCATCGTGGTCGTCGTGCTTCCGACGATCAGCGTCCGGATCGGCGAATGGCCGTAGGCGCCCATCACCAGCATCGCGCCGGCTGTCTGCTCGACAATTGCGGCGATCAGGGATTCGGGCTTGCCCGAATCCAGCGTGGTCGTGACGATCCGTTCTTCGCCAAGGCGCGCAGCGGCGCTGTTCAGCGCGCGGCGGTGCGCCTCATTGTCCGTGTCCGCCATGACGATGTTCACCGGCAGCCCGGTAAACAGGGGGGATTCCACCAGTCGTTCCAGCGCACGATCGGCGGCGGGACTGGCATCATAGGCGAAGATAATATTCTGCGGCTCGGTATATTCGCGCGATGCGATCAGGACCGGTTTGGTACTGGCCCGGACGACCCGTTCGATATTCGATCCGATATGGCCTTGGGCAAATTCGTGACTGTCGCCGCGCTTGCCGATGATGACGACGCGGGCCCCCTGCTCGCGTTCCAATATCGTCTCGATGATACCGCCGTGCCGGTGCACCATGCGCACATCGGCGACCCCCCGCTCGCGCAGCCGCTTTTCTGCGGCGGCCAGCAACATCCGGCCGCGTTCCACTTTCAATTTGGTTTCGGCCGCTTCCATCTTGACCAGTTCTTCCATCAGGCTGGATTTGACCCCAAGACCGATCGCGCCCGACCGGTCGCCCCGTGCAGCGACGGCATCGCTGCGCTGCACCACGTGCAGCAGTTCAACGGGCATCTCCAGGCGCTGGGAAGCCCAGGCCGCAAGATCGCAGACGCTGTCGGCATAGCCCGAGGCGTCGATGCAGGTGAGCACATGTTCCATAATCTTGATCCTCTCAATGGCCGCCAAGTTGCCCCTCGGCACCCGGCTTGTCGTGGATGGCGAAACGATCAACCATGGCGGCGCTGGCCTTGTTGAGGCCGGTCACTGCCACTTCCGTGCCCTCGCGGCGGAATTTCAGGATCGCCTTGTCGAGCGTGCCGACCGCCGAAATATCCCAGAAATGCGCTTGTGACACGTCAATCACGACGCGGTCCAGCACTTCCCTGAAATCAAACGCCTCGACGAAGCTTTCGGAGGACGCAAAAAATACCTGGCCGGATACGCGGTACTGGCGCGACAGTCCGTCGGCCGACAGTTCGGATTCCACGGTGAAGATGCGCTTGACCTTACTGGCGAAGAAGAGGCCCGACAGGATCACGCCGGCGAGCACGCCTTGCGCCAGATCGTGCGTCCATACCACGATTACGACGGTCACCAGCATCACCACCGACGACTGCCACGGATGATGGCGGATATCGCGGATCGACTGCCACGAGAAGGTACCGATCGAGACCATGATCATCACCGCGACCAGCGCCGCCATCGGGATGATCGCGACCAGCGAACCCAGAACGAGGATCAGGAACAGCAGGAAGGAACCGGCAACGAAGGTCGACAGGCGGGTTTCGCCGCCAGACTTTACGTTGATCACCGACTGGCCGATCATCGCGCAACCGCCCATGCCGCCGAGGAAGCCGGTGAAGAAATTGGCAATGCCCTGTCCCTTCATCTCGCGCTGCTTGTCGGACGGGGTGTCGGTCAGATCATCGACGATCTGCGCGGTCAGCATCGATTCGAGCAGGCCGACAGCCGCCATGGTCGCCGAATAGGGCAGGATGATCTGCAGCGTTTCGAGTGTGAACGGCACATCGGGGATCAGCCATTCCGGTAGCGATGACGGCAATTCGCCCATGTCGCTCACGGTGCGCACATCGATTCCGAAATAGAACACCAGCGCCGTCAGGATCGCGATGGAGATCAGCGGCGATGGAATCGCCCTGGTCAGATAAGGGAACAGATAGATGATCGCCAGACCGCCCGCGACCAGGGCATAGGTCATCATCGGTACGCCGATGAGTTCGGGCAGTTGCGCGATGAAGATCAGGATCGCCAGCGCGTTGACAAAGCCGGTAATGACCGACCGCGACACATATTGCATCAGCAGATTGAGGCGCAGGAAACCGGCGACCAGCTGGATCACGCCCATCAGGATCGTGGCGGCGAACAGATAATCAAGGCCATGATCGCGGACCAGCGGCACCACCAGCACCGCGACCGCGGCGGTGGCAGCCGAGATCATCCCCTGACGCCCGCCGACCAGCGAGATGATCACCGCGATCGAGAAGGAGGCATAGAGACCGACGCGCGGATCGACTCCGGCGATGATCGAAAA
>NZ_JBGTDD010000110.1:0-32682 GCF_041748495.1 Parasphingorhabdus sp.
CCGGTCAGCCCGCCATCGACACGGGTCGCGACCTGATGCTTGCCATCGAGGCGGAAGCCGATGCCATTGTTGAACCAGCCGCCGTTGATCTCGAACTCGTGGCGCGGGCTGCCACCGGATGAACCGATGGCCGAACCATCAAGCAGATCCAGCTCATCGACACCGGGCCGAATCTGGATGCGATCTTCAAGACGGATGGTGTGATAGGCGGAAAGCTGCCAGCGTCCGCCGCTGGGGCGACCACCTGCGCCGCGTCCGCCGCCTGGGCCACCTTGTCTTGCCGTGGACGGGGCGTCGGAAGCAGCAGCTTTGTCGCCTTCTGTCTGGCCTTCGGGTGCTGGCGTGCCCTCCGGTGGGGCAGCCCGGTCCGGGCCGCTGCGATCACCGCGACCACCTCGACCGCCACCTCGGGCACCGTCACCGCCGCGTTCGCCAAAGCGTTTGGAAAAATCGATGCCGTAGCGGATGCGCTCGCTGCTGACATTGGCATAGTTGACCGGCCGCCGGTCGATCGCGATCAACCGCCCGCTGGCATCGCGCGTCACCCGGTCGGGAAAGGCCGCCTCGATTTCGGGGGTCAGCAAGGGAAAGCTGGAGGCGACATTATTGCTGTTGTTGCGGAAATATTCGCCGAGAAAGGTGAAACCGTCGAGCCATTCGGGCCGGTAATTGACCGCCAGCTTGATATCGCGCCGCTTTTCCGCCAGCAGCGCCGGGTTGCCGCCGGTGGTGATCGCCGCCAGCACGGTTTCGCCATTGGCAAAGTCGAAGGTGGTGACATCCGGGGTGATGATGACCGGATTGCCGAGCTGGCTGATCCCGGGTGCCGCTTCCTCGCCGATTGCCGACGCCGTGAACACGAGCCCGTCAAGCGGTTCCCAGTTCAGGCCAAAGCCGAACTCGACCAGACCGCCAAAATCCGACAAGTCTGAATAGCCGAGGTTGCCGTTGACCGACAATTTGCCAATCGCTTCGGTGACATCGATATTCTCGTCGGCCAGCGGTATGTCGATATTGATCCCGGTGCTCAGCCGGTCGCGGCTGAGGTCGGTTCTAGTGATAATCCCGCGCCGTGTTTCCCGGCCGTCCAGCACCTGACGGCCATAGCCTGCACGGATGGTGGTGGTAACGGTGCCGGAGGGCAGGTTGAGAAGGCTGCCGGAGATTGTGGCCAGATTATTGATGGTCTGATCAACCACCCGGGCGCTGTCGGTAACCGGCGCGCCGAGCAACGGGCCAAAGCCGGTCGCCAGCGGATCGACCGTTCCGGCATCAATCGCCGCTTGCAGCGCGCCGATATCGCCGGACCGGTCGGTGTCGCTATTGACCTGGGCGCGCGTATAATCGCTGGTCAGCGACCATTGCCATTCGCTCAGGATACCGTTCAGCGTCAGACCGGCCTGAGCGGTATTGCTTTCCTGCACCCGGTTGAGCGGACCATATTCGGTGAAATAGCGGAACAGCGGATTGCCTCCGACCTGCAACGTGCCATTGGGCAGGCCCTGCAGCCCGCGCGACTTGTCATAGACATAACCGCCGTTCAGCGACAGCGACATGCCATTGTCGAATTGCCGGCTGTAATTGGCATTGAGCTCGACAGTGTCGGATGGCGCCACCAGCGTACGGAATTCTCCCAGATTGACGAGCGCGCCCGCCGCATTCTGGATGATGTCCCGCTCGCTTTCGGTGATCGCCGTGTTGTTCTGCCACTCCAGATTGATATTCACGCGGCTGTTTTTGCCAATCTGGGTGACATTGGTTTCCAGTTCTGACCGGCCCTGGCCCCCTTGAGTCGGCATGCCATATTCCCCGGCCAGGCTGACCCCGGTATAATTATCCTTGAGGATGAAATTGATCACGCGCTGATCGGGGCGATAGCCATAGCGCAGCGCGAGCTCTTCCGGAAAGACCTGTACCGTGCGGATCGCTTCGGGAGGCAGATCGCGGATTTCGCGGAAACCGGAGGTCCGCTGACCATTGATCAGAACCACCGGCCGACCGCTGCCGCGGCCTCGACTCGAGCTGGTCTGCGAAGAGAGAGCTTCGAGCAATTCCTGCACCGAATTGGCACCGTAGCTGGCGATGTCCGCTTCGCTCAGTTCGACCACAGGTGGAATCTCGGTGACGACAGCACCGCGCGGCCGCTCCGCGGTGACGACGATTTCATCGTCGGCATAATCGGATTCCGGTTCGGTGACCTGCGCGCCTGCCGGAGCCGCCACCATCAGGATCGCAAGGACAAGGGGAGATGCGGTAAAAAGGGATTTTGGGGGAGACATCATATCTTGGTTCATAACTTTAATAATGGGGGAGAGAAGATGTCCGAAATGCCATGCAATCGGCGCTAATGGTATATTTTCTTTGTATTAAATTGTCGCAGACACGTTGGCAGAGCAGCCACGGATATTATCATTTTCGCGGATGCAGCTAATCCTTCCCTTTTTGCACATTTGCCGTTATGGCGCACTGCAACACGCGACATTGCCGCAACATCAGGGAAAATGCACCGCCATATGGCAAAAGAAGAATTACTGGAAATGAAGGGGATGGTTCGCGAACTGCTCCCCAACGCCATGTTCCGGGTCGAGCTGGAAAACGGCCACGAAATTTTGGGACATACCGCCGGCAAGATGCGCAAGAATCGCATCCGCGTGCTGGTTGGCGATGAAGTGCTCGTCGAGCTCACTCCTTATGACCTCACCAAGGGTCGCATCACCTATCGTTTCAAGTGACGAGCTGTGGCTCGTCATCCCGGACTTGATTCGGGATCCGGGTCTGTTGTGACACCGCTCTTGCGATTGGACGCTCTGGATGCTGAATCGCGTTCAGCATGACGGAATTGAACATATGAAACTGGTCCTTGCCTCATCCAGCCCGCGGCGTCTGGAACTGCTCGGTCGTCTGGGCGTCACGCCGGACCGGATCGTCTCTCCCGATATTGACGAAACCCCGCGCAAGGGTGAATTGCCGCGCGACTATGTTCTGCGCATGGCGCAGGAAAAGGCCGCTGCCGTCAACCGCGCCGAGGGCGAGCTGCTGCTGGCCGGTGACACCACGGTGGCGGTGGGCCGCCGGATATTGGGGCAAGCCGCCGATGCGGTGGAACAGCGCAAATTTCTGGAACTGGTCAGCGGCCGGCGCCATCATGTGATGTCGGCGGTGTGCGTGATTGCCGCCGATGGCGCCGCGCGCAGCAAATTGTCCGATAGCATTGTCAAGTTCAAGCGCTTCGAGCCGCGCGAGATTGATGGCTATATCGCCTCGGGCGAAGGCCAGGGCAAGGCTGGCGGCTATGCGATCCAGGGCAGCGCAGAAGCCTATGTGACCTGGATGTCGGGCAGCTACAGCGGCATCATGGGGCTTCCGCTTTATGAAACCCGCAATTTGCTGATCAGCGCGGGCTACCCCCTTGGCTGATCTCGCCCGTGGCTGGCTATACGAAGCCGGAATTGGCGAGAACCGCGGGCTGCGGCTGGAAAATGGCGAACTGATCCAGATCCGGGTCGAACGGGACGATGGCCGGGCAAGGGCCGGCGCTGTCGTCGATGCGAAATTCACCCGGCAATGGGTTGCCGGAAAATCCGGAATCGTGACATTGCCAGACGGGCAGGAGGTCTTGCTGCAGCCGCTGCCGCAGGGTCTGACCGAAGGCGCCATGGTCCGGATCGAGATTGTCCGGGCAGCGATGACCGAGCGCGGCGGCCAGGCCAAGCGCGCCAAGGCGCGGCCGGCCGATCCTGACAGCCCTTCGGGCGCAGGACCCGACCTGCTCGCAGAGCTGCATGCATCCGGATTGCCCGTTAGACAGATCCATGCCCATGACGAGGATATATTCTCCCGGCACGGCTGGCACGAAGCGATCGAGCAGGCGGAGACCGGACGGATCGACTTTGACGGTGGCAGCCTGCGGATATCTCTGACCCCCGCGATGACCGTGATCGATGTCGATGGGCCGCTGGCACCCCATGAGCTGGCGAAACGGGCAGCGAAGGAGGTTGCGCTGGCGCAGCTACGGTTCGATATCGCCGGCAATGTCGGGATCGATTTTCCGACCCTGCAAGCCAAGACGGACCGTAGCGACGTTGCTGCGATTTTCGATGAATATATGGCTGCCAATTGCGAACGAACGGCGATCAACGGTTTCGGGTTCATGCAGATCGTCAGCCGCAAGCTGCGGCCATCGGTGCTGGAGATTGTGCAGGCGAGTCGCACTGCCCATGCTGCGCTGCAACTGCTGCGGCAGGCGGAACGGGATCGGGGTAACGGCGCGCTGCGGCTGACCGCACATCCGGCTGTTGCGAACAGATTGCAAGCGCGGGATCTGGAAGAGCTGGCAAAGCGGACCGGGCGCCGCGTTACGGTCGAACCGCTGGCCGATATTCCGATCGATGGCGGTTTGACCGCATAGTGCGCGCCGTCTGGCCGGCGACAGCAATGCTTGCTTTTCCGCTGTCCAATCGTCAAAGCCAGCGCATGACAGATATCATTCTTTACGACTATTGGCGCAGCTCGGCGAGCTATCGGGTGCGCATCGCGCTCAACCTCAAGGGGGTCGCTTACAAGGCGGTCAACACCAGTCTGCTCGACGGCGGCCAGAAGGCGCCGGAATATGTCGCTCGCAACCCGCAGGGCTTTGTGCCGATGCTGTCGATCGACGGCCATGATCTGACCCAGTCGCTGGCGATCATCGACTATCTGGATGCGAAATATGATGATCCGCCGATGGTGTCCCGCGATCCGGTCGAGCGGACAAAGACGCTGGCCCAGGCACTGGTCATCGCGGCGGATATCCATCCGGTGAACAATTTGCGGATCCTGAAATATCTCAAGGATGAACTGAGGCAGGAGCAGGAAAGCATCGACAATTGGTATCGCCACTGGATCGGGGAAGGATTTGCCGCGCTGGAGGCGATGGCTCCCGAAACCGGGCTGTTCGGCGGCGTTCAGCCCAATCTCGCCGATGTCTGTCTGATTCCGCAAATGTATAACGCGCGGCGCTTTGCAACGGATATGAGCCCCTTTCCCAAATTGGCGCGGATCGACGCAGCCTGCAACGAGCGGGAGGCGTTCCGGAAAGCAGTTCCGGAAGCGGTGAAGCCGGCATGAGCAAAAAATGGATTTTGGTGCTGCCGCTGCTGACGCCCCTCTGTCTGGCGAGCGTTCCGGCCTGGGCGCTGGACCGGGCCAACAGCGATACAAGCCAGATTGTCGCCACCGACGGCCGGCCATCGGAGATCATAGTGACCGGATTGCCCGCTTCGCTGGGAGACAATGCGTATAACGCCACCGAGATATCGCTCGAGACGATCCAATCGGTAGAAAATGCGTTGCGTGACGTTCCCGGCCTTCAGCAATTTCGCCGCTCGGACGCCCGCTCCGCAAACCCGACCAGTCAGGGTGTTACGCTACGCGGCCTGGGTGGAAATGCTTCCTCACGTGCCTTGCTGATCCTCGATGGCGTGCCGCAAGCGGATCCCTTCGGCGGATGGGTGGCCTGGCCTGGCTATGACGCACTGGCTTTGAGTAGCGCGAGAATAACGCGGGGCGGCGGGTCCGGTGCAGAGGGGCAGGGGGCCATTGCCGGAACCATCGAACTGTTCAGCGACAATGTCGGCGATCGGATCGAACTGGGTACTGCTTACGGAAGCCGCAACAGCGGCGATGCCGATCTATTGTTCGGCCGCGAACTGGGGCAGGGGCTGCTTACTATATCTGCCAACTATGCCCGTGGCGACGGTTTCATTCCGATCATCGAAGGCCAGCGCGGCTCGGTCGATCGTCCGGCGGAATATGAGCAGGCAGGTCTGGCTGTACGATTTGTCGCACCGCTCTCGGACAGCACCGAATTGCAGGCCAACGTCCGGGCCTTCACCGACGACCGCGAGCGCGGCTTTGCCTTCAGCGAAAATCACAATGACGGCGCGGACGCCAGCATCCGGCTGGTGAACCGCAGCTCCGACTGGCAATGGTCGGCTCTTGGTTATGTCCAGATCCGCAATTTCGATGTCAGCTTTGGCGGGGTTGCGGAGGATCGCAATTCGGTCAGCCGGGTGTTCGAACAATATAATGTGCCCTCCACTGGCCTCGGCGCGCGCTTTGAGGTGCGGCCTCCGGTTGGCGACAATGTTGAACTGCGCATCGGTGGCGACTGGCGCCGGACCGAGGGAGAAACCAAGGAAAATTTCTTCTTCGCCGATAACGATACGCCGCGCCGCAGCCGCAGGGCAGGTGGCAGCACCGCAACCTATGGCGGCTTTGTCGAGGCCAGTGTGCAGGCCAGCGATGCGCTGGTACTGACCGGTGGCGGGCGTGTCGACTTCTGGTCGATCGATGACGGCTTCCGCCGGGAGATTGAGCTGATCAATCCCTTCCCGGGCGCCCTCCGGTCGGATGACATATTCGCCAATCGCAGCGGCAGCGAATTTACCGGGCGGGGCGGATTCGCCTTTCAGGCGAGCGACTTGCTCAGCCTTCGCGGCGCCGCCTATCTGGGGTGGCGCTTGCCGACCTTGAACGAACTGTTCCGGCCCTTCCGGGTCGGTGATGATGCGACCGCCGCGAACGAACTGCTCGAGCCGGAACGGATCAGGGGGGGCGAGCTGGGACTGGACTGGGAGAACGGCATTGCCAGGCTGGGCATCACCGCCTTCTACAATGTGCTGGACAATGCCGTCGCCAACATCACCCTGGCTACCGGACCTGGCAACTTCCCGGGTGTCGGCTTTGTTGCGCCTCGTGCCACCTATAGCCAGCGCCAGAATCTGGAATCTATCGAGTCCAGAGGTATCGAAATTGAGGCAGAATTTGATCTCGGGGCGCTTGCCGACGGTCTGACCGTGCGCACCGGTTATTCCTATGTTGATGCTTCGGTCAATGGTGACGGCGATGCTGCCGCGATCGATGGCTTGCGGCCAGCGCAAGTGCCCCGGCACAATGCGACCGGAACGATCCGCTGGGAACGCGACAATGGCACCGGCGCAAGCCTGTCGGCCCGTTATATCGGTCAGCAGTTCGAGGATGATGTGAATCAACTCAGCCTCGCCGATGCCTTCACTATCGATGGCCGGTTGGCCCTGGCCGTCAATGATCGTCTGCTGGTCGAAACCCGGGTTGAAAATCTGTTCGACGCCCGGGTAGAGGCGGCGATTGCCAGCAATGGAATAATAGAACGTGCCTTTCCCAGGACATTTTGGATTGGACTTCGCGTAGGAATTGAATAAATATTATATATGACCTTTCTGCTTGATGATTTTCTGCCCTACCAGCTGTCCACGGCGTCGAACGCCGTGAGTGACCTGATCGCGAGCGAGTATAAAAGCCGCTTTGGCCTGAAAATACCCGAATGGCGCGTGATGGCGGTACTCGGCACCCGCGGGGCCTCGACCCAGCGGCATCTGGTCGAAGCGACCTTGATGGACAAGGTAACCGTCAATCGCGCAGTCAAGAATCTGGTGGATCGCGCCTTGCTCGATCGCAGTCCGAATAGCGCCGATGGCCGGTCCCACCATCTGTTGCTCAGCGGTACCGGACGCGATCTATACGGCCAGATATTGCCCGCCGCTCAGGCTATGGACAAGAAAATCATGGCAGTGCTCAGCGATGACGAGAAAGCCAAACTTTCCGAAATGCTGGCGAAGATAAAAAAGTCGGCTGACAGCATCGCCAACGCATAAAAAGAGCGGCAGGGGCCTGCCGCTCTCTTAAATTCGTCAGATGGGATTTCCGCTACATCATGGCATCGGAGATCGAGCAGGCCGCAGGGCCGAGGATCACGATGAACAGGGTTGGCAGAATGAACAGGATCAGCGGGATGGTCATGATCGCCGGCAGACGAGCGGCTTTCTCCTCCGCCCGCATCATCCGGTCGTTACGGAATTCTGCAGACAGAACGCGGAGCGAAGACGCCAGCGGTGTACCATATTTTTCGGTCTGGATCATCGTCGTCACGACACCTTTGATATGGTCCAGCGCTACCCGATAGGCCAGATTTTCAAATGCCTGTCGACGCTCGGTCAGAAAGCCCAGTTCGATCGAGGTCAGCGAAAATTCATCGGCCAGTTCCGGATAGGCGCTGCCCAGTTCTTTCGAAACCCGGGCAAAGGCGGTGTCTACGGTCAGACCCGCTTCCGCACAGATAACCAGCAGATCGATGGCGTCCGGCAGACCCTTGCGGATCAGATCGGTCCGTTTGGTGATCAGGTTGTTGACGTAAATATCAGCCCCTTTGTAGCCCAGGATGGCTGACCCGGCAAAGACGCCGAAACGCTTGAGATCCGACCAGTCTCCGAGATAGTTGAACCCATATATCGCCAGCGCCGCACCGCCGCCCAGCACGATTGGCAGAACAAGCCGGCTGAAGATGATGAGAAAGGCGAGATCCTTTGACCGGATGCCGGCCTGAGCCAGTTTCTGCTGCGCTTCCTTGACCTGCGTATCCTGCAGCACCTGCAGTGACGACAGTACATTGCGCATCCGGTCGGTGGTATCATTCTGCTGCACCAGCTTGGCACGCTTCTTGGTGGTCGAAGCCATGATGCCGGCTTTCAACTGCTCCCGGCGCTGGGTCAGAGCCTTGACCCGTTTCGCCATCGGATCGCGCACCGTCACAGCGGCATAGATGGCAAAAAATACCGCACAAGCCGCCACGGCAGACAATATTGTCGCCACCCAGAGGACGTCTACGCCCATCAATGTTGGTCCGCCGCCGGTTGTCATTTGCCTTGCACCTTCAACTTAAATCTCGAAATTGACCATTTTGGCCATGATGAACACGCCGATGCTCATCCAGCACAGCCCGCCAAGGCCAGCGATGATCAGCCGCTCTTCATAGAAAAATCCGGCCAGATAGGTCGGGTTCACGGAGTAAACCAGACCGAACACAATGAACGGCAATGACCCGACGATATAGGCCGACGCCTTGGATTCCGAAGACATTGCCTTGATCTTGAGCTTCATCTGGCCGCGTTTGCGCAGCACGTCGGCAAGGTTGGACAATGTCTCGGCGAGGTTGCCGCCGGTCTCTCGCTGAATCGCCAGAGTGATGCAGAAAAACTTGAACTCGGGCGTTTCCATGCGCTTTGCGCTCTCCTGCAGCGCATCCTCCATCGTCTGGCCGATCTTGATCCGATCGACCACTTTCTGGAATTCCTCACCCACCGGGCCGCCAATTTCCTTGGCAACCACACCGATGGTCTCGGTGACCGGCAGGCCCGAGCGCAGTCCGCGGACCAGCAATTCGATGGCATCCGGAAAGGACGCGGTAAATTTGGCAATCCGCCGGTTGATCAGAAAGCCGACGACGAAATGCGGCAATCCGGCGCCGATCAGAAGTCCGAACGCCAGGCATAGTAATAGCGGTGCGCCTTGCAGCAGCAGCAATCCGGCGACAATCGTGAACAAGCCGCCTGCGGCATAGAAAAAATAGGATAGCGGCCAACCCTTGCCGGTTTTCTCCAGCCGGATCGCCAGCCTTTCCAGCTTGGTCATATTCTCGCCCTTGGGACGAGTGGTCTTGCGCCGGGCCGATAGCGCCTTTTTCATTTGCGCTTCGACCCGTATATTGTCGCTGTCGGAGTGGCGATATTTGACGGTGTCCAGCCGCCGGGCGCTTGACTGGGATAGCGATGGGCCGGCAAATGCAAAGATGAGCAGCAGCAACACCGCCAGCACGCCAACACCCAACATTGCAATTTGCGTCATACCCATCGTTTAATTCCTTGGAAGCTGGAGAAAATCCACAACGGCTTCAGACTTTAGGAGCATCTTCTTTGGCCTTTTTCGAAGGCAGGAAGGACTTGAAATCGCCAAATTTGTCCATGAATGATTTCTTCTCGCCCATGTCATCGGAATCGTCACCACTGCTCACAGATCCGAGCACAAGATTGGTCAGCTCGATGATTTTTGCCGAAGCTTTGCTGGATTTGCCGGCATTGACCATGGCCTGACCCAATTTTGCCGCCTGTGCGGCGGACTTGGCGTCATAAGGGATCATGATATCGATCTTGCGCTCGATCGAACTTTCAAAATCCTGGCGACCAATTTCCAGATTGGCGGTTTGTACCTTGTTGGCGACAACATAGACCTTGCTCTGTGCCGCATGGGATTTCAGCCAGGACAATAAGCGGATACAGTCCCGCGCCGAGGCCAGGGTCAGTTCGGTCACGATGACGGTTGCGTTCACATCACCCAAAAGATGGGGATAGTTGATCAGCATTTCGCGAGGCAAATCAATCACCGTACAGTCGAACGACGCGCGAAATTCTTCCTGTAGCTGGAAGAAGGCGGTACCATCGGTCATGATCGGCGAATTGATTGGCGCTTCGGCGGACAGCAGCGACAATTTCTCGTTGGCCTTGATCATGGCGCGTTCGATGAACAGGCCATCAATCCGGCTTGGATTGTCGATCGCATCGGTCAGCCCGCGACCGGGCTCCAGATCCAGCGACAACGCGCCGGTACCGAAATGAACATCCAGATCCAGCAGAGCGGTCATGCGTTCCTTGTCATGGCTGAGCAACCACGCCACCGAGGTCGCAATCGTGGAGGCACCGACTCCACCGCGGGTGCCGATTACGGCTGTGGAAATATGCGGCTTTTCGACCTGCCCATCATCGCTTTTGGGAGAATTGAGAACCGCCTGTGCCTGCGACAATACGTCGCGCAACTGGTCCGGACTAAACGGCTTCAGCAGATAATCCTGCAGCCCGCTCACGATCAGGTCGCGATACAGGCGCACGTCATTGACCTGCCCCATGGCAACAACAACCGTACCCGGTTCACAGACCTCGGCCAGCGAATTGATATCGCTCAACGGATCACCGGATTCCGACAGGTCGACCAGCAGGATATTGGGGCTGGCAGACACGGAAAGGGTCTGAACCGCATTGCGCAGTCCGCCCTTGTTACATTTGTCGATCGACCAGCCCATTTCTTCGGCAACCGGACGGAGCATCTCCAGAGTGTCATCATCGCAGACAAATGCGGCAAACGGATCACGCCCGTTGACCGAGCCAGGTTTCCAGGGAGCGTTCATTATTGTCCTCCAACTTTCTTGTCACGATAGGCACGAATAGCCTTGGAGGCCTGGGCCTGATCTTCGCCATCGGCATTTTGACCGCGGACCAGATCCTCAGGATCTGCGATCATCGCAGCAAGGGTGCTGTTTGTTCCACAACCGTAGTTGGCGCTCGTCCGCACCTGAAAATCGGTGTGGCTGCGATGGCTGTAATCGGGGCATCCTGGTACCGAAGCGGTGCTGCGCGATACCACGACCCGCATCAGCCCGGCCGGGATATGGCCTTCGGTGACTGGTGCCGTGTCGCTGATCAGCAGGCCGTAGCTGGCGACAATATTTTCAACCGCTGCCTTCGCCCCGGTGCTCGCCGAATAGCTGGGATCATCGATCGATACGCGATCGCCATAACCAAGATCGAGCGCATCGAACCAGCCGGCCAGGCGTTCCTGTTCGGCAGCGGACAGGCCGCCGTGGCCGGCGCTCAGATCGAGAACGAAGTTCGATTTGGAAACGACCGGCTGGCGTTCGCTATAGACGCTGCGGTTGGCGGTGGTGCTGCCACAGGCCGTAACCGAGAGCCCGACGGCGGTGATAAGGGCCATTGAAACGATGCGCATGATCTCTTCTCCTGATCGAGCTTATTTGTCGAAGCTGAAACCGGGGGCCGTGCCGCCGGATTTCTTGGATTTTCTGGCCGAGCTGACCGGCGCCGTGGTTTCCAGGCTACCAAAAGTCTGCTGTGGTGGTGACGTCGGAGCCACGGTCGGCTTGGGGCGATCGCCGCCGGTCCCCGAATGGTTGCGGTTCATCAGGAACCGTTCCGCATCATTCGCAGCCTTGAAGCCGTCGGTCGGCAACACGATCTCGCTGTCGCTGACCGGTTTCACCAGATAAGGGGTGACGACGATCATCAACTCGGTTTCATTGCGGCGATAGCCGTCGGACTTGAACAAGGTCCCCAGGATCGGAACATCGGCCAGACCCGGGGTCTTGTCGATCGCCGAGTTATAACTGTTCTGCATCAGTCCCGCGATCATGAAGCTTTCGCCCGACCCCAGTTCGACGGTTGTTTCCGCCCGCCGGGTCGATACTGCCGGAATGCTGAAACCGTTAAGGATGACGGCACCGTTGGAGGAGATTTCAGAAACCTCCGGGGCAACGCGGATTGAAATCCGGCCATTCGAAAGCACGGTTGGCGTGTAGGACAGGCTGACACCGAAATTCTTGTACTGAACGGAAACTTCACCCAGACCGGTAGACATCGGTATCGGGAACTCGCCGCCTGCCAGGAAGGTGGCCGTCTCGCCCGAAATCGTCGTCAGATTGGGCGACGCCAGCGTGCTGACCAGTCCGACGCGCTCGGAGACATCAAGCGCAGTGGCAATGTCGAGGCCAAAAAGCCGACCTGCCGCCTGAATGGTGTTCAGGCCCGAGCTGCCGGTGTAATTGAACGCGGTTCCGCCCGGCGTCACGAATTGGCCGGTGGTGGGGTTGAATGGTAGCGAGATCGAGCCAGCTGGCAAACCAAATAGCTGCGATGCATCCAGATTGGGAAAACCCGCCGTATTGAAATCGGTGATCGAGCCAAAGTTGCGACCACGCGAAACCCCGAACTGAAATCCGCCGGTGGTATCGCGGGTGAGCAGATTGCCGTTGATTTCTTTGGCAAGCGACCGGCTGACCTCGGCAAAGCGAACCCTCAGATTGACCTGCATCGGGGTCGCCGTTTTCAGTCGACTGACAACGCGAGTGGCATCACCGACAAAAGCCTGGACCAGATTTTCCGCTTCCTCCGCATCATCCGGATTGGCGATGGTGCCAGTCAGCAGGACGAAATTATTGGTCGTGCTGACCGCGATATTGGCTTCCGGCATCGCCAGGCTCAACATCTGGTCAATCGACGAAATCTCTGCGCCAACGGCGACTTCTGCGGAATAAATCACTTTGCCGGACGCGCTGGTCGCGTAAAAGCTGGTCTGACCGCCCTTTTTGCCGAAAATATAGATTTGCCGCGGTGATCTTACCTGGACGTCGGCGATGGTATTTTCCGCAATGAAAATATCTTCAATCGGTGACGGCAGGGTGATCAGCTTGCCCCGGCCAACCGCGACAGAGATGCGGGAGTCCGGCTGCGAGATACTAACCGATTGGGCGTTGAGAGCAGTGGTGCTGTTGGCAGCCAGAGCCAAGGCGAGGGCGGCAGCGACGGCGACGCCCATTGCCTTTTTCGCCGAACGGCTATGCTGTGCATATTCTACGGCCATTACTTGTCTCCAAATTCGATATCATTGACCGTATTGCCACGGGCCACGCGGACGACTGGTCCTTTGGGTTTTTCCTTGGCGGCGAGCGGCGGCGGCGAGCGGGTTTCAAAACGCGATACGTCGCCCCCGGTCGAGAAAGTTGATTTTGTGCTGGTTGGCCGCGCTGCCAGCGAACGGATCATATCGGCTTCCGCAACCGGATCGTCCGTTTTCGGCAATTTGATCGCGCCGGATGCAATGGCTTCTTCCAGTTCGGCGGCGCTGTCAGCCAGCGAGCGCAGTGACAGGCTCAAGGTGCCCAGAGTCTGGGCAACGGAGATCTGCTCGGCAATTTTGGGAGTGGCTTCGAGGGTGACCAGCTTCGCTTTCTGGGCGAACTGCTGCCCCTCTTCGTTTTTCGATGCGACAACTCGGTTGTCGGTGGCCAGCACCCGCAAGTTGCGGATCACGGTTTCGGAAACCTTGAGCTCCGGCCCTTCGCCTTGAACCGACTGGGTCAGCATCAGGTCGACCCGGTCACCCGGGAATACAAAGCCGGCGACGCCGGTCAGGCCGGATACGGGAATAGTGACGGCGCGCATGCCGGGGCCAAGCGCAGCGGCAAGGAAACCGCGATCACCCGGCGCTACAAGAGATCCCTTGGTAAGTGGCTGGCCAGCGGTGACCGGATTGCGGACAACCGTCCCGGCGAGCAATTCCACATTGGTACCTTCCTTCATGAAATACGCTTCTTCAATCAGGTCCTTCGGCCACGGCTGGAACCGGAAACTGTCGGGCGTGATGATCGTGCCAACAGGAAGTGCACGGGTTGCGACGAGAACTTCCTCGCCGACCACTTCAGCCTTCTTCGCTGCGACTTGAGGCGCGGAGGCACCATCAAACATATTCTTTGCGAGCAGCGCCGTGACCGCAGCCACGATCAGCGCACCAACCAGCAAAATGATCTTCTTCTTGTCCATGACGTCTCACGCCTCCTGAATGCCCCCCGCCCCTTTGGTTCTGTTGGCGGTCACTGCCTCTTTCGAGGAAAATGGTTAAAATATCGTTTGTGAACTATGCCCCGTTATGCCCCAGATCGTCCAAAGCCCGGAAAATGCGATGGCGACACCGTAAGGCACCTTTATGGCCCCCTCGGTCTTTCGTATTTGCCTGCCGATCATCATTAACAGCGTCAGCAGACCGCCAGCGATCGACATGATCACCAGCAACTCGAGAAAGGTCAGCCAATGCATCCACAATGCCATGGCGGTCAGCAGTTTGACGTCACCGCCGCCCATGGCGCCGATCGCGAACATTCCGGCAAATATGGTAAATATGATAGCAGCCAAACCAATCTGCCCGATCATATCCGGCCAGAAGGCCATGCCGCTGAATATCCAGTATAGCGGTGCGCCCAAAGCAATGACGAGATTGAGCCAATTGGAAATATGACGACTTTTGAGATCGGTAACCGCTGCAACAATCAGTGCAATTGCCAATCCGCCCCAGAGCAAGTAGATGAAGGTCTCGTTATCCATGGCCAGAGCGTTTAGCCAATTTGCCTTACCAAATAGTAACCACAATAGCCGGAGCGATTTTGTCTTCCGAACCAGTGACAACGATAAAGCGTGATATGACAGACTTGAAAGATAAGCGCTTTGATCGCCGGTCCATTCCACCCGAGATTGTAGAGGGGTCCTGGATTGGCCCGGATGGCTGGAAATTCCGGCGACTGGACTGGATGCAGGACCGGCCGCGCGGCTCAGTCCTGTTCATGACCGGACGGGCAGATTTTTACGAAAAATATCTGGAAACATTTCACGATTTCCACACGCAGGGCTGGAATGTCACCTCGGTAGACTGGCGCGGGCAGGGCGGATCGGGCCGTTGCGGCCCGCACCCGCACGTCGGCCATATTGACGATTTCGCCACCTGGGTGGAGGATTTGGTGGCGCTAAATGATCAATGGCGCACCAGCCATGCCGGGCCGCATGTCGTTTTGGGTCACAGTCTGGGAGGGCATTTGGTGCTGCGCGCGCTGATCGAGCAACGGATCCATCCCGACGCAGCCATATTGAGCGCACCGATGCTCGCTCTTGCCGGCGGCGGTATGCCGGAATGGGCCGCGCAGGCGATCGCCAAGTTCATGTGCGCCATCGGCCGGGCCAAACGGCGGGCGTGGAAGCCGAATGAAGATCCGCTGGAACCTTATGTGCCTCGTCAGGCTTTGCTGACTCACGATGCCGACCGCTATGCTGACGAGTTTTTCTGGTTTCGTGAGCGGCCTTTCGTGCGGCTGGGACCGGCAAGCTGGCGCTGGGTCGAACGGGCTTATGCCTCGACCCGAAAATTGCGCGACCGGCATAGGCTGATGCAGATGGACATACCGGTGCTGGTGCTGGCGATGTCTTCCGACGAACTGGTCGATCATGCAACGATCGAACGCGCTGTGCACCTTATGCCCAAGGCCGAGATGACATTATTCGGTCCGGAATCCGCCCATGAAATATTTCGCGAAGTTGATGAAGTGCGTGGTGCGGCGCTCAAGGCCTGCTTTGGTTTTCTCGACCGGGTCGCGCCCCGGAGATGAAGCATTTTGATGTCGCCATCATCGGTGCCGGTATCGCCGGAGCCAGCATCGCCTCTGAAATCGGAGCGCATCGATCGGTGCTGTTGCTCGAGGCCGAGGATCATCCCGGCTATCATGCCACCGGGCGCTCCGCAGCTTTCTGGACGGAAAGCTATGGTGGGCCGCTGGTCCAGCCTCTGACAACCGCTTCGCGGGATTTTCTGGAAAGCCCGCCCCCGGAATTTTCGTCCACCGGCTTCCTTGGTCCGCGCGGTGCGATCAACATCGCGCGCAGTGATCAGCCGGATCTGGCCGACCAGTTTCTGGCGGATTTTGCCGACAATGGTCTCGCCATGGAAAGATGGTCCTGGACGCAGACCGCTGCGCTCATTCCGGAACTGAAGCCGGTCTGGACTCAAGCAGTATACGAACCGGACTGCTGTGATATCGATGTCGCCGCGCTGCACGCCGCCTATCTGCGAGATGCGAGGCGCAAGGCTGTCGATCTTGTCTGCCGGGCACCGGTCAGCCAGATCCGCAAATCGGACGGGCACTGGGAGCTGGTCGCCAGCGGCGAAACCTATCGAGCGACGGTGCTGGTCAATGCGGCCGGGGCCTGGGCCGATAAAGTTGCCCGACTGGCGGGAGTCAAACCGGTCGGCATACAGCCCTTGATCCGCAATATGGTCCAGATCGAAACCGATCCTCCTTCGACGCGCGACAGACCGTTGGTGGTCGGGCTGGATGGCAGTTTTTATTTCAAACCGGAAGCGGGGGGCAGCTACTGGCTGAGCCCGCATGATGAAATTCCGGCCGAGCCAGGCGATGTCGCTCCGGACGAGCTGAGCGTTGCCATGGCGATCGACCGGTTTGAAAAAGTGCTCGATGTGCGGGTCATGCGGGTCAGCCGGAAATGGGCAGGTCTGCGCAGCTTTGCCCCGGATCGGCTGCCCGTAATCGGATATGATATTGCAAGCCCGGATTTCTTCTGGTTCGCCGGGCAGGGCGGATTTGGCATCCAGACCGCTCCGGCGACAGCGAAACTGGCCCGTTCGCTGTTGCTGAACCAGCCGATGGATGAATGCCTGCGCACGATCGATACCAGCCTCTACGCGGCATCGCGCTTCTCTTAGACACTCAGATATTTATGCTTCGAGAGGATCGAAAGGGCGCAAATATTCGTTAAAATGCTGTCCGCTCAATCGAAAAAAGCGGCCTGGCGGCGGGCACAGAAGGCAATGGCTAGAAATTGTTCCGGGCGATATTGAGCGCGGCGTCGCTCGCCAGTTGGTCGGCGCGCTCGTTATCGGCATCGCCGTCATGGCCTCTGACCCAGTGCCACTCTATCTGATGCGGTTCGACCGCCTTTAACAATTCCTGCCAGAGATCGGCATTCTTGACCGGCTTTCTGGCGGCGGTCCGCCAGCCGTTCTTCTGCCAGCCAAATATCCATTTGGTGATGCCATCCTTGACATAGGTGCTGTCGATCGACAGCTTGACCTTGCAGGGCCGCTTGAGCGCGTTGAGCGCCTCGATCGCGGCGCGCAGTTCCATCCGGTTGTTGGTCGTATCCGGTTCGCCGCCGGAAATCTCCTTTTCCTTGTCGCCCAATCGGATCAACGCACCCCAGCCGCCAGGTCCAGGATTGCCCTTGCACGCGCCGTCGGTGGCGATCTCCACGCATTGCGATTGGTTCATGAGGTAAAAATATCCGGATTCTTCTGATAATATTGCAGCCGATGGAGAAAGGCCTGAGGGTCCTTGCGCGTCACCAGCGCACCGGCCGGCGTGTTGATCCAGTCATAGGCCCGTGTGAGCAGAAAGCGCAGCGCGGCACCCCGGGCAAGCACGGACAGCGCACCGCGTTCGGCATTGCTGAGTGTGAAGGCCGAAGCATAACCACCGATCAAGGCCCGCGATATCGGCGCCTGAAACGCCGTGCCATCCTCGGAAAAGCACCAGGCTGCGTGGGTTACCGCCAGATCATAGGCACGGATATCGGTGCAGGAAAAATAAAAGTCGATCAGGCCGGTCACCTGATCGCCCAGCATCAACACATTGTCGGGAAACAGATCGGCATGAATGGCCGATCGGGGCAATTCATGGGGCCAATGCTCGTCCAGATGATCCAGTTCCCCGGCAATCACCTGCGCCAGACCGGGAGCAATTTTTCCGAGCTCGGCGGTCCCGCATTGGTCCGCCAGTGCGCGCCAGCCATCATGATCGAGAATATTGCGCCGTTCCCGATCAAAATTCGCCAGCGCCTCGTGCATGTCTCCCAGCGCCTGGCCGGTCGACCGGGCTTGCGCTTCGGTGGGGTGACTGACCGACACGCCGGGCAGAAACATGATCAGGCAAGCGCTGCGACCGCATAATTTCTGGATCTTCTGGCCTTCGCGGTCGGCAATCATCGGCGGCACCAGACAGCCATGCGCCGCCAGATGGTCGAGCAAGGCGATGAAGAACGGCAGATCCGCAGGATCGACCCGTTTTTCATATAAGGTCAGGATATATTTGCCTTGCGTCGTCTCGAGCAGATAATTGCTGTTCTCGACGCCTTCGGCAATGCCTTTGGCGGACACCAATGTGCCCACATTGAAGCGACCCAGAAACTGACCGATTTCCTCCGCACTAACCCTGGTATAGACCGCCATCAGGCCGCTTCGAGACCACGCGGCAGTTTGAAGATCATCTTTTCCTCGGCGGTCTTGACCTTTTCCATCCGGATTTCGAAATGTTCTCCGAGCAGGGTCATCACTTCCTGCACCAATATTTCCGGAGCCGAGGCGCCGGCGGTCAGTCCCACTCTGCTGATGCCGTCCAGCCAGGCGAGGTCGATCTCGTCAGCCCGCTGGATCAGTTTGGCAGCAGAACCGCAACGCTCGGCCACTTCGACCAGGCGCAGGCTGTTCGAGCTGTTGGGTGCGCCGATGACCAGCACCAGATCACAATCTTCGGCGATTTTCTTCACTGCATCCTGGCGATTGGATGTGGCGTAGCAAATATCTTCCCCTTTCGGCCCGACAATATTGGGAAAGCGCGCTTGCAACGCGTCGACAATGGCATGCGTGTCATCGACGGACAGGGTAGTCTGCGTCAGAAAGGCCAGCGAGTCAGGATCCTCGGGCTGCAACGCGGCAACGTCTTCCAGCGTCTCCACCAATGTCATCTGGCCATCCTCGACTTGGCCGAAGGTCCCGATGACTTCGGGATGATTGGCGTGGCCGACAAAGATGATATGCCGCCCGGCTTCGGTCTGCCGTTCCGCCTGGCGATGCACTTTGGACACCAGGGGGCAGGTCGCATCAAGATATTCCAGCCCGCGCTCTTCCGCCTTGTGCGGCACCGCTTTTGGCACGCCATGGGCAGAAAATACCACCGGTACGCCATCTGGCACTTCATCCAGTTCCTCGACAAATATCGCGCCCAGTTTCTTCAGTTCATCCACGACATAGCGGTTATGGACGATTTCGTGCCGAACATAGACCGGCGCTCCATATTTTTTTATCGACAGCTCGACGATTTTTATCGCCCTGTCGACGCCGGCGCAAAAGCCGCGGGGTGTGGCCACAAGCAAGTCTATCTGCCGTTTCTGCTTATCGGAATGAATCATGTATGTTCCTTTAGGGAATAAGTGTCCCGGCGAAAAGCCCATCCGTTCATCTTATGGACGGTTGCACCGCATTAAAGGCCCAGATAAGGGTTGCGAACTTTTATCGGTGCGCATGGAGCCTATGTGTGTAGTCCGTGATCAAAGGCAAGGATTGAAAATGATGGCGAATGGCCGGTTTGAGAAAATGATATTGGCGGCGGTCACGGTCTTGGCCGTTAGCGGATGTGCGAGAGACGGCGCAATCGATGTCAGTTCCGGGGTCGGCATTGCGGTTACCCGCTCCGGCTGTCCAGCGGTTGCGGTTCCCAATCATACCGGCGATATCACCATCTTCAATCCCGTGAACAGCACCCATGCGAGCGCCATTGACGTGGTCGCCAACATCACCAATGTCCGCTCGACCTGCAACAGCGAAGGCGCGCGGATTTATACCGAAGCGACGTTTGACGTCTATGCATCGCGCACCCAGCCGACCGGTGCCCGCACCGTTACCATTCCCTATTTTGCCACCGTTATCCAAGGCGGCACCGCAGTGGTGTCGAAACGGGTCAACACTGTAACGCTGCAATTTGCCGATGGTGCCTATCGGGCAAGCGCTTCGGGCAAGGCAGGATCCTATATCGATGCCTCCGCTGCACGTTTGCCGGAAGATGTGGTCGAGCGGCTCACCCGCAGGCGCAAGCCGGGAGATCCGGATGCGGCGCTCGATCCGCTGGCCGACCCGACGATCAAGGCCGCCGTTGCCCGCTCGTCTTTCGAACTGCTGATCGGTTTTCAGCTGACCCCGGCACAGTTGCAATATAACGCTACCCGATAAGGGTCGCTGAAAATGAAGAATAAATTCGCCTGATCAATCGGGCCCTTTCTCCTATGACGAATTGAACCAATCATGCTGTTCCATATTTTTCAGAACCATATTGATACGATATTGGACGAATTGACCGAAGCGGGAACGCTGCCGGTCGGAATGGACCGTGAGAATGTCACGCTCGAACCACCGCGCGATCCTTCGCACGGGGACCTGTCGACCAACGCGGCGATGGTCCTGTCGAAAGCGGCGGGCCTGAAACCGCGCGATCTGGCTGAGAAAATTGCAGAAAAGCTGGTTACACTGGACGATGTGCAGCAAGTCGACATTGCCGGTCCCGGATTTATCAATCTGCGCGTTTCTGCAGCTGTGCTGCGCAGTGAACTGCTGGAGATCGCGCGTCTTGGCGGAGAATATGGCCGATCGGACAAAGGCAAGGGCGTTACCGTCAATATCGAATATGTCTCTGCCAATCCGACGGGACCGATGCACATGGGTCATTGCCGCGGCGCGGTGGTTGGGGATGCATTGGCCGATCTGCTCGAGGCAGTCGGTCACAAGGTGATCCGCGAATATTATGTCAATGATGCCGGTTCACAGGTCGATACGCTCGCCCGCTCGGCGCATTTGCGCTATCGCGAAGCATTGGGCGATAATATCGGCACGATTGCCGAGGGCCTGTATCCCGGCGACTATCTGGTCCCGGTGGGGGAGGCACTGGCTGCCGAATTCGGCGATCAATACAAAGACGCACCGGAATCCGAATGGCTCTTGCTCTTCCGCAAGGCAGCCGTCGCCAGGATGATGGACATGATCCGCTCTGACCTCGCCCTGCTCGGAATCCGGCATGATATTTTTTCGTCGGAGGCCGAACTCCACGAAGCGGGCAAGGCGGATAAGGCTGAAGCCGAGCTGCGGTCCCGCGATCTGGTGTATGACGGTCTGCTCGAACAGCCCAAGGGCAAGGTCATTGACGATTGGGAGCCGGTCGTGCTGCCCTTGTTCCGGTCCACGCAATTTGGCGACGATCAGGACCGGCCGATCAAGAAATCCGACGGCCGCTGGACCTATTTCGGCGGCGATCTCGCCTATCATTTCCAGAAAGCGCAGACGGCCGACGAGTTGATCGATATTTGGGGCGCGGACCACAGTGGCACCGTCAAGCGGATCAAGGCTGCGGTCGCCGCGCTGACCGGCGGCAAGACCAAATTTGATGTGAAGCTGGTGCAGATGGTTCGCTTGCTGCGCAACGGCGAACCGGAAAAAATGTCCAAACGTTCGGGCAATTTCGTTACCATCGCAGATATGGTCGAGGAAGTGGGCAAGGACGCCGTGCGGTTCACCATGTTGACGCGCAAGGCTGATGCCCAGATGGACTTTGATTTCGCCAAGGTGACGGAAGCTTCGCGCGACAATCCGGTCTTCTACGTGCAATATGCCCATGCCCGGATCCAGTCGACCTTGCGCAAGGCCGCCGATGAGGGTCTCACGCCTTCTCCCGACCATCTCGACCGGCTGGGCGAAGAAGAAATGGACCTCGTCAAGATGGCGGCGCAATTTCCGCGGATCATCGAATCGGCTGCTGCATCGCGCGAACCTCACCGAGTCGCATTCTACCTGAACGACCTCGCAGCGGCTTTCCACGGTTTTTATAATCTGGGCAATGACCGGCCTGACAAGCGGATCCTGATGGTTAACGACCCGGAAACAACATCGGCGAGGCTTTTCTTGGCCAAGAATATCGGGCAGACTGTCAAGAATGGTCTGGCGCTCATGGGTGCCGAGGCTGCAGAATCGATGTGATCGGCCTCTAGGCGAACGGAGCATGAAATGTCAGACACCACCCGCGACAGTCTCGATCTGGACGACGAAGATCGTCTGCCCTGGCTGGAATCGGCCGAAGATTATGATGATGACGAGGAATATTCTCCAGCCCGGGTGGCGCTGTTTGTCGGCGCGGGCTTGCTGTTGCTGGCGGTGATCGTCGGCGGGATTTACTGGATGCAGAATCGTGATGGCGGCGGGCTGGACGGTGATGGCGAATTGATCGCTGCCCAGGAAGGCGACTATAAGGTTCGTCCCGACGACCCGCAGGCCCGGCAATTTGAAGGCGAGGGCGATGCCAGCTTTGCCGCCAGCCAAGGCGAGGAAAGACCGGCGCAGCTGGGTGAACCGGTCCAGACCGAATCGCCAATCCGCAGATCCGATGAGACACCCGCTGGTGACGCTGCAGGAGCGGCTCTGATCCAGCTCGGTGCCTATAGTTCGGCCAATCTCGCCGACAGCAGCTGGGCTGGCTATGCGCGGCGGTTTGAAGCGGTCGGAGCGCTACCGAAAAAGATTCTCCCCGCCACTATCGACGGCGGTACCATATACCGTCTGAACGCGGTCGCCCCAAGCCGGGAAGCGGCCCAGCAGATTTGCAACAATATCAAGGCCGCGGGGGAAAGCTGTCTCGTCGTTCGCTAGCTCAAGGGCAATAGTTGGTTGAAGCGCTGTGGATAACGGTGCTTTCGCCTTTACCCGGCTGCGAAACGGCGCGAGTATAAGATATGTTGCGTGAGAAATATATATCATGGCCATGACACCAGCGGTTTTTGGAGTGACGGGGCTGAGTCTGACCGCTGACGAAAAGGCGTTTTTCCGCGATTGTGACCCGGCGGGCTATATCATTTTTGGCCGT
The DNA here is from genome assembly GCF_041748495.1 of Parasphingorhabdus sp. Lineage (GTDB taxonomy): Bacteria > Pseudomonadota > Alphaproteobacteria > Sphingomonadales > Sphingomonadaceae > Parasphingorhabdus. Next base: position 22,931 of record NZ_JBGTDD010000110.1, read on the forward strand.
AATATCGAGAGCAAGGCACAGTTGCGCGCGCTCACCGACGGGCTGCGCGCTATCCATGGCCGCGACGATCTGGCGATATTGATCGATCAGGAAGGTGGTCGGGTGGCACGGATGCAGGAGCCGGTCTGGCCCAAATTCCCGGCCGGCGAGATATTTGACCGGCTTTACGACATCGCCCCGGCGACGGCGATCGAGGCGGCGCGTCTCAACGCGCAAGCGATAGCGGCAACCCTGCGCGAAGTCGGGATCACGGTGGATTGCCTGCCGCTGCTCGATGTCCGCCAGCCGAATGCCGACAATGTCATCGGTGACCGTGCACTGGGTAGCGAGCCGATGCGGGTCGCGGCGCTGGGACGCGCGATCCTTGACGGATTGCAGCGTGGCGGCGTGGTCGGCGTGGTCAAGCATCTGCCTGGCCATGGCCGGACCAGCGTCGATACGCACAAGGCCTTGCCGACGGTGACGGCGAGCGACCAAGAGCTGCAACTCGATCTGGCTCCGTTCCGGACGCTGAACCAGGCGCCAATGGGCATGACCGGCCATTTGCTGTTTACCGCCTGGGATGCAGAGCAACCGTCGACACTGTCGAAAACCGTCATCCAGGATATCATCCGCGACCGGATCGGTTTTGACGGGCTGCTGTTCACCGATGATCTCGACATGGAGGCGCTGTCCGGGACAGTTCCGGAGCGGGCCGAACGGGCGCAGGCAGCGGGCTGCGACATCGCGCTCAATTGCTGGGCCAGGATGGATGACATGATCGGGATTGCCGAACGGCTGGTACCGATGTCGGAAAAAACCCGGCAGCGGCTGGACCGGGCCATGGCGACGATCGCGGAGAGCAAGGGCGCCGATGCTGTCAGCGAACTGGCGGAACTGCTCGACCGGCGTGATTCACTCATGGCAGCGGCAGCGTGAGCCAGGAGCCGCAAGACGAAGGCTTCTTTTTTCCGCCCGAACCGCAGGCTTCGGACGAGGGCTCGCTGACGCTCAATATCGACGGCTGGGAAGGGCCGCTCGATCTGCTGCTTGCCTTGGCCCGCAACCAGAAGGTCGATTTGCGCGAGATTTCGATCCTCGAGCTGGTCCAGGAATATCTCAAATATATTGCCAGCGCCCAGACCCTGCGGCTGGAGCTGGCGGCCGACTATCTGGTGATGGCGGCCTGGCTCACCTATCTGAAGTCAGGCCTGCTGCTGCCCCGCGATCCGGAAATCGATCCATCGCCCGAAGAACTGGCGCTGCGGCTGCAGATGCGGCTGGAGCGGCTGAACGCGATGCGGGAATCGGGCGCGCGGCTGCTGGCCAGGGACCGGATTGGCCGGGACGTGTTCATGCGCGGCGCGCCGGAGGGTTTGAGGGTAGTGAAGGACCGGCACTGGCAGGCGGAATATTACGATCTGATCGCGGCATATTCCCGCGTCAAGATGCGCAGTGCACCCGCGATCCACATCGTCCGGCAGCGGATGGTGATGACTCTCGAAGATGCGCTCGCCCGGGTGTCCATGATGCTGGGTCAAGCGATAGACTGGATGGATATCCGCCATTTCCTCCCTCCGGGTGCACCCCCCGAACTTCGTAAATCGGCGCTGGCCTCCAGTTTTCTGGCAACCCTGGAACTGGCTCGGCAGGGAAAATTGGAGTTGCAGCAGGAAAGCAGTTTTGCACCGCTCAGAATAAAGGCGACGACCCATGGCTGAACATGAGATGGAAGACACCAGCCTGATCGAAATGGCAACCGATGCCATGGATATCGGCAAGCGCGCGGTCGAGGCAACGCTATTTGCCTCGGAAAAGCCGATGACGCTCGCCGATATCAAGGCCTATGTCGGGGAAGAGCTGGATATTCGCCAGATATTGGCGGACCTGCAGGATGATTTCAAGCATCGCGGCATCGTTCTGCTGAAGACAGGCGACCGCTGGCATTTCCAGACCGCTCAGGATCTGTCTCACCTGTTGCGCCGCGAACGGGCGGAGCTGCGCAAGCTCAGCCGTGCCGGCATGGAAACGCTGGCGATCATTGCCTATCATGAACCGGTCAGCCGTGCCGAAATCGAAGCCATCCGGGGCGTGCAGGTGGCCAAGGGTACGCTCGATGTGCTGATGGAAGCGGGCTGGGTACGCCCGGCCGGTCGCCGCGAAGTGCCGGGCCGGCCACTGATCTATGCGACCACCGCGGATTTTCTGACCCATTTCGGCTTGCACAGCCGCAAGGACCTGCCCGGCATTGATGAACTGAAAGCAGCGGGATTGCTGGATGCGGTCGATCTCGTGCTGGATCAGCTGGACGCGGAATCCGACGCTGAACCGGACTCCGATCCGGCCGCTGAGATGGAGTTTGCAGAAGAAGATGGTGTTTTGCTGGAAAACCAAAGCGAAAGCGCCTAAATAGGTCGCATAAGGAGAATATCGCATGCAACCGAGTATTTGGCAGATTCTAATTGTAGCAGCGCTGGTACTGATTCTGTTTGGTCGCGGCCGGATTTCCGAAATGATGGGTGATGTCGGCAAGGGCATCCGTTCTTTCAAGCAAGGGATTACCGACGAGGAAACAAACACGTCCACTCCCGCTGCAAAGCCCGCTCCCCAGATTGACAGCAAGACCGGCGATAGCTCGGCCGAGACCAGCAAGACCGCTGACAAGACGGCTGGTTGATTGGGCCGGCCTTAGGGCTGGGGGCCACATAGACTATGTTTGACCTATCCATTTCCGAGATCGCGATCATCGCGATCGTTGCCACTGTCGTCATCGGGCCCAAGGAACTACCACGCGCGCTCGCGGCAGCGGGCAAGTGGATGGCCAAGGCGCGCGGCGTGATGGCCAATTTCCGCACCGGGCTTGATGCGATGGTGCGCGAGGCCGAACTGCAGGAAATGGAAAAGAAATGGGCCTCGGAGAATGAACGGATCATGCGCGAGCATCCCGCTATTCCCGACGACAATGCCGTGCCGGAGCCCAGGATGGAGCCGCTGGACGGGCCATCCGGGGAACCAGCCGACCGGTCGGCGCCTGCCGAGGACCGTCCCGATCTCCCGCCTCCCGGCGACAGCAAGTCATGAATGAACATAGCAAAGCGGATCTGGATGACAGCAAGGCACCGCTGATCGAGCATCTGATCGAATTGCGCCAGCGACTGCTCTGGTCGGTCGCAGCCCTGACGGCCGCCTTTCTGGTCAGCATATTTTTCGCCGACGAGATTTTTGGTATATTGGTCCAGCCACTCACCGACGCCTTTCCGGCTGGCGAGGGCAAGCTGATCTACACCAAGCTATACGAGGCCTTTTTCGTCGAGATCAAGGTAGCGATGTTCGCCGCCTTTTTTCTCGCCTTTCCGATCATCTCCAACCAGCTCTGGGCCTTTGTGGCGCCTGGCTTGTACGCGAAGGAAAAAAAGGCGTTTCTGCCCTTTCTGATCGCCACACCGGTGCTCTTCATCGCCGGGGCTTCGCTCGCCTATTTCATTGTCATGCCGACGGCGTTCCGGTTTTTTCTGGGATTTGAAGGCCCGGTTGGCGGCCTGCAACAGGAAGCCCTGCCGGCGATGGGAGATTACCTGTCGCTGGTGATGCAGTTCATTCTGGCATTCGGGGTCTGTTTCCAGCTACCGGTCTTGTTGTTGCTGCTCAATCGCGCGGGCATTGTGAGCAGGCAGCAGCTCAAAAGCGCGCGCCGTTATATGATTGTCGGCGCCTTCGCGCTGTCCGCGATCCTGACGCCACCGGACGTGGTGTCGCAGCTGATGCTCGGCATCCCGCTGATCCTGCTCTACGAAGTCTCGCTGGTGATCATGTGGCTCACCGATCGCAGGAAGCGGGCGATAGTCTCGCCCTGATCAGCGAATGGCCTTGTTCCCCATGGCCAGATTCCGATATTGGCAAGCCTGTCGAACCACGACCATCAACCAGATGCGTCATCCGACAGGCTCAGGACCAATTTTTGTCAGTCGATGGCTTTCTCACCAGCACGGCCAACCGACTCGATATCCCGGCCCGCACCTTTGACGGTGTTGCACGCGCTGAGTACGAGCATGGATGAAATCAAGATTGCAACGGTAATTTTCTGCATATCACTATATCCTAAAAACTGAACTTCGCACTGAGGCGAATATCACGACCGGACAGTGGTACATAGTCTTTTGTGAACGAAGCATGACGGCGGGCATCGACGTCGAAGATGTTATTGGCCGAGGCAAGCAGGGTGATGTTGCCTTCCTTGCCGAAAGGACGCCAGGCAGCCGAGGCGTTGACCATCGTGAAACTGTCGCTCGGGGTTTCGAAGGCGGCAATCTTGTTCTGGCTGGCCGACCATTCCACTTCCGCGCGCAGATCGAGCGACTCGCTATGCGCCTTGAGTCCGCCCAGCAGCCGTAGCGGCGGGATGCGGGGAACCGAACCGCCACCGTCATCAATCTTGGCGCGGACATAATCGGCGACGCCGTGGGCGATGAATTCGAAGCCGCTGGCCCGTGCGAACACCGCAGATGCAGAAGCCTCGAAGCCATAATAGGTCGCATCGCGCTGGAAATACTGGAATATCGGCAATCCGTCTTCCTCGCCGGCGGTTTCGGCCTCGAAGATATAATCGTCGAACTTATTGGCATAGGCAGTGGCGCTCAGTTGAACATCTTTGCTGTTCCAGCGTGCGTATAGCTCGCCGCCCCAACTTTTCTCGGTGGTGAAATTCGGGTTGCCGATTTCAAAGGCCTGGGTCGCGATATGGGGACCGTTGGAAAGCAGTTCCTCGGCCGATGGCGCCCGCTCGGCTCGTGACAAATTCACGCCGATCTTGATTGGCGAATCGTCCGGCGTATAAGCCAGTCCGACGGCGCCGGAAACGGCGTTGAAGCTGCGATCGAAATCGATGACATTGGCGGAAATATCGGTTTGCTCGAAGCGCAATGCGCCTTCCACTTCCCAGTCACCAAGGTCGATTTCCTGGACGGTAAACAGTGCCCAGCTTTCCAGGCTGTTCTTCGGAACAAAGGCTTCCGCACCGACGGCATTGAAATCCCGCACCAGTACCTGCGTACCGATCACACCCCGCCAGCCGTTGCGTTCGGCCTGCACCAGTTCGGCCCTGGCCTCGATCCCGGAAACGGAGAAGACGGTGCCAATCTCGTCGCCTTCGAATTCGGTATGTTCATAGTCCGAATAGCCGGCACGGAAATTCAGCGCCTCGAAAAAGCCGCCGATGTTGACGCCGCCGCGCAGGTCGGCGCGAATCTGCTTGAGGCCGATGGTAACCGGGCCCTCGCCATGTTCTTCTTCGTCATGGTCATCGCCATGGTCATCGTCATGATCTTCCTCTTCCTCGCCATGCGCATGGCCCGCTCCCGGGCGTGATGGAACGCCGTAATTCGTATCATAATAGCTGACCGAGAAACCCAGATTGCCGCCGTCGTCGATATAGGCAATCCCGGCACCGGCAGTCTGCGTCCGGCTGGCGGAGTTCGGAATGCGGCCGCGCTGATTGGCGGCTTCGAAAAGCTCTTCCGCTTCTTCATCATGACCTTCTTCGGCTTCTTCCGCAGCATCGGCCAGCACAGTGGCACGCAGGGCTGGAGACAGGACAAAGCCGGGAACCCGGACGTCACCCGTATCGCGAAAGCTGCCGTCGGCATGGATCACCAGCTTCGACGTCAGCGGCACGTCCACCGATCCGGCGATGCTCCAGTCATCGGCAGCACTGCCATAGCCGCCGATCGCGTCGAGATGTACGGCATCATCGGGAATATCGCGCGGAATCCGCTTGTCGATCACATTGACCGCGCCGCCAATGGCATCACCGCCGAACAGCAGCACCGCCGGCCCGCGCAGAACTTCGATCCGCTGTGCGGTCAGCGGATCGATCGTCACCGCGTGATCGACCGAGGTGTTGGACGCGTCCAGAGAACCGATGCCGTCGGTCAGCACGCGCACTCGCGGTCCCTGAAATCCGCGCAAGACGGGGCGGGATGATCCCGGCGCAAAAGATGTGGACGACACCCCCGGCAGGCCGGTCAGACTGTCACCGATCTGGCCGCGCAGATCTTCTGTCAGGTCGTCACCGGTGAGCACCGAGGTGCCGGCCAATATGTCGAGCTGGTCGACATAAGGCGCGGTCACGATAATCATGCTGTCGTTGTGAAAGTCATCGGACAGTCCGCGTTCTACCCGTTCGGCCGGCGGCTGGCTTTGCTGGGCATAGGCAGGGGCCACGGGCAGGGCCAGGATGGCAGCGGAAATCAGGAATCTTCTGTGCGACATAATTTACTCTTCTGTACCTGAGGGAATGAATGGCGGACCCGATAGACAAAATGTTATGATATATCAATTCTAAATTTCGGAGATGTCGTCAGGCCGACCGAATTTTGCTATCAATGGCGCAATGAGCGGAGAAGAGGGTTTTGTCAGGCGAGGGGGGCTGGAATATTTGGTCATCCTGAACTTGTTTCAGGAGCCCTATCGACAGCGCACAATCTCACGAGGTCCTGAAACAAGTTCAGGATGACGAGGCCTCTGGCTTTGGCTATGGCCTGTCCCATGACCTTCACCAAGAAAATCCTTCTCCTCGGCTCCGGCGAACTCGGCCGGGAATTCACCATCTCGGCCAAACGGCTTGGCGCCCAGGTGATTGCCTGCGACGCCTATGACGACGCGCCCGCGATGCAGGTCGCCGATGCCTGCGAAATATTCTCGATGCTCGACGGCGACAGGCTGCGCGCGGTCATCGAAAAGCATCAGCCCGGCCTCGTCGTCCCCGAGGTCGAGGCGATCCGCACAGAGATTCTCGCCGAGATGGAAGCGGAAGGATATGATATCATTCCCTCGGCCCGCGCCACCCAGCTGACCATGAACCGCGATGCGATCCGCGATGTCGCGGCGCAGGAACTCGGTCTGACCACCTCGCGCTATCATTATGCCGAAAGCTTCGCTGAGGTCGCCAGCGCCGCTGCCGATATCGGCCTGCCGCTGGTGATCAAGCCGGTGATGTCTTCTTCGGGCAAGGGGCAGAGCAAGGTCGACAGTGAGGATGGTCTCGAAACCGCATGGAAATATGCCGTCGCCAATATGCGCGGCGACCGGGCGCGGGTGATTGTCGAGCAGTTCGTCGATTTCGATTACGAAATCACTCTTCTGACCATCAGCACCCGCGACGGCGTGCTTTTCTGCCCGCCGATCGGCCACCGGCAGGAGCGCGGCGACTATCAGGAAAGCTGGCAACCGGCGGCGATGACGGACTCTGCGCTCGCCATTGCCCGGGACATGGCGCGCAAGGTCGTCGACAATCTTTGTGGCGGCGGCAAGGGCTGGGGCCTGTTCGGGGTCGAGTTTTTTGTCACGAAGGCCGGCGAAGTGATCTTCTCCGAACTCAGCCCGCGCCCGCATGATACCGGCATGGTCACCCTGATCGGCCAGAATCTGAGCGAATTCGACCTGCACGCCCGCGCGATCCTGGGCCTGCCGATTCCGCATATCGCCCTGACCGCAACGGCCAGCGCCAGCGCGGTGATCCTGGCCGACCGCGAGAGCGAGAATTTTGCCTTCACCGGCATCGGCGACGCCCTGGCGCTGGGCCGCGAAGGCGCGGAAGTGGATGTGCGGATATTCGGCAAGCCGGTGACCAGACCGTATCGACGCATGGGCGTCGCGCTGGCAACCGGTGCGGATAGCGATGCGGCGCGCGAGTTGGCGAAGCGGGCAGCGGATGCGGTCAAGATTATATTTGACGAATAGCAGCGCCCCGGCGATCATGCGATAAAGCCGACACAAAGGAGACACCGATGACCGACCGCAGCGATTTTGGCCCCACCACCACCGCAGATGAAGTGCTCGACGGCATAGACCTGACGGGCAAGCTCGCCGTGATCACTGGCGGAGCCTCTGGTCTCGGCGAGGAAACCGCACGGGCAATGGCGGCGAAAGGCGCGCATATCATCATCCCGGTACGCGATATGGCCAAGGGCGAAGCCGCAGTGGCGGCAATCAAAACCTCCGTTCCCGATGCGGATATCGAATTGATGGAATGCGATTTGGGCAAGATGGCCAGTATCCAGTTTTTTGCCGAGGCTTTTCTGGTCCAGCATGGCCAGTTCGATCTGCTGATCAATAACGCCGGGGTCATGGCCTCTCCGCATATGACCACCGGCGATGGTCTGGAGTTGCAATTCGGCACCAATCATATCGGTCATTTCCTGCTCACCAATCTGCTGCTGCCCGCCCTTCTCAAAGCCGCAAAAGCCGGAGGAGATGCCCGCATCGTAAATCTCAGTTCGCGCGGCCATCATGGCGATACGGTGCATTTCGACGACCCGCATTTTGAAACGCGGGACTATGACAAATGGCTTGCTTATGGTCAGGCGAAGACCGCCAACATCATGTTCAGCGTCGGTCTGGAAAAGCGGCTGGCGGGCAAGGGCGTTCATGCGCTGGCCGTGCATCCGGGCGGCATCCAGACCAATCTCGGACGCCATCTGTCCGATGATGATAGGGCGGTGCTGATGAAACGGATCGAAGAACGTTCGGGAGGGAGCTTCACCTTCAAGACGGTGGAGCAGGGGGCCGCCACCACTTGCTATGCCGCGACGGCGGTGGAACTGGAGGGCAAAGGCGGCGTCTATCTGGAAGACTGCCATATCGCGGATGTCGATGATGAAGATCCCAACGGCAGCGTCCGGTCATATGCCGTTGATCCGGGCAATGCAGAGAAGCTATGGACTCTGTCTGAAGCCACTGTCGGCCAGACTTTTTCTTACTGACAAACCCACCCATGCACATCGGAGATTTCCCACCCATGACCGCCCCCTATATTCTCTATGGCTCGCCTCTCTCGCCCTTCCAGCGCAAGGTCGAGGCTGTGATGGCGCTCAAGGGGCTCGCTTATGATTGCGAGGAGGTCAGCGTCATGGCCATGCCCGACTGGTACAAGGAAATCAGCCCGCTCGGCCGCATTCCGTCCTTGCGGGTCCGGGAAATTGCCGAGGATGGCGCAGCCGGCACGATCACCGACAGCTCCGCCATCTGCGGCTATCTGGAAAAATGCCAGCCCGACCCCGCCGTCTATCCCGCCGATCCGTTCGACTATGGCCGGGCGCTCTGGCTCGAGGAATATGCCGACACCGGCATGGCGATCGCGGGCGGACTGGGCCTGTTCCGGCCGATCATCTTCAATCTGTTCCAGCGCAAGGAGCCGGATCTCGATACCGCGCGCAAGACCTGGAATGAGAAACTGCCGCCGCTATGGGATTATCTGGAGGGAGAGCTAGACGGCGCCGACCATTTTATCGGCGACACGATCAGCATTGCCGACATCGCGGTCGCTTGCCAGATCGCCCAGACCGACATGCTCGCCGGTCTGCCCGACAAATCCCGCTGGCCAGCCCTGGTGGCCCATTATCAGGCCATGCGGGAGCATGACTGTTTCCAGCGCAACAACGCAGGCTGCGCCAAGATAGTCGCGAAACTCGTGCCGGACAAATTCGACCTGAGCGCGTAATGGCCGGCCGGAGTTGCGGCCGAAGATAGGAGAGAAGCTTGAATGTCCGGCGGCAATCCCGAGACGGCTTTCTCGCCTGACAAATTGTTGCAGCGGGCCAGCAGCGGGCCAACTGCGGGTTCGCAGTTCCCTTGCAGGAGTTGGCGTCCCTGGATGTCTCATTGGAAATTAGAAATCGAAATTTTTAGATGCACATATGATGTGCGGTTAATATTGTTGGCCACTGCATGTCAGCGGAACTTCAGACAGGTTTCTGCGTAATTTCATCAACGCAAGG
>NZ_JBGTDD010000111.1:0-6737 GCF_041748495.1 Parasphingorhabdus sp.
TATGGTCGAGCGCTGCTTCAACAAGCTCAAAAATGCCAGACGCCTTGCAACCCGATATGACAAAACCGCTGACAGCTATCTCGGCTTCATCCAGCTCGTCGCTATCCGGTTATGGATGCGCCAATTTGTCAACAGGTCCTAAGCTAGGTTCCAGCAAGTTTCACCAATTCAGTGGTAGTAATGTTGAACGCCAGTAGTGCTGTCATTCGGAGAATGATCCAGTGAAGGACCATGATCAACCGTTGGATGATTCAACGATTTTGCAATTGTGTCTGGAACGGGACCGATTGTTGAGCGACACAGAATTTGCCCGCTCACCGAGCATGTGCAAGCTTCTGCGATTTCTGGTTGATTATAAGTTGTCGGGAAACAGCGTCCCGCTGAAAAGCTATGCAATTGCCACGGATGCGCTCGGACGACATGAGGATTTTGATACTCAGACAGACAGTTATCCGCGCGTCCAGATGGGCCGTTTGCGCCGGATGCTTGACAATTTCTATCTGCGCAAGGGCGGCGAGAACCGCCTGGCGATCGCCCGGAACAAATATGAGATTCTACTGGAACCGAATGTCGCGCCTTCCGAAAAGGAGGCGGATCTGATTGGCGAGTCAGCGGAAATGGCCTCGCCGGAGGAACCGGCTGCCCGTTTACCAGAATCGGAATTGCCTCCGCAGCCGGACCTGGCAAATGATCTACGTTCGCACCGACGCTTTGTAAGTTTTCTGGGGCTAGCCATCCTATTATCATTGAGCATTATCCTCGGCTATCTGCTTTGGCCCACAGAGGATGCTCCGCAAGATGTCGATCAAATAGGCTATCCCGCAGTTGCGCTGGATTTGCCAGGCAAGGACAGTGGCGCACCCACTGACGAGATCATCCAGTCGATCGGCAACCGACTGATCCGCAGCCTGAACGGGTTCGGTGGCATGAGAATATATGATATCCGGTCCAGCCAACAGGGAAATGCCGGCTATGTCATCAGGCTACGCTATCTGAATCCTGCGGCAGAAGAAATCGAGTTGCGCCTACTGGATCGGGTCAGCGGCGAGATTCTATGGTCCAGAGAAATCATCACCACGGATAAGGCGGTCTGGCAGCTCGAGATTGACAAGGCCGTTGTCGCTTTGGCCGGCCATTATGGTGAAGTTGCGCAGGCAGAAATGTCGAAAATTGGCAGCGATGATGCCATCGGATATCCGTGCTTGCTCCGATTTGACGTGTACATCCGCTACCGGGAGCAGGAAAAGCTCGGCCCGGTCCGCAAATGCTTGCAAGAATCGGTCGCCCGTTTTCCCGATGATGCACATCTTTTGAGTATCTTGGCCTTTGCACAAAATATGTCGGAAAGCGGCAACCCCGATTCTCAGGTCAAGGGCGTCGGGATGCTGCTTGCCAGAAAAGCTGAAGCGCTGGATCAGAGAAATGCGGCTGCCAATTTCGCTATCGCGCAGTCTGCCTTTTTTGCAGGCGATTGCGCAACCGGCGTGGCGTGGGGCGAAAAGGCGGTGGCGCTCAATCCCCTCAACTCGCGGATATCGGGATATCTCGGTCTCTACATGATCGGCTGTAACATGCCGGAAGGCGAGAACTATGCGACCCGCGCCCTGGAACTGGATCCCAATGCTGATCTGACGATTGCGGCGGCCGTGGCTTTTCAAATGTTGAAACGGGGTGAGGCCGAGCAGGCCCGGCAATTGTCGTCACTATATATGGCCTCATCCCCGAGGGTGGAGCCGGCCCTCGAATTGACCTATATTATTTCCTCGGCGATGCTGGGTGAAAAACGGGAAGCAAGGCAAGTGTGGAAATCCCTGGCCGAACGTTATGGGTTTTCGGAAGCGAGCTCGCCCCGGGAAGTGCTGAGCCAATGGATTGGCAGTCCGACCCTGCGCGAGGAAATAATCCGGGTCATGGGTCGCTCCGGAATATTTGATAATTAGCAATCTTCGATTAACTCCCGGATTGCCTAGCGGATATCGTCTAGACTGGTCCCAGAACTCGCCGCAATGCGAGCTCTTCGATGGAGGTAGCTCGCGCTTGGGATCTTGACCCTTGCGCCCATCATGCCCGGAGCCTTCCGAAATTTACTTTGGCCTTTCTTGTCCAGCAAAAATGAATCGGCAGAGAGGTATCGATTTGCTAACACATCCGCTCTATTAGAGTTCGATATTATATATCTTTCGCACGAAGCATCAGTTCTTAGCGAACTATGGGGTTGCAGGGGCATCATGACATCAGACTATTGGCCTTACTTTCTGGCATTAGCCTTCATCCTAGTGATTGCCTATTTGGCTTATCGACTGCGAAAACTAAAGACCGACTTGCAGGCGGCTCAATTGGGACTCGAACGATGCGAGCTGACGCTTGAAATTTCGGAAGATGTTGGGCGATTTGGATCCTGGCATCTGGATGCGAGAACGAATTTTCTAAAATGGTCAGACTATGTGTTCGACATGCATGAACGGCGCCATAGTCTTGGGCATCCACCGCTCGACAAGGCCATTCGCTATTATCATCCAGAGGATCGTCCGCTTGTTCAAATGGCGGTAACACGTGCATTGGAAGAAGGGGCGGATTTTGAATTTCGTGCGCGGATCCTGACGGATAACAACAAGGAAATTCCTGTCCTGGCCCGGGGCACGTGCCAGATCGCGGGGGACGGAGAGGTTCTCGGCATTTTCGGTTGCTTTGTCGATCTGAGCACACCCGAGGAACGACAGTTCGGATGATTGGGTGCGATCAGTTGTGATCGCCGGCTCACATGCGGATCGCATGGTTCATCAACAGCTTTCCAGACACTGCTGAACGGCGAGATATGATTGGCAGATCGACCGCCAGCGCGCAGTATATTCTGGTGTGTCTAGTCGATCATGCGTGTGGGTTTGAGAGCGAAGAGATCGGCGGAACCTCTATACGATTTCGAGCGCCCGTTTGAGCGCGGCTAGTATTTTCTCCCGATCCTGGTTGGTCGGCTGTTCGAATAATTTTTGTTCGATGTCCTCGCGCACCGCCGCCAGCCTTGAAATCCAGTCGCGCGAGGCGGTCAGTTCGCTGGCATCGGCTCGGCCCGCAGCAAGGAGCGTGGCCGGCTTGCCAGGTTGCAATGCCCAAGTCTCAGCCAGTGCGGGGATGATAGCGGCCGGCAGATCCGGAATGGCTGCCAATGTTTCGGCAAGACCGGAAAGCCCGCTTTGTTCCCCGTGGACCAGAAATAGCGACCCCCTGATTGGCGTGCGATCCTTGATCCACTCGACCAGACCGCTGCGATCAGCATGGTTGGAATAACCTTCCAGTGTCGCAACTTGTGCCTTTACGACAACGTCATTGCCGGAAATACGCACCCGCTGTGCCCCGTCCCGGAGCACCGACCCCAATGTCCCCGCCACCTGATAGCCCGATAGCAAGAGCCGGGACTGCCGACGCGGCAGGTTGCGGATCAGATGATGCCGGATCCGGCCCCCTTCGCACATGCCAGAGCCGGCAATGATCACAATGCCGGTCATGTGATTGAGCTTCCTGGATTCCGCCGTGTTCTGGATGAACCGGATGTTGGTCCGCTTCAATATGTCGGAGCCGCTATCGCGATAGCGCATCACCGCCAGTGTCACTTTCTGCGCCAGCGGCGAATCAAGGAATATATTGACCGGTGCCAGGCGTCTGGAGGCGAATAATGCATCAAAATCTTCGAGTATCGCCTGGGTGCGTTCCAGCGCAAAGGCCGGGATCAGGACATTGCCGCCGGCCGCGATGACTTCCTCCACATGCCGCGCCAACGTCTCGCGGCGCTCGCTCACCAGGATGAGGTTGCGATCGCGGTCGCCATAAGTGGATTCGCAAATCACATGGTCGTAGCCGCCGATCTCGGATGCGGTACAGTTGATCGATCGGCCCGGGCCGACATCGCCGGAAAACAGCAGCCGCTGGCCGCCGATATTGATTTCAATCGACGCGGAACCCACAATATGCCGGGCATCCCAAAAGCGAAAGGAGCCGCCATTGTCCAGGGTGTGCTCTTCACAATAGGCGACCGTACGGACATTTTTGCTGAGCCTGGCGATATCCTTGCCATCATAAAGCGGGGTGAAGGGTGGCAAGCCTGCCCGGTCCGCCCGACGATTCCGGCGCTCGACGTCGACGGCCTGCAATTTGGCGGCGTCCTGTAAAAGCGGTTTGATGATGTCAGCGCTGGGTGCGGTGCAATAGGTTTTGGCCCTGCAACCGCTGGCATAGAGATAGGCCAGCCTGCCGCTATGATCGAGATGCGCATGGGTCAGCAGCACCACATCAATTTTTTTCGGGTCGAAGGGCAGGGGCTCATGGTTGAGCGCTTCGAGTGATCTTGTGCCCTGAAACATGCCGCAGTCGACCAATATCGTCTGACCCGCACCATTGATTTCGAAACAGGAGCCCGTGACGGTGCCCGCGGCACCATGAAATTTCAAGGTAACACCGCTCATCCCATATTTCCACAAGGACGGCCCGTGTGCATGATCAATGCGCAACCAGCAGCGGCACCGGGCAATCCCTGAAAAGGTTTCTGGTTACGCCACCGAAGAAAAACTCGCGCGCCCGGCTGTGACCATAAGCACCCATCACCATATATTTGGCGTCCAGCGTGTCGACGGTGGACAGAAGGACGGCCTGCACAGAGGATTTGTCGGCGGCAAGTTCGTGGATCTTCGATTTTATTCCGTATCGGGAAAGATATTCCGATGCTTCCATGGGCGGCAGATCGTGGTCCTTGTCTTCCTCGACGACGACGATGTGCACATCGCTGGCCAGCCTGAGCAGCGGTACCGCTGCGCGAAGCGCATTGCCTGCTTCCAAACTGCCGTTCCAGGCGACTACAACAGGGCCAGCGACCTCGAATTTCCTGACATTGTCCGGCTGGACTACAAGCGGAATATGGGTGCTGAAAATCACGTCACCCAACAGGCCGAGCGGCATATTGTTGTCCTGCACACCGCTGCACGAGCTCAGTATCATCACATCGGCCAGGGCCGAACTGCGCGCCAGTGCCCGGGCGGGCTCAGCATTGGCTTCCTGGTAATCCCACGGCACGTCTTCGCCGGTGAGCCGTTTCTCGATTTCTGCCTTCAATCGGAGATCGGCTTCGCGCGCATATTTGCCAATATCGTACATGACAGACATGCCGGTCACGCCATCAAATGCCATTTGCGGCTGGTAGGGGTTGGGCCGCTGGCAATGGAGATGGCCATCAAGCGCACGGGTGAGATCGAGCGCCGCCTGATAGCGGGCGTCGAGTCCGGAATCGTCGTTTACATATAGCAGCACGGATTTCATTCTGTCTCTCCCACCGTAGAAATCTTGCCGCGAAGGACGTCCTGTAAATCAAATGGGCGATCGGCTTCATTCACGGCATCGGAATTTTCTGACGGATGCAGGAAATGCGAAGGGGGAGCTATCCGTAGTCTTACCTAATTGCGGTATAAAATTGGTCCACAAGACCAACCCACTTCGGCATCCTTAGAGACGGGTCCGATTCGAGGAGTTCGACCAGGATCACGATATTTCTGATCCCTTGACCGGGCGCCGGTCCGTTGAACCGGTGCACGGTTTATAGTCCGTTGGCCAGTTCATCCCGGAATCTGGGATGAGCAAGGCCAATCAGGGCCTCGGCGCGCTGGTGCAATGATTTGCCCCTCAGATCCGTCCAGCCATATTCCGTCACCACGATATGCGTATCATTGCGCGGGGTTGTGACCGGTCCGTCCAGCCGGGGCACGATCCTCGAGACGGTACCGTTGCGGGCGGTGGACTGGCAGGCGATGATCGACTTGCCGCCTTTGGACGCGTTGGCGCCGCGGACAAAGTCGAGCTGCCCGCCCGAACCGCTATATTGCCGTCCCATCAGATGTTCCGAATTGCAGGCGCCTCCGAGATCGATTTGCAGCGTGGCGTTGACCGAAACTACATTGTCGTTCTTGGCAATATGGCGGGGATCGTTGACGACATTCACCGGGGCGCTGTGCATGGCCGGATTATCATCCAGAAAATCGTAAAAAGCCCGGTCGCCCATGGCGAATGTGAAAACGCTAAGCCCCCGATAGGTGGTCTTGGCCTGGTTGGTGACCGCACCGCACTGGACGAGACCACCGAGCGCCGGGGTCATCAATTCGGTATGGATACCCAGATCCTGGCGATTGGTGAGCAGGGCGCAAACAGCGCCGGGGAGTGCCCCGATACCCATTTGCAGGCAGGCCCTGTCATCGATCATATCGGCGATCGTGGCTGCCACTTTGGCCTCTTCAGGGGATGTCTCGGGCGCGTGAACCTCAGCAAGCGGCGTATCATTCTCCACAATCGCATCGATTTCCGAAATATGCAGCAATGAAGCACCGAAAACCCGAGGCATGTTCGGGTTGACCTCGACGACCAGTTTTTTCGCGCTGCGAGCGGCAGCGGTGGAATAGTCATTGCTGGTGCCAAAGGTGAACCATCCATGCCGGTCCATCGGCGACACGGTCGTCACGAAAAGATCGAGAGAGATCTGCTCTGCGAATAGCTTAGGGGAAGCACTGAATGCGACAGGAACAAATTCGATCGGACTTTTCGTTCCATCCGGATAGGCACCAAGCAATTTCCGTTCAATCGAGCTTAGAAACATGCAACGCGGGCGGATCCGGCCAAGCAGATCGGGCCTCAACAGCGTGTCACCGGCGTGATCCATCGAATGAAAATACCACAGCTTGATATCGTCGACAGTCTCATTCTCT
>NZ_JBGTDD010000112.1:0-15587 GCF_041748495.1 Parasphingorhabdus sp.
AGCGGCAACGATCGCCTCGGGCAGTTCAAGCTGGTCCGCATAAATGCGTTCGAGGTCGTCCTGCCGCCCCGCCCGCGCTGCCTGGCGTCCGTCGGCCGGCGTCCCGAGCGCTTTCAGATGGACATAGTCGATCCCGACCTCGGCCAGCGCCGCCCTCAGCGGCGACTTCGAGAAACCCGGCCGGCGCGAAAGCGGCAGCGCCCGCACATCGATCACCCGCTCGACGCCCGCCTGCTGAAGTGCCGCAAGGAACTCAGCCATTGTCGCGGCTTCATAACCGATGGTGAAAATCTTCATTCGGGCCGATGCGACACCGCCTCGACGTTGATTCCATCGGGGTCGAGAACGAAAGCGCCATAATAGTTAGGGTGATATTTGGGCCGCAGGCCGGGCCCGCCATTATCCCGTCCACCGGCGGCGATCGCTGCTTCATAAAAGGCATCGACCGCGGCTCGGTCGGGAGCGGTGAAGGCGACATGCGTTCCTTCCCCGGTGCGCTCCTTGTCGCCAATCCAGAAGAACGGCATCATATCCTTGCCAAAGCCGATGGCCGTGCCGCCGCTGTCGGTCTTGTCAGGGCCATATTCGTATAATTTGGTGATGCTGAGCGGCTTCAATGCCGCCGTATAAAATGCTTCCGAGCGCCTGATATCGGATATCGCCAGCCCAATATGATCGAGCATGTTGATCCTCCTCGATTCCGGTTGTGGCAGCGTCTATCGCACGCCGCGATGACTTACGACATCCACATCATCGGCGGCGGATTGGCTGGATCCGAGGCCGCCTGGCAGCTGGCCGAGGCCGGACTCAACGTCCACCTGAGCGAAATGCGAGGTGGCGGGGACATGACCCCGGCCCATGAGACCGATTGGCTGGCCGAGATGGTCTGTTCGAACAGCTTCCGCTCGGACGATGCAGAGAATAACGCGGTCGGCCTGCTCCACCAGGAAATGCGGGCGCTGGGTTCACTGATCATGGCCGCTGCGGACCAGCACAAGGTGCCCGCAGGCTCGGCGCTGGCGGTCGACCGCGACGGTTTCGCCGCCGAAGTTTCCGCGAGGATCGCCGCCCATCCCAACATCAAGATCATCCGCGAGCGGGTCGACGCCCTCCCCGCTTCCGGCTTGACTATTATCGCTACCGGCCCACTAACCGCACCCGGCCTCGCCGAAGCGATTGCCAAGGTCACCGGCTCCGACGCCCTCGCCTTCTTCGACGCCATCGCCCCGATCATCCACCACGACAGCATCGATATGGGCGTCTGCTGGATGGCGGCTCGATGGGACAAGGGCGGCAAGGACTACATCAACTGCCCGATGGACAAGGCGCAGTATGAAGCCTTCGTCCAGGCACTGAACGAGGGCGAGAAGACCGAATTCAAGGAGTGGGAAAAGGATACGCCCTATTTCGAAGGCTGTATGCCGATTGAAGTAATGGCGTCACGCGGGGTCGAGACGCTGCGCTACGGGCCGATGAAAGGCGTCGGCCTCGATGATCCGCGCACCGGGCGCTGGCCCTACGCCGTCGTCCAGCTCCGCCAGGATAATGCGCTTGGCACGCTGTGGAACATGGTCGGCTTCCAGACCAAGCTGAAGCATGGCGAGCAGGTGCGCATCTTCCGCACGATCGCGGGGCTTGAGAACGCCGAGTTCGCCCGCCTCGGCGGTATCCATCGCAACAGCTTCATCCGGTCGCCCGAGCTGCTCGACCACGAGCTCAGGCTGAAGGCAATGCCCCACATCCGCTTCGCCGGGCAGATCACGGGATGCGAAGGTTATGTCGAAAGCGCCGCCATCGGCCTTTTGGCGGCGCGCTTCGCCGCCGCGGAAGCGCAGGGCCGAACTCTTGCCGCCCCGCCGCCCGAAACCGCGCTGGGCGCCCTTCTCGGCCATATCACCGGCGGTGCCGAGGCCGCGACCTACCAGCCGATGAACATCAACTTCGGGCTGATGCCCCCAATCGAAGGCCGCACCAAAAAGGCCGAGCGCAAGCGCATGTACACCGACCGGGCACGCGCTGCTTTGAACGACTGGCTTTCCACCGCCGGGTCTGGCGATGACGAGGGTGGGATTGCCGCCGAAGCGTCGGGGGCCGCGTTCAGCGGCAGTCCCACCCCCTAATCCCCTCCCGCAAAGGGTTCCCACGAAAGTAGTACTTTCGTGGGGCCCAAACGGGGGGAGAAACTCAACAGCTACAGGCCGGCTTCTTGCGTGCCGGCTTGGGCGCAGTCGCGGCATACTCCGCCGGCGTCAGCCAATTGCTGTCATCCGCATCGGCACCCTCAAACTTATCGATCGTCCTGACCGCCCATTCCTCGAAGCTCAGCTTGCCGTCCTGATTGAGGTCGAGCTTGGCGAAGGCCTTGCGCCTCGGCTCGACCAGTTCGGCCAGGCTGATCCGGCCATTCTCGTCCTTGTCGGCGCGGGCGAAGCGCTTCTCTTCCTTGCTCTTGGCGTCTGCCTCGGGCGCCGCAGGAATCGCGGACAGCCTTATCGGCCCGGGGATGGCGGCGAGTCGCGGATTGGGCGCGGGCGCCATGGTCGGTTCCTCGGCATGCCCCTGCCAGATGAGGAAAACACCGGTCAGGAGCAGGAAAAATGCGGCTACGCCGGCCAGGATACGAGCCATATGCCCTCCAGTTGGGGCGATCCGGCGGGCAAATTGTTACGGACAAAACCGCGCTGATTCAATACCGGTTAAACAACTATCCCAAATAGCCGGTGCGATAACAGCGCTGCAGCTCTGCCCGGCGTCGCCTCAGGCTCCAGCTTGGGTGCCTGCTTGACGTCACGCGCGGCCAGCCGGGCAAGCCCGGTCAGCGGCCGCAATCGGCGAGGGAAATGATGGCCTACCAACTGGTGCAGTTCCTCCGTCGAGCGATGCATGGGCCCTAAACCCCGCCGTCTTACGGTCCCATAGGCATAAAGCCGCCCAGCTACATCGATCAGCTCATCCGACCCGCCCAACAGCTGGGCGGCCATGGCGAACAGCCTGGTTCCCCTGCCCGCCACTCGCTCCAGGTTCGGCTCTTCATCCAGCAGAGTGACCCAACCGTCCTCGAGCTCGGCAACCCTCGCGCCCGTAATGCCACGGGAGTGCAGCTCGGCAGCAACCGCATGCAGCCGCGGCTCGGGCGGTGGCGGACTGGCGTCAAGCCGGGTCAGCGCTTCGCGCCACCAGGCGAGGCGGATGGCGCCCAGAGCCGGCTGTGTCGAGGTCACGACAACCTCAGCTAGCGCATCGTCAATACCGAACAATGCGTCGAAGGCGGGCCGGAGCTCGACCGGCCAGTAGAGCCGGACGAGATCACGGTCCCGCATTTCAGCCCTTGGGCCGTCAGCGATAAGAGACCGCCTTGGCCGCCTTCACCACGTCACTGGCCTTGATCAGCGCCAGCTTCTCGAGGTTGGCGGCATAGGGCAGCGGCACATCCTCGTTGGTCACCCGCATCACCGGCGCGTCGAGGTCGTCAAAGCCCTCCTCCATGCAGATCGCCATGATCTCGCTGGCGATCGAGCAGGTTGGCCAGCCTTCTTCGACCACCACCAGCCGGTTGGTCTTGGCGAGTGACGTCAGCACCGTCTGCTTGTCGAGCGGGCGCAGGGTGCGGAGGTCGATCACCTCGGCGTTGATCCCCTCATGCATCAGCTCTTCGGCCGCCTCCAGGGCGACAGCGACCCCGATCGAGTAACTGACCAGCGTTACGGCCTTGCCCGGACGGACGATCCTCGCCTTGCCGATTGGCAGGACATAGTTTTCCATCTCCGGAACGTCGAAATGCTGGCCGTAGAGCAACTCATTCTCGAGGAACACGACCGGATCCTCGCTGCGGATCGCCGCCTTGAGCAGGCCCTTGGCATCGGCCGCGCTGTAGGGCGCGATCACCACCAGCCCTGGGACCGAGGCATACCATGGCCCGTAATTCTGGCTGTGCTGCGCTCCAACTCTCGCGGCAGCGCCGTTGGGCCCGCGGAACACGATCGGGCAGCGCATCTGGCCGCCCGACATATAATTGGTCTTGGCGGCCGAATTGATGATCTGATCGATCGCCTGCATCGCGAAATTGAAGGTCATGAATTCGACAATCGGCTTCAGACCGCCCATGGCCGCGCCAGCGCCGACACCGGCAAAGCCATGTTCGGTGATCGGCGTGTCGATCACCCGTTTCGGACCAAATTCCTCGAGCAGACCCTGGGTCACCTTATAGGCACCCTGATATTCCGCCACCTCTTCGCCCATCACGAAGACGGTATCGTCCTTGCGCATTTCCTCGGCCATCGCATCGCGCAACGCTTCCCGGACCGAGAGCGAAACCAGTTCGGTACCTTCGGGCACGTCCGGATCTTCGGCTCTGGAAATCGGCGCAGGCGGCGCAGCCTGCATGATTTCCGGTGTTGTTTCTTCCTTGGAATCCGGTTCATCCTTGGCCTTGGATTCATCCTCGGTTTCATCCTTGGATTTGGTTTCATCCTTGGATTTGGACTCTTGCTGGTTTTCGTCCTCCGCCTCGCCATCATCTGCAGTCGCCTCGGACGGCGATTTCTTTGGCGCCGGGTCGGCCGCTTCGTCCTCGCCAGCCATTTCGGCAATGACCGTGCCGACCGCAACTTCATCGGTGCCAGCCTCGACCAGAATTTTGGTGATAACGCCTTCGTCCACCGCTTCGAATTCCATCGTGGCCTTGTCGGTTTCTATTTCCGCCAATATGTCTCCGGAAACGACTTCATCGCCTTCCTTGACCAGCCATTTGGCGACGGTGCCGACTTCCATGGTCGGCGACAGGGCGGGCATTTTCAGTTCGATCGCCATCAATATTGTCCCACCAGCACGTTGGTATAGAGTTCCGACAGTTCCGGTTCCGGCGATTCCTCGGCAAAATCTGCCGCGTCCGCGACGGTCTTGCGAACCTTTTTATCCAGGTCCTTCAGTTCCTCTTCCTTCACGCCCTTTTTCAGCAAGGCCATCTTCAACCGTTCGATCGGATCGGATTTCTCGCGCATATCCTGCACCTCGTCGCGGCTGCGATATTTTGCCGGATCTGACATGGAATGGCCGCGATAGCGATAGGTCTTCAGTTCCATCAACACCGGTCCGCCACCGCCGCGCACGTCCTTCAGCACTTCTTCCACGGCACCCCGAACGGCAAGGACATCCATGCCGTCGACCTGGACGCCGGGAATTCGAAAACTCTCTCCGCGCCGGTACAGCTGGTCCTCGGCAGAAGCGCGGTTGACGCTCGTGCCCATCGCATATTGGTTATTCTCGATCACGAAGATCACCGGCAATTGCCAGAGTTCCGCCATGTTGAAGCTTTCGTAAACCTGCCCCTGATTGGACGCACCATCCCCGAAATAGGCGAGGCAGACGCCGCCATCCTCTTTATATTTATGGGCAAAGGCGAGACCGGTGCCGAGCGAGACCTGCGCGCCGACAATACCGTGGCCGCCGTAAAAGCCATGTTCGACCGAGAACATGTGCATGGAACCGCCCTTGCCTTTCGAAATGCCGGAAGCGCGGCCAGTGAGCTCCGCCATCACGATATTGGGGTCAATCCCGCAGGCCAGCATATGGCCATGGTCGCGATAGCCGGTGATGACGCTGTCCTTGCCGGGGTTGATCGCCGACTGCAGCCCGGTAACCACCGCTTCCTGACCGATGTACAGATGGCAAAATCCACCGATCAGGCCGAGGCCATAAAGCTGGCCCGCTTTTTCCTCGAACCGCCGGATAAGCAGCATCTGCTCGTAAAATTCCAGCATCTCTGCCTTGGTGGCCTTGTAAATCGGTGCTTTCAGTCCGCCGGTGGAATGTACGACCGGCTTGGCTTTGGCAGGTGCGCGCTTGGGCGCAGCGGATTTTTTGGCCGGTGTGCTTTTCTGGGGAGCTTTTGCCACGCGAGCGGGATCCTTTTTGTAACGAGCCTGCAGCATAGCCAAAGCTGTCTCGTTACCCAAGCCTTTAGACTCGATTACAGGCTAAAATTTATGCTCGCGGTACAGAATGGCCGGCTGTTATTTCAACGGAACGATGATCTCGTCCGGATGCACGACATTCACTTTCTTGCGCAGCAATTCCCCGATCAGATCTGGATCAGCCCCATTGGGATCGAGCAATTCGACGCGGTTCTGCAAAGCATCGCGTTCGGTTTCCAGTTTGGCCATTTCAATCCCGCGCAGTTCCAGCTGGGCCTGATACTCGCCCCAGGCCAAAATCCCGGTCGGCCCAAGCACGGCATAGCCGGCGATCGCCAGCAGCGTCATCAGCGCAAATCCGGGACCGAGAGCCGCCTTGATCAGATCTGCTATTTTTTCCCGTTGTGCCATGATCGAACCTTGAATCAGAAAAGTGATTCGCTGGCAAGAGACTTGATGATTATTTCGCAACAAGAACGCCCAAGCGCCTCATAGCAACGAGTAAAGACAATCAACCGAAAATCGAACGTCCGGCATAATGCGCCGCATGACCCAGTTCTTCCTCGATCCGGATCAGCTGATTATATTTTGCCAGCCGGTCGGAGCGCGCCAGACTGCCGGTCTTGATCTGACCGCAATTGGTCGCCACCGCCAGATCGGCGATCGTCGAATCTTCGGTCTCGCCGGACCGGTGCGACATCACCGCCGTGTAGGATGCGTTTTGCGCCATCCGCACCGCGGCCAGGGTCTCGGACAGGGTTCCGATTTGGTTGACCTTCACCAGCAGCGAATTGGCCAGGCCGTCTGCGATCCCCATCGAGAGCCGTTCGGGATTGGTCACGAAAAGATCATCGCCGACCAGTTGCACGGTATCGCCGACCGCATCGGTGATCAGCTTCCAGCCTTCGAAATCATCCTCCGACATGCCATCCTCGATCGACTTGATCGGATAGTCCCGGCACAGATCTGCCAGATAGTCCGACATTTCTGCCGGGCTGAGCACCTTGCCCTCGCCGGAGATATGATATTTGCCGTCCCGGAAAAACTCCGTGGCGGCGCAATCCAGCGCCAGCACCACTTCGTCACCGATCTTGAACCCGGCCTTTTCCACCGAAGCCATGATGAAATCGAGCGCTTCGCGAGTCGAACCGAGGTTGGGAGCAAATCCGCCTTCGTCGCCGACTGCGGTTGCCAGGCCCTTTTCGGACAGGCCCTTTTTCAGCGTGTGAAAAATTTCCGACCCCCAGCGCACCGCTTCCGACAGACTGTCTGCGCCCACCGGCATCACCATGAATTCCTGAAAATCAATCGGATTGTCGGCATGCTCGCCGCCGTTGATGATGTTCATCATCGGTACCGGCAGCACATGCGCCGATACGCCGCCGACATAGCGATAGAGCGGCAGGCCGCGTGCGTCGGCAGCGGCCTTAGCCACCGCCAGGCTGACACCCAATATCGCATTGGCGCCGAGTCGGCTCTTGTTGGCGGTGCCGTCCAGCGCGATCATCAGCGCGTCCAGTTCTTCCTGGTCCTCGGCATCAAGATCGGTCAGCGCGTCCTTGATCTCGCCATTGACCGCCGCAATCGCCTTGAGAACACCTTTGCCAAGATATTTGCCCTGGTCACCATCGCGCAATTCCACCGCCTCATAGGCACCGGTCGATGCACCCGACGGCACCGCAGCGCGGCCGAAGCTCCCGTCCTCCAGCAATATATCAACCTCCACCGTCGGGTTGCCCCGGCTGTCCAATATCTGGCGGGCATGAAGGTCGATGATTGCGGTCATGGAAATGGCTCCGGATATAGAGAAAATGTTGGCCACGGCCTTATCGTGACGGTGGGCGGGTTGCAATCCATTGCGCCGCTTTTATGATCGCCTGGCCCCTTGATTCAAAAGCGAATGATACCATTTCGAAGGAAATGGGACCATGAATGGAACGCTTTCCGCTTGTGGTGTGTTTATAAGGGATAGAGAAGAGGGAATTCGATCATGGCAGATATCAGGAAATCAATCGGCAAGTCGTCGGCCAAGGCCGGGGAAAAGAAACCCGCCGCCAAGAAAGCCGCAGTCAAAAAATCTGCTGCCCGGAAGGACACTTCGGAAATGCGCAGCACCACCGCACAAAAAGCCGCTCCGCTAAAAGCCGGCGCGACCAAATCTGGTCCAGCGAGCAAGCCCGCAACCTCCGATTTCAAGGAACGCGCAATGACGAAAGCCAAATCAGCCGCCAGCCAGGGCAAGGAACGTACCGGCAATGCGATCGAAAATCTGAGCAAGATGATCGAGGATAGTGCCAAAACCATCGACGACAATGTCGGTCAGAAATATGGCGACTACGCCCGTTCGGCCGCAGACTCCGTCTCCTCCTTCGCCGAGAAACTGAACGCCAAGGAAATTGACGAAATGGTGGAAGATGCGCGCGGCTTCGTGCGCAAAAGCCCGGCAGTGGCCATCGGCGCAGCAGCAGTGGTCGGCTTTCTGGTATCCCGTCTGATCAAATCCGGGATGGATGATCGCGACGCATGAGTGTAGCATGGCACCAGCAGATAAGCGGGTGATGGATGTTGCAGGACAAGGATATTCCCGTTTTGGATGAAGATCATCTTGCCGAAGAAACCGCAGCCGCGATGGCGGACGAAGCGGAGTCGAAAACTCTGAAGTCGCAGCTCAACGAACTGATCGATGACGTTCGCATTCTGGCCTATGCCGAGATCGAATATTATCGAGCCAAATTGTCGGTGAACATGGCGGCGACCAAGCGTCTTCTGCTATTGGTCGGGGTTGCGATCATATTCGGAACGATGGCGATCATTGCCCTCATCCTGGGGGTTTTGCTGGTCCTCGCGGAATATCTGGGTCCCGTGGCGGCAACCGCGATCGTGACAGGCCTGGCGCTGCTGATTGCCGCGGTCACGATGAATATGGCAATCAAACGGGCAAGAAAACTGCCGCTGGACGAACATGATGCGTGAGAATGATGATGCCGAAAAACAATGACGAGATATTCAACCTGCGCAACCGTGCAATGGACCGGGATCAGGCCCGCCATAATCTGAAGCGGGATACCAGAGAAGCCAGGGAACGGCTGAAGCCATCCAATCTGATTGCCGAAGCAAAAGGCAAGGCCGCGGCGCGCGTCCGCAAGGTCGGCACCGATGCGATCCGGGGGATCAGGGCCAACCCGGGTCTCACCGCAACCGTTGCAGCGACCGCGACCCTGATCGCAATGCGCAAACCCATTGCCAAGCTGATTGCCGACCGTAAACTATCCGATCCTGATCCAATCGAGGAATAGACTATGAACAAGCTGACCGACAATATCGACAAAGCCCGCGCCGCCTCCCGGGAACGTCTCGAAACGGCTAGGGGAATCGCCACCGAAAGCACGCTCGCTGCACGCGAGAGAATGTCCGAAAGCAAGGCGCGGGCTGCGGCGCTGCTCGGCGAAGGCCGGGAAAAGGCGGCCGAGCGCGTGGCCGCGACGAAAGGGGCAGCAAAGAAGGTCGTGGCCAGGTCGGAAGAAACCCTCACCAACAACCCGCTGGCAATTGTCGCCGGCGGCGCTGCGCTGGGCGTACTCATTGCGATGCTGCTGCCCAAGAGCAATGCCGAAAGAAAATATGTCAGCGGCGCCGGCCGCCGGATCAACGAAACCGCTAGAACCGCCTATCAGGCGGCGAAGGATGCAAGCCGCGACCAGATTGGCGAAATGGGGCAGAGCCTGGGTCTGAACAACGACAATATGCGGGCGCAATTCAAAGATCTGTTTGGCAAAGCGATCGAGGCTGCTAAGACCGCGATGGCCGCAGCACAGGATGCGGTGAAAGACGAAAATCAGGGCAAAAAATGAGCGAAATACGCAGCAAGATTCATCTGGTCATGGGCGGCCGGGTCAAGGACCCGCGCGGGGTGGAATTTGTCAATCTCGACCAGATGGACCTGGTCGGAGTCTATCCCGACTATGACACGGCGGAAGATGCCTGGCGGTCAAAGGCCCAGATGACGGTTGATGATGCCGAGATGAAATATGTCGTCGTTCATCTGCACAAATTGCTCGAACCGGACCTGCCGGAAGACGCCTAGAAACTGATCAAGCGCCGCGAAACCGCCAACCCAGCAACGGCCGGGTCAGCAACAGCCCGGCGACAAATCCCCCGATATGCGCGAAAATCGCGATACCCTGCAGATTGCCGCTGGTCGCCACGCCGATCATCAGCTGGATACCGATCCACGCCAGCGTCAGCCAGATGATCCGCACGACATGGCCTGGCACCGGCCCGACCGCATCGACCCGGTTGCGCGCAAACAGCAGCGCATAAGCGCCCAACAATGCCGAGATCGCGCCGCTCGCTCCGACCATCGGAATCATCGAAACGCTGTCCACGGCATATTCGGCAAAGGCCGCCGCATAAGCACCCACGACATAAAGGATCGCCATCAGCCCCGGTCCGAAAGCCTGCTCGACAAACCGGCCGCAGAACAGCAGCATCAGCATGTTGAAACCGAGGTGGAGCAAGCCGCTGTGCAGAAAGGCCGCGGACAATGGGGTCAGCCAGGCCGGCATCAGCCAGCCATGAGCGGACAGGTCAAGCGCCTCTCCGCTCAGCCGGACCGGGAACATCCCGCCGCGCAATATCGCATCCTGTTCCCAGCCAAAAATCCAGATCAGGAGATAGACCCCGACATTGGCGATGATCAGTCCGTTGGTCAGTTTTCCAGCCGGCATGTTCATGGAGTCTAGATGAACTCGATCTTCTCGAGCAGGAAATATTTGTCGCCCGACGGAACCGTCACCTCGATATCATCACCGACCCGGCGGCCAATCAAGGCCCGGCCAATCGGAGAATTATAACTGATCATGCCGGACTTGGCATCGGCTTCCGACTGGCCGACCAGCTGATATTTGACGGCCTTGTCATCTTCATCGCGCAAGGTCAGCGTCGCGCCGAACACGGCCTTGTCGCCGGACAGCGTCTTCGGATCGATAATCTGGGCGCGGGACAGCTTGTCCTCGAGATCGCCGATCGTCGCCTCGACCTGGCCCTGCCGTTCCTTGGCCGCATGATATTCGGCATTTTCCGAAAGATCGCCATGGGCGCGAGCGGTTTCGATCGCGTCGACAATGATCGGACGCTCCGCTTTCAACGCCTTGAGTTCGGCTTCCATTTTGACATGGCCTTCGAGGAGCATTGGTACTTTTTCAACAGCCATTATCTTGGCCTTTCCTTGCTGATATGCTGCCGATTTCAGCCGTGCAGCATCAAAAACAGTTTTCCGGCGTCCCGCTTTTGCAAAGGCCGCCCGCAGTGTGACAAAATGTCGGAAAATTAAGTCTGCGAAGCCTTATAATAGGACTGTAGCGCGCGAACTTCAAGCGTCTCATCGCGCATGGCCTCAATCGCCTGCATCGCCGCATTGCTTGCCGTGGCGGTGGTAAAGATCGGAATCTTGCCAACCAGCGCCGCCGCCCGGATCGATTTCGAGTCCTTCAGCGATTGCCAGCCTTCGGTCGTATTGAAGATCAAATTGACCTCGCCGTCCTTGATCCGGTCGACAATATGCGGACGGCCCTCGGCGACCTTGTTGACCGTCTCGACCTTGATCCCCTTGCCGTTCAGATAATCGGCGGTACCGGACGTGGCGATCAGGCGAAAGCCCAGTTTCTCGGCCAGGCGCGCTGCCGGTTCGATCACCTTCTTGTCGGTTTCCTTGACCGAGATGAAGATCGTCCCCCCGTCGGGCAGGATATTGCCGGCGCCCAGTTGCGCCTTGGCGAACGCGATCGGAAAGCTCTGGCCAATGCCCATGACTTCGCCGGTCGATTTCATTTCCGGTGACAGGATCGGGTCGATGCCTGGAAAACGGGCAAAGGGGAAGACCGCCTCCTTGACCGCGATATAGTCGATATGCCGGTTGATCGCCGGCAGGTCCTTCAGCTTTTCACCGGCCATTACCCGCGAGGCGATCTTGGCAATCGGCACGCCGATCGCCTTGGCGACAAAGGGCACCGTCCGGCTGGCGCGGGGATTGACCTCGATCAGATAGACTTCGCCATCCTTGACCGCGAACTGGATGTTCATGAGCCCTTTCACCTTCAGCCCGAAAGCCAAGGCTTCGGTCTGACGCTCCATTTCCGCAATGATCTCGTCATCGAGACTATAAGGCGGAATCGAGCAGGCGCTGTCGCCCGAATGCACGCCGGCTTCCTCGATATGCTGGAGCACGCCGCAGACCACGACTTCGTCGCCGTCACAGATCGCATCGACATCCACTTCGATCGCATCGCGCAGATATTGGTCGACCAGCACCGGACTGTCACCCGACACCTGCACCGCGGTATTGATATAGTCTTCCAGCTGCGCCGGTCCGTCGACAATTTCCATCGCCCGGCCGCCGAGCACGAAACTCGGCCGCAGCAATACCGGATAGCCGATCCGCTCGGCGATCTTCACCGCTTCGTCGCGGGTCCGCGCCATGCCGTTCTCCGGCTGCTTCAGCTTGAGCTTGTGGACCAGCTTGGCAAAGCGCTCGCGGTCCTCGGCCAGATCGATCGCGTCCGGCGAGGTGCCGAGGATCGGAATCCCCGCATCCTCCAGCGCCTGCGCCAGTTTCAGCGGTGTCTGCCCGCCGAATTGGACGACCACTCCGACCAGTTCGCCCGACTGCTGCTCGACATGCAGGATTTCGAGCACGTCCTCCGCGGTCAGCGGCTCGAAATAAAGCCGGTCGGACGTGTCATAATCGGTCGAGACGGTTTCCGGATTGCAGTTGACCATGATCGTTTCATAGCCGGCATCCGACAATGCGAAACAGGCGTGGCAGCAGCAATAGTCAAACTCGATCCCCTGCCCGATCCGGTTCGGGCCGCCGCCAAGAATGACGATCTTCTTGCGGTCCGATGGCTGCGCCTCGCATTCCGGCGCACCGAAAATCGGCGCCTCATAGGTCGAATACATATAGGGCGTCTTGGCGGCAAATTCCGCTGCGCAGGTATCGATCCGCTTGAACACCGGCCGCACGCCGAGCTTGTGGCGTAGGGCGCGGACTTCGGCCTCGGTCGTCGCCCCCGCCATGGCGGCAAGCGCGTCATGAACCAGCCCGTGACCTTCCGCCACCGCCCGTCCGGTTCCACCCGCGACATGCACCGAATCAATCGCCAGCTTGGCCAGACGCTGATCGGAGAAGCCCATGGATTTCAGCTTGCGCAGGCCCTGGGCGTCATTGGGCAGGCCCTCGGCCAATATGCCCTGCTCGGCGTCGATGATTTCGCGAATGCGCGCCAGAAACCAGGGATCAAATCCGGCAATATCGTGGATTTCCGTATCGCTGAACCCTTCCCGCATCGCCTGCGCAGCGACCAGCAACCGGTCGGGTGTCGCCCGCGCCAGTTCCGCGGCAATATCCTCACGGCTCGCGCCTTCCAGCGCCTGCACCCGGTTGAACCCGTCCAACCCGGTTTCCAGTCCGCGCAGCGCCTTCTGCATCGATTCATGGATATTGCGGCCGATCGCCATGACTTCACCGACCGACTTCATCGCGGTGGACAATAATGGCTCCGCGCCCTTGAACTTCTCGAAGGCAAAGCGCGGGATCTTGGTGACGATATAGTCGATGGTCGGCTCGAACGACGCCGGCGTGGCGCCGGTAATGTCATTCTCGATCTCGTCGAGCGTATAGCCGACCGCCAGCTTGGCGGCGACGCTGGCAATCGGGAAGCCTGTTGCCTTCGATGCCAGGGCCGAGGACCGCGAAACCCGCGGGTTCATCTCGATCACCACGAGCCGGCCATCCTTAGGATTGACTGCGAACTGTACGTTGGAACCACCTGTTTCCACACCAATTTCACGCAACACAGCGATGCTGGCGTTGCGCATGACCTGATATTCCTTGTCGGTCAGGGTCAGCGCCGGGGCCACCGTGATACTGTCGCCGGTATGCACGCCCATCGCGTCGACATTCTCGATCGAGCAGATGATGATGCAATTGTCCGCCTTGTCGCGGACGACCTCCATCTCATATTCCTTCCAGCCGATCAGCGATTCGTCGATCAGCACTTCGTTGGTCGGCGAAGCCTCCAGCGACGTCCGAACATAATGGACGAATTCCTCGCGGTTATAGGCGACCCCGCCGCCGGTCCCGCCCATCGTGAAGCTCGGCCGCATGATCGCCGGCAGGCCAATGTCCTCGAGAATCTCCAGCGCCTGCTCTTCGCTATGCGCCACGGCGCTGCGCGGGCTTTCCAGACCGATCTTGTCCATCGCCGCCTTGAACTTCTCGCGGTCCTCGGCCTTGTCGATCGCCACGGCATCGGCACCGATCATCTGCACGCCATATTTTGCCAGCACACCGCGCTTGTTCAGCGTCAGCGCCGTGTTCAGCGCCGTCTGCCCGCCCATGGTCGGCAAAATGGCATCCGGACGCTCTTTTTCGATGATCTTTTCGACAATTTCGGGCGTAATCGGTTCAATATAGGTCGCATCCGCCATTTCCGGATCGGTCATGATCGTCGCCGGATTGGAGTTGACCAGGATGATCCGGTAACCCTCTTCCTTCAGCGCCTTGCACGCCTGCGTGCCCGAGTAATCAAACTCGCAAGCCTGGCCGATAATGATCGGACCAGCGCCGATGATCAGGATGGATTTTATGTCAGTTCTTTTGGGCATTATGATCCAAATATTATTTGCAAAATTGCTGTTACGTTTAAAAATGCGCACAGATATCGCGAGTTAAGTAGCTCGACTATTTCTCGCCAAGGAGGATCTGGAGCCTCCAATAAAGATTCTATCGCGTTGGCCCGCGCAAGAGCATTTTTCTTCGTGATTTCATCCAAATCACTCTGCTCAATTGCAGAACGCAACGAAACTATTTTTTCAATAATAGTTTGTTTTTCCGAAATACCAATTCGATCCGATATTCCCGTCCATGAGCTACTTGTAATCGGGAGACCTGAGACGAGGCTCTCTAATGGTTCGTTGTTTTGCAATCGTTCCACTACCTTGGCTATCCAAGCCACCCCAAACTCTGCATAATTTCTAAGTGCTGGCCATTTATTGTACTTGTCCAAATATCTGTAGGATCGACCTTCCGCTCTGTTTATTCCGGTATGCTCGTTTTCGGCCGATTCGACGATGCGATTATACTCTCGTAAGTCAGATCGAACACGTTGCTTAAAAATTTGAAAACTCGTTGTCTTTATTGCTAAAAATTCTCCGGCTAAGGGATCGTTTGACTTCGTAAGGATCATACATTCAGACAGAATTTTTATGGCGCCTTCAAGTTGCTGTCGAGATAATTGAAGACCAAACATATTTTCAAACTGCCCCAAAAATTGATCACTCGGCGCAATAATACCTTCCTCTTCAACTGCCCTATTGACAATCATAACCGCCAAATATTGAGAGATTTCTTCAACCAAATTGAATTCTCCCTACAGTCAAATAAAACGTAAATGCATTTTTTCGCTGCAAAGGATATGACACCTTCATCACGCCGGATTCTCGTCAGAAATCTCGCCATTCTCATTGCAGGCAAAACAGCCCCAGCCATCATGGTCGATGTCATATTCCGTCTCGATCTCGAGGCATTTGCGGGTCAGTTCGCGGATCGTGTCGCGCTTGGTGTCGAGATCAATCTGCAGCTCGATCACCCACCCGTCATCCTCGTTGGAGACCAGA
>NZ_JBGTDD010000113.1:0-55955 GCF_041748495.1 Parasphingorhabdus sp.
GCCGACACCCCGACGGGGAAGCTTTCGCTCGACGAAGGCATCAAGAGCAGTTCGTCCGACAGCGTCGATATCATTGTCCACGGGGTCGGTGCGCACGGCGCGTCGCCGCATCGGGGCAAGGATCCGATCGTGATGGGCGCAGAAATCATCATGGCCTTGCAGACGATTGTCAGCCGGGAAATCGCCCCGCTCCGGCCCGCCGTGATCACCGTCGGATCCTTCCACAGCGGATTCAAGCATAATATCATTTCGGACAAGGCGGTCATGCAGCTGACGGTCCGCTCGGACGACGCGGACACGCGGGCAAAGCTGCTCGAAGGGATCAAGCGCATTGCGACCAATGTCGGCCGCATGAACGGTCTGGCGGAAGACAGGTTGCCGGAAGTACGGGTGTCGCACGAATCCACTCCAGCCAATTATAATGACGCCGCGCTGACCAAGCGGGTGAAAGATGTGTTCGCCGCCCGCTTTGGCGAAACGGTGTTCGACAGCAAGCCGCGCGAGGGCATGGGGGCAGAGGATTTTGCCTATTTTGTCCAGCCCAACACCGATGTCCCCGGCGTCTATTTCTCCGTTGGCGGCACACCCCAGGCAGACTTTGATCGGGAGAAAGCGGGAGGTGCACCGGTGCCCTCGCATCACTCGCCCTTTTTCAAAGTGGCACCGCGAGAATCGGTCACGCTGGGTACCGAAGCGATGACCGCTGCGGCGCTGGAACTGCTGGCACCGGGAGCGAACTAGACTTGGCCTGATCGCGGTCACGATCGTCGTCCCTTTCATCCAAAGTTTGTCAAAGTTTGGGCCTATGACGCCTTTTGAGAGCTTGATATGTAACCATTTGGTTGCATATAAGGCGGCATGTCCGATGTCTTTGCCGCCCTTGCCGATGAAACCCGCCGTGCTCTGCTCGACCGGCTGTTCATCAAAAACGGTCAGAATCTGAGCGATTTGCACAATGGCATGACCATGTCGCGCCAGGCGGTGGCGAAACATCTGCATATTCTCGAATCCGCCAATCTCGTCTCTGTCCACTGGCAGGGCCGGGAGAAGCTGCATTATCTCAATGTCGTGCCGCTTGGCGATATCGTGCATCGCTGGATCGGCAAGTTCGAAGACGCCCGGATCGAGGCGCTGAGCGATTTCAAACAGCAGATCGAAAGCGCAGCCGGCCCGTCGCAAAACAGCGGATCAGAGGAGAAACGTCGTGTCGGCCAGTAAAATTGCAGCAACACAAACCCGCGCATCGACCGGAGAGCCCTGTGCCCCGGATTTTGTCTATACGATCTTCATCAAGGCAAATGCGGAAACCGTGTGGAACGGCCTGATCGAACGGCAGATTACCAAGGCTTACTGGGGCCATTATAACGAATCGGACTGGCAGCCGGGTTCGCGCTGGGCGCATGTCCGCAGCGATGGCAGCGGAGAAGTGGACATCAGCGGCCGGATCATCGAAATGGACCCGCCGCGAAAAATGGTCTGGAGCTGGGCGCGTGATTCGGAATCAGATCATGCGACAAAATTGTCGCGAGTGACCTACGAACTGATCAGCCTGGGCCCCGATACCAAGCTGATCGTAACCCATAGCGAGCTGGAACCAGATTCCCCGATGGACGCCGGTGTCCGGGAAGGTTGGCCAGCGGTCCTCAGCAATCTCAAGTCCCTGCTGGAAACCGGAGAGACTTTGTCAGAAGGCGAATGGCCGAGCGCAAATTAGTTGGTGCATGCAGGGGTGAAGCCTGTTTTCGGTAACCGGCCAAGCGCCGTCAAACGGACTCAAAATTGCGATCAGAGGCGCGTGGTTCAAACATTCCCTCTTCCACCCGGGAATCCAACCGCCTAGAGTCTCGAGATGGCCCTCCCGAACTCCATTCCCCCCGACATCAAGCCGCATGACGGACGCTTTGCCGGTGGGCAGCATTTTTTCGCCTGCCGCGTCTATTTCGAGGACACGGACTTTTCCGGCATCGTCTATCACGCCAATTATCTGCGCTATATGGAACGGGCCCGTTCGGACATGCTCCGCCAGCTGGAAATGGACCAGAATGCAGCCTATGAAAGCGGTGAAGGCGTCTATGCTGTGGTCGATCTGTCGATGAAATATCTGCTGCCGGCCAAGCTCGACGATGATCTGGTGTGCATCAGCACGGTGAGGACGGTGCGTGCGGCTAGCGTCATCATCGACCAGAATATTATGCGCGGTCCGGACCAGCTTACGTCAGCTTCCGTTCATGCAGCCTTTCTTAGCCCCGCCGGACGCCCGCGACGGCAACCGAAAGCGTGGACAAAAGCATTTACCAGCGTCATGGAACAGACGGATACGAAATGAAGGATATCTCATCTTGCTAGACCAACTTACGGTGGGAGCGACCACCGGCACTTTCTCACCCTTCATGCTCTTCCTGGAAGCCGATATTATCGTCAAGACGGTCATGATCGGCCTGCTGCTGGCGAGCGTGTGGACCTGGGCGATCATTGTCAGCTTTGCCATGAACATTGCTCAAATCAGTAGAAAATCGGAGAGCTTTGAACGGGATTTCGCCCGGACAGAAAATATCGACCGCTTTTATGACGAATATAGCAAGTCGAACCTGCCTAGCGCCAAGGTATTCGTGGCTGGCATCAAGGAATGGCGCCGTTCGACCGCCAAGGGTCCGATCGATCGGGAGGGCACGCGGCAACGGCTGGCCAGCGCAATGAACTCGACCATCGCCCAGGAACTGGACCGGATCGCTGACCGGCTCAATTTTCTCGCCACGGTCGGCGCCATCGCACCCTTTGTCGGCCTGTTCGGCACCGTCTGGGGCATCATGCGCAGCTTCTCGGCGATTGCCGCAGAGCAGAACAGCTCGCTGGCGGTGGTCGCGCCCGGTATTGCCGAGGCGCTGTTCGCCACGGCCATTGGTCTGTTTGCCGCCATTCCGGCGGTCATCGCCTATAATCGCTTCTCCCATCGCCTGAACAAGCTGGAGGCCCGCATGGGCCGCTTTGCAGACGGGTTCCACGCCACGCTCAGCCGCGAACTGGAACTGGGAGACTGAGCATGGGGATGAATATGGGATCCGGAATCGGTCGGCGCGGCAGCAGCCGTGGCCGCGCGCCGATGGCAGAAATCAACGTCACCCCCTTTGTCGACGTGATGCTGGTGCTGCTGATCATATTCATGGTCACCGCGCCCCTGCTGGTCACCGGTGTTCCCGTCGACCTGCCGGAAAGCCGGGCCAATGCGCTGGAACAGGAACAGGAGCCGGTGCAGATTTCAATCGATAATGAAGGCCGCGTCTTTATCGAGGACGAGGAGCTCAGTCGCGGGGCGCTGGAGACACGATTGCGCGATATTGCTGCCGACCAGAATCCGGAAGATCCGCGGCAGATCATGCTGCGCGGCGACAGGACCCTCGATTACGGGCTGATCATGAACGTGATGGGCGAACTCAACCGGGCCGGGTTGAACCGGGTGTCCCTGGTCACTACAGGTTCATCAGAGACGCCATAAGAGTGGACATCTGATATGGAGAGAGCTGAAAAAATTGGCTTGGGAGTAGCGGCTGCGGGTCATGTGGCCCTGTTTGGCGTGCTCTCCTTGAGTGTCCTGAGCAGTACCAATGAGGCTTTTCGCAACAAGCCGATCGAAGTGATGATCGCCGATGAGGTGGGGCTGGAAAGCGCCGCTCCCGATCCCGCTAAAATCACCCCGGCAACCAGCGTGGCACCGGAACTGGGTGCGCCGGAAGAGAGCCGCTTCGTCGAGCCGGAGCCGCTGCCCGAGCCGCCGAAAGCCGAAGCCAGGCCAACCCCTGCGGTCAGGCCCGCTCCTGTATCCAGAGAACCACGCCGACGGCCGGACAGACCGGCCAGCGTCGCTGCCAAGCCAGAGCCAAAACCCGCGCCGAAAGCCGCGACAAGACCGGCGCCAAAACCTGCGCCGAAAGCCGAAACCACTCCGCGCGGCTCCCGGCTGGGTGATGATTTCCTGAAGGGGGTGACCGACGCGCCCTCGGTCAGTCGCAACCAGAATATCGCAGCGGAAAGGGCTTCGCCCGCGGCGGTCGCTTCCCTCGAGCGTGAACTCTACCGGCTGGTCAAACAGAAATGGCGTCCACCGACCGGTGCCGACGCAGAGCTGTTGCGAACCACGGTTACCGCGCAGCTTGACAGCAATGGCCGTATCGTCGGCACACCGACCGCAACGACCGTCGGCATCACCGCCAGCAACCGGTCACAGGTCGAAATCCATCAGGAGCGCGCGATCGCTGCTGTCCGGCTAGCCGCGCCTTTCACCACATTTCCAGAAAAATTTTACGATGAATGGAAGGTTATCAAACCTGTCCTCTATCTTGGTGTCTAGGAGACCAATCATGCAATGCGCCCTCCCCTATATCCGAACCTTGATCCTTGGCCTTGTCGCCGCTGTCGGGCTGACCGCAACCGCGCACGCCCAGCTGACCGTCGATGTCGACAATAGCGCCGGGGAAGATCTGGTGATCGCCGTTCCCGGCCTGCCCACGCAGCAAAATGTCGAGACACAGGCCGGCAGCACCAGCGAACTGGGCGGCAAGATCAGCGATGTCATCGTCAGCGACCTGCGATCGAGCGGGCTGTTCAGGCCGATCGGGCGCAATCAGGTCCGCGGGATCAGCTATCCCGAAGTGACCGCGCCGCAATTCCCTTACTGGAGCGGAACCAACGCCTCTGCGCTGATCCAGGGGTTCGTGCGGGCCAATCCTGACGGCAAGCTGACGGTTGGCTGTTATCTCTATGATGTCGCACTGGAAACCGAACTGACCCGTCAGGGTTTTGTTGTCGAACCGCGCGAGTGGCGAAGAGCGGCGCATAAATGTGCCGATGCCATCTATTCGCGGCTGAGTGGCGAGTCGCCCTTTTTCGACAGCCGCATCGCCTATATCGCCGAGACCGGTCCCAAGGGGAACCGGGTCAAAAGACTGGCGATC
This sequence comes from Parasphingorhabdus sp., assembly GCF_041748495.1. Lineage (GTDB taxonomy): Bacteria > Pseudomonadota > Alphaproteobacteria > Sphingomonadales > Sphingomonadaceae > Parasphingorhabdus. The sequence continues at coordinate 4,950 of NZ_JBGTDD010000113.1, forward strand.
ATGGACAGCGACGGGGCCAACCACCGCTTCATCACCAATGGTCAGGCGACAGCCCTCACCCCGCGCTTTTCGCCCGACTACAAGAGCATCGTCTATCTGAGCTTCCTGGATGGCAATCCGCGCATCTATATTTATGAGATTGGTACAGGCCAGCAGCGGCTGATCACCCAGAGCACCAACCCGACCTTCGCGCCGCGCTGGTCACCGGATGGAAAGTGGATACTCTATTCCATGGCCATTGCCGGCAATACCGATATCTACAAGATCTCGGCAGCGGGTGGTGGCAAGCCGCAGCAGCTCACTTTCTCCCCGGGCATCGATATCGGCGGCAGCTTTTCCCCCGATGGCAGCCGGATCGTCTTTGAAAGCGACCGTTCGGGTAGCCAGCAGCTCTATGTAATGAACGCAGACGGCGGCAACGAACGGCGGATCAGCTTTGGCGGCGGACGCTTTGCCACACCCGAGTGGAGCCCGCGCGGCGATCTGATCGCCTTCACCAAGATGGCGGGCAATTTCCGCATCGGGGTGATGACCCCTAGCGGCGGCGGCGAGCGCTTGCTCACCAACAGCTGGCAGGACGAAGCGCCAACCTGGGCACCGAACGGCCGGGTGATCCAGTTTTTCCGGACGACCCGGGGGAGCGGCGGCACCGGTATCTGGCAAGTTGACCTGACTGGCAGCAACGAACGCCAGTTGCCGACTCCGGTCAATGGTTCGGATCCGGCATGGGGACCATTGTTGCCGTAAATTAGAAACGCGACAAGTCACTGGAAAAAGACTATAACTAGCCACAGGGCAAAATTATTTGGTTGAAGTGAAAAATTGAATAGGAGCAGAATGATGATGAAATATGCGACCCCCCTTCTGATTACCGCCAGCCTGGTTTTGGCCGGTTGCGCCAAGAAAGCACCGGAAGAACTGCCGCCACCCCCGATTGGTACAGAGCAGCCCACGGGACCGAGCGGGCCGGGCTATGAGCCAGGTTCGCAGGGCGATTTCGTGGCCAATACGATGTCCGACCGGATCCTGTTCGATACCGATCGATTCAATATTGACGCTCGGGACCAGGCGATTTTGCAGAGCCAGGCGCAATGGCTGGCACAAAATCCGAATGCGCGGATCACCATCGAAGGCCATGCCGACGAACGCGGTACGCGGGACTATAATCTCGCGCTGGGTGAACGCCGGGCCAATTCGGCGAAAAACTATCTCGCGTCGCTGGGCGTCAGCCCGGCCCGGATGACCACGGTCAGCTACGGCAAGGAACGGCCGGAAGCACTGGGTTCCGACGAAAGCGCATGGGCGCAGAACCGCCGCGCGGTGAGTATCGTCGTCCGCTAGTATCCACCGGGATAGGAAATAAAAAAGGGCCGCTACCTGATCAGGTAGCGGCCCTTTTTCTGATCTGAAGATCGATTATTTCTTGGTACCGGTCATCGCCATTTCGCCAAAGGCACCTGCCTTTACCGAGCCGGCCAACTGGCCATCGGTGATCGTCGCGTCGCCTTCCAGCTTCATCGGCATGGGTACGGTCATGTTCATTTCCCAGGTGATGTGATTGCCATCGACCTTGCCATTTTCGACGTCCATCGATCCCATCGCACCGGCATTGGTTCCAGTGAACGTGTCACCGTCGGTGACGATGGTGAATTCCGAAGTCTGGTCTCCCATCGGGGATTTCGTGACACAGGTATAAGTTCCATCAATAGACATTCCATTCTCCTTTTATATCAAAGCCCTGATTCGGCGCTGACAATCAATCGTCACTCTCAACCGAATCATTCGAACTGCCATCACTATTAACAGCAGTGTCACTAGCTTCATAGCCGCGATATTCGACCGGCATGGCGAGCGCGTCGAGCTGGGCCTTGATCTTCCCGACATCGCCGACAATCACCCAGGTGAACTTGTCCGGGTCAACCGCTTCCGCCATCGCCTTGTTCAAATCCTCTGCGGTCAGCGCCTGGTAGCGATCGGCGATGGTTTCGGCATAGTTGGTCGGCCTGCCGAACATCACGTCAGCCTGCATCTGTCCCAGGATGCTCGGCGTACGCTCGAACTGGCCGGGCAGCTGGCGGACATTGCCATTGACGGTGCGCTCCAGTTCGGCAGGCGTTACGCCCTTTTCGCCGAGAAAGTCGCGGACCTGTGCATCAATCGCAGCGACGGCTGGTCCGGTCTGGTTGGTCTGCACCGGGGCCCGCATCGTGTACAGCGCCCGGTCCTCGCCGCGCAGCACGGTGTTGCGGGTGCCGTAGCTCCAACCCTTGGTTTCGCGCAGATCCATGTTGATCCGCGAGAGGAAATTGCCGCCCAATATTTCATTGGCGGCGTTCAATATCAGCAGATCGTCCGCGCCCGTATAGGGCAGCACCTGTCCGGCCAATATGATCGACTGCGGCGAATTGGGGCGGTGGATGGCAACGATGCGGCCGGTCCCGTCCGGAATGGCAGCGTCAAAATTCTTTGCCGGAGCTGCATTTCCGGTCCCGTTCCACTTGCCAAAACGCATCTCGAGCTTGTCGAACAGTTCCTGCTTGTCGATCTGGCCAGCGGCAAAGATCGTCGCCTTTTCCGGATGCATCCACTGTTGATGGAAGGTCGAGAGATTGTCGCGGGATATCGCCGATACCGTTTCCCTGGTGCCGTTGCCCGACAGGCCGCGGCCGTACGGATGTTCCGGCCCGAAGACCAGTGGCGGCAGACTGTTGCTGGCGATGCTCAACGGATCGCTTTCCTCGCGGTCGATCGCGGTCAACTGCTGGACGCGGATCCGTTCGATATCATCATCGTTGAACGCCGGATTCTTGACGATATCCGCCATCAGGTCGAGCGAGGCATCGAGATTGGGGTTGACCGCACTCAGATCGACATCGGTACGATCACGACCACCGCCGATGCTGATATTGGCGCCCAGCCGTTCCTGCTGTTCGGCAATTTCAATCGACGTCAGGCTGGTCGTGCCTTCTTTCAGGATCGAAGTGACAAAATTCTGCAGGCCGAGCGTGTCGGCACTATCCGCACTGGTGCCGGCGTTGAAGGACAGGGTCACCCGGGTCATCGGCACCGCGTCGCGGCGCGCAAAAAAGACCTTGATGCCGTTGGACAGGGTGGCTGTCTCGACATCCGGAAAATCGACATTGGGAATCTCGCCCACCGGCGGCAGTGCAGACCGGTCGGGAGCGGTCACGGTCGTGCCTTCGCCATCCTGCATATAGAAGGCAGGGGCGGTCAGCACGCCGGTCCGCATGCCCTGGCCAGCGCCCACTTCCTGATATTCTTCGCGCTCGCCCGGTTCGACCATGATGCCAACCACGGGGCGGGTCAGCCATTTCTTCATGGCTGCGGTGACCGCGGCCGGAGTGGTCGAGGCCAGCCGCGCCAGTTCCTTCTTGTAAAATTCCGGATCGTCCGAATAGAGCTTGCCCTCGGCAAGAGCGACCGCCTTGCCGCTGAAACCGCCAACCTGTTCCAGCCCGGCAATCCGCGCTGCGGCATCGCGGGTCGCTACCCGCTGCACTTCGTCTGCGGTCGGGCCATTGGCAATGAAGTCGGCGATGATTTCATCGAGCCGCCTGGCCACTTCATCCGCATCTTCGCCCGGCTTGACGTCGGCCTGGATGTTGACGAGGCTGCCGTGGACGAAGGGAATGACAAAGGCCGACACGGCGACGGCATTTTTCTCTCCGCGCACCATGATATTGTCGAGCCGCGAACTGGCCAGGCCGCCAAGCACGGTCATCCCGACATCGAGCGGAGTATAGTCGGGGTCGTTCAGGCCCGGCACCACCCAGTTGCGGTAAATGCGGGTGGTCGCGACCTTGTCTTTCATCACCTCGTACACCGGCGCATCGAGCGTCGGCAGCACCGGATTGAGGTCTTCAATCGGCTTGCCGCGGGGAATCGCGCCAAACCATTTCTGGACTAGAGGCCTGGCGGTCGCCGCGTCAATATCGCCGGCTAGCACCAGAATCGAATTGTTCGGGCCATAATGGTCGGTGAACCATTGTTTCATGTCGTCCAACGAGGCGGCTTCGAGATCTTCCAGCGAGCCGATCGTGCTATGGCCATAGGGATGATCTTCCGGGAACAGCAATTCGGTCTGGCGATAGCTGACCATGCCGTAAGGCTGGTTATCGCCCTGCCGTTTTTCGTTCGACACCACGCCGATCTGATTGTCGAGCTTCTCCTGGGTCACGGCACCGAGCAAATAGCCCATCCGGTCGCTTTCGAGGAACAGCGCCACTTCCAGCGCCGAGGTCGGCACGGTCTGGAAATAATTGGTCCGGTCGAGCCAGGTCGTGCCGTTGAGATCGGTGGCGCCAATCTGTCGCAGCGGCTCGAAAAAATCGCCCGGTGCATTTTCGGAGCCGTTGAACATGATATGTTCGAACAGATGCGCATAGCCGGTCTTGCCTTCCGGCTCATTGGCCGAGCCGACGCCATACCAGATCGAAACGGCCACAATCGGGGCCTTGCGATCGGTGTGAATCAGGACTTTCAAGCCGTTATCGAGGGTGAATTCTTCGTAGGGAATATCGACCGCCGCCACCAGTTCGCTGACCGGTGCGGGCTCGCCTGGCGCATAGGACTGGGCCAGCGCTGGTGCACTCACCGTCAATGCGGTTGTGGTCAGCGCCAGCAGCAGGGTACAAGACAATCGGGTCATCGGGATATTCCTCTCAATCAAATCTAATCATATGTTGCCAGACATGCCGGTAATCGGGGGTTGACGGATCACCGGCTTCGACAAACGCCGTACAGCCGTCGACGAACGGCTATTTTGCCTTCCACCCCCAGAACAGATGGCACGGCAGAATATTCCACAGGGAATAGCCGCTGTCGATATGGTCAAAATGCGGGGTCATATAGTCCCGCGCCTTTTTGACAAACTGGTAGACCAGAAAGGCACCGCCTGGCCGGAGGGCGTTGAATGTCTCCCGGGCGATTTTTGGACCAAGCTGGTCGGGCAAGGTGGAGAAAGGCAGGCCGGAAAGAATATAGTCGGCCTTGTCATAGCCCAATTCGCGAATGATCTTCTGCACATCGGCGGCGGACCCGTGAATCGGGTAGAAACGGCTGTCGCGGATCGATTTGTCGAGATAGTCGATGAAATCGGCATTGAGATCGATCACGATCAAAGTGGCACCGGGCTTCATCCGCTCGAGCACGGGACGGCAGAAAGTGCCGACACCGGGACCATATTCCACGAACAGCTCGCATTCATCCCATTTCACCGGTTCCAGCATCTTCCTGATCGTGCTGTCCGACGAGGGCATGATCGAGCCCACCATCACGGGATGCTTCAGGAATCCCTTGAAGAAAACGCCCCAGGGGCCGAGCCGTCGTTCCAGTCCAATCTTGATGCGGTCTAAAATCTTCGTTTTGGCAATGCTGTTAGTCAACTCAAACCTCCGGTGGCAACACAATCTGTCTTACTAGGACATCACAGTGCCGGTGACAAATATAATAGCGGTTGCCAGATGCAATCGACTGGGTAGAAGCCTGTCATGCAGCTGCATCCGAAAGACTCCATCGCTGTCATTTTCTGCGCCCGGCGTACGGGGAGTGCCGAGGCGGATTATCAGGTTGCCGCTGCTGCGATGAGCGCTCTGGCAGCGCAGCAGCCCGGCTATCTCGGCGAGGATCATGCCCGGTCTGCGGAGGGTCTCGGGATCACGATCAGTTATTGGCGTGATGACACCAGTGCCAAAGCCTGGCGCGACCACCCCGACCATGCCGTTATTCGCGACCAGGGGCGAGACAGATGGTATAGCGAATATAGCCTTCATGTCGCCCGCGTCGAACGCAGCTATGACTGGCAGAAATAGCGTGGCATAGGAACGCCAATGGCCGATTCTCCCAACTTTGATCCGCTGAACCGAGAGGTTTCATCCTTTCCCGATGCCAAGCCGATCGACAGCACCCGCATGGCCGTGCTGTTCTCGGTGATGCTGGTCACGGCGTCCGGCAATACTGCCATGCAGTCGATATTGCCGACGATCGGAACGCAGCTTGATATTCCCGACTTCTGGGTCAGCGCGGCGTTCAGCTGGTCCGCCTTATTGTGGGTCTATACCGCGCCGATATGGGCGCGCCAATCGGATCATCGCGGGCGCAAGGCGCTGATGCGTCTGGGCATGATCGGCTTTACCACCTCTTTCGCGCTCGCCGGGCTGGCGCTGTTTCTGGGATTGCTGGGCTGGTATAGCGCGCTGTGGACCTTCATCCTGTTCGCTTTTTTCCGCAGCCTTTACGGTGGCCTCGGATCCGCCGCTCCGCCTGCGGTGCAGGCCTATGTCGCGTCCCGCACCGCGCGCGCCGACCGGACCAAGGCGCTCTCGCTGATTTCATCATCCTTCGGTCTGGGCACGATCGTCGGCCCGGCGATCGCCCCCTTGCTGATCATTCCGTTCCTTGGCCTGTCCAGCCCGATGTTCGCCTTTGCCGCAATCGGCATCCTGGTGATGGTAGCGCTCGCGTGGAAACTGCCCAATGACAATCCGGGCTATGCCGCGCGCGGCGTGGTCACCTCGGAACCCTATAGTTCGGCGCCCTCCTCCAACAGTCTGAAGGACCGGGATGATGACAGCGAAGAGGATAACAGCCTGCCACCACGATTGCGCTGGGGCGACGAGCGGGTAAAACCGTGGCTGATCACCGGGATATTGGGCGGCAATGCCCATGCCCTGATCTTGGGCGTTGTCGGGTTCCTGGTGCTCGACCGGCTGGACCTGCGCGCGGATCCCGAGATGGGTATCCAGATGACCGGCATCGTGCTGATGTCGGGTGCCGCGGCCACTTTGCTCGCCCAATGGGGGCTGATCCCGTTGCTGCAAATGGGTCCGCGCGCCTCGATCTTGTGGGGCATGGTGCTGGGCGCCTGTGGCTGCCTGCTGATCGGCTTTTCGCATGACCTGCACGGCATCATCATCGGCTTTGCGATTGCTTCGCTGGGCTTCGGCCTGTTCCGTCCGGGATTTACCGCGGGGGCCTCGCTCGCCGTCCGCCGGTCCGAACAAAATGGCGTAGCCGGCATCGTCGCTTCGGTGAACGGCATGGCCTTCATCGTGTCGCCAGCCTTCGGCGTGCTGCTATACACCTATGCCGGTCCCTTGCCATTCTGGCTCGCGACCGGCATCTGCGTGTTCCTGTTCGGCTGGGGCTACAAGACCCTGAAGCTGGATGACCAGAACGTTACCGATAGTTAGTGCTTGCTGCCGTTTACCGGAGTCAACATGCCCGGGGCGACAAAGCCGATCGGCTCGACGCGCATCGCATTCTGCTTCAGCTGCGATTCCATCTTGGCATATTCTTCCTCCATTTCCGGCGTCACCGATGCCCGGCTGTCCTCCAGCGCCTTTTCAAAATGTTTCATCTGGACGGTCTCGACCAGACCGCCATATTCGCGCAGCGCGTGCAGCCCGGCCCGGCGAACCAGATCCTCCAGATCGGCACCAGAATAGCGATCCGTACTCTCGGCCATTTCGTCGAGATCGACATCCTTGGCGAGCGGCATTTTCGACGTGTGAATGGCCAGGATGCGCCGCCGACCCGCCTTGCCGGGAACCGGGACGTAGATCAGCTCATCAAAGCGGCCCGGACGCAGCAAGGCCGGATCGACCAGACCGGGGCGGTTGGTCGCGCCGATCAGGATCACCGACTGCATTTCTTCCAGCCCGTCCATCTCGGCGAGGATCGTGTTGACCACCCGTTCGGTCACCTGCGGTTCGCCCATGCCGCCACCGCGTGCCGGCACCAGACTGTCGATCTCGTCGATGAACAGAATCGTCGGCGCCACCTGACGCGCCCGGGCAAACAGGCGGGCGATCTGCTGTTCGCTCTCGCCATACCATTTGGACAGCAGGTCGCTGGATTTGGTCGCGATGAAATTGGCTTCGGCCTCGCGCGCCACCGCCTTGGCCAGCAAGGTCTTGCCGGTTCCCGGCGGCCCGTAAAGCAGAAAGCCCTTCGCCGGCCGAATCCCCAGTCGGGCAAAGGCTTCCGGATTTTTCAGCGGTAGCTCGATGCCTTCTTTCAGCCGTAGCTGGGCATCGTCGAGCCCGCCGATATCTTCCCAGCGCACATCGGGCGCCTGGACCATCACTTCGCGCATGGCGGAGGGTTGCACACGCTTCAGGGCTTCGACAAAATCATGGCGCAAGACGACCAGTTCCTCGAGCACTTCCGGCGGAACGGTTTCCGACTCCAGATCCAGCTTCGGCATGATCCGGCGCACCGCCTCGATCGCCGCCTCGCGGGTCAGCGCCGCCAGATCGGCGCCGACAAAACCATAGGTCGTGCGCGCGAGCTCCATCAGGTCGACAGCCTTGTCCAGCGGCATGCCGCGGGTGTGGATCCCCAGGATCTGGCGGCGGCCTGCTACATCCGGCACGCCGACGACGATTTCCCGGTCAAAGCGACCAGGGCGACGCAAGGCTTCATCAATGGCTTCCGGGCGGTTGGTTGCCGCGATCACCACCAGATTGACCCGTGATTCGAGTCCGTCCATCAGCGTCAGCAGCTGCGCCACCAGCCGTTTTTCAGCCTCGCCCTGCACCTGTCCACGCTTGGGTGCGATCGAATCGATCTCGTCGATGAACAGGATCGAGGGTGCGGCCTTGGTCGCGGCTTCGAAAATCTCGCGCAGCTTCTTTTCCGACTCGCCATAGGCTGAGCCCATGATTTCCGGTCCGTTGATCAGGAAAAATTCAGCTTCGCTTTCATTGGCAACGGCCCGGGCGAGCCGCGTCTTGCCGGTTCCCGGAGGACCATGCAGCAGCACCCCGCGCGGCGGATCAACCCCCAGCCGAGTGAACAGTTGCGGGTAGCGTAGCGGCAATTCCACCATCTCACGGAGCTGGTCGATCGTTTCCTGCAGGCCCCCGATATCGTCATAGGTGACATCGGCGCGGCGATGCTCGGTGGATTCTTCATATTCCGGCCGCAGCTCGACCTCGGTCTCCTCGTCAATATGGACAATGCCCTTGGGCTGGGTCGACACGACATTGAGCCGGATCTGGGTCAGCGAAAAGGCTGGAGCCGCCAGCATCTGCCGCAATTGCGGCGGCATGTCGCCGCGATCGACCTGCTGCTGGCCATGGGTGGCGACAAAATCGCCTGCCTTGAGTGGCCGTCCCATGAAGCTGCGCTTCAGTCCGCCGCCATTGCCTTGCAGCCGCAGGTCCTTCTGCGCCGGTGCGAACACGACTTTCTTGGCCGGCTTCGATTCGACCTTGCGGATTTCCACAAAATCGCCAGCACCGACCCCGGCATTGACGCGTTGCAGGCCATCGAGCCGGACAAAATCCAGACTTTCGTCTTCCGGATAGGGCAGGACCGCTCGCGCCGGAGTGGTCTGTTTGCCGAGAATCTCGACGACATCACCCTCGATCAGTCCCAATTTGCCGAGATTGTCGCGGGACAGCCGCGCCAGTCCGCGCCCGCTGTCTTCGGGCCGGGCATTGGCAACTTGCAGTTTCAGCAGCTTGCGATCGTCTTCGGGCTTGTCTTTTGCTGGTGCTGGATCGGACACAGGGACCTATCTCCTCAATATCGTTTTGGTTGTTTCCAACAAGATAGGGATCAACGGGACGATATACGACCCTGATTTTCGAATGCGCGGCAGTCAGGAGGGTTTTGGCCAAAAAAAAAGGCCAGTTCCGAAGAACTGGCCTGAAAAGTTTTTAGGAGAGGATGCCTGAAAGGCTCATCCTGAATGCATCGAATCAGGTTATTGTGCAAGTGCGAAAAGAACATTATAGATTGCACATATTGCAACTTAACAATATTGTTAGCGACCGTTTTCCGCCAGTTTAAAAAACTATCCTACATTTTTGCGTTGCACAAAGCTCATTTAGCCACAATATTGATCATCCGATGCGCCGTCTTCCTCCCCTACGCGCCCTAGAGGCCTTCATTCGCGTCGCCCGCCTGGGGTCTTCCAAGGCAGCGGCGGCCGAACTGGCATTGTCCGCGCCGGCGCTCAGCCGGCGAATCAAGTCGCTGGAAGACCATATCGGCAAGCCTTTGTTCGAACGGCGGAACCAGTCGATGGTGCTGAACGATGATGGCCGGACCTTGCTGAAAGCGGTCGCCCCGGCGATGGAAACCATCGGCGAAGCGGTCGACCAGATGACCGTCACCGGCGGCGACATGCGCTTGCGTCTCGGCGTGCTGGCGCTGTTCGGAGCGACGCGCTTGCTGCCGCGGTTACCGGAACTGAAACGATTATATCCCAAACTGCATATTGATGTGGATACATCGGCCCATGCTGAAAATATGCTGGGCGATGCCGTCGACGCGGCGATCATCATCAGCGACAGTGTCGATCCCAACCTCTATGCGGTGAAACTGGACAGCAACAAGGTTTACGCGATCGCATCGGCCGAACTGACCAAAGGGCCGAACGCGATCAGCGATCCGGAAGATCTGAAAAACCACAATATCCTGATCCACAGCAACATGACCCGGGCCTTTGACCAGTGGAAGAAAGCGGTCGGATTGCCGGACCTGCAGCCGGCCGGTATCGATCATCTCGACAGCGGCGCGCTGATGCTGGAAGCCGCGGCGCAGGGCCTCGGCATTGCGATCATGCACGGCGGGCATTTTTCCGATGCCAATGATCCGCGGCTGGTTCGGCTGTTCGACTATCAGGTCGACAGCCCCTATAGCTACTGGTTCGTTTGTCGCAAACGCGACATGAAAAACCGCGCAGTGCGGATATTCCATGACTGGGTGGTGCAGGCGGGTCTCTAGACCCTAGGCCCGCAGGTCGGGGTCAAGCTCCAGATCATCGTCAAGCTGCACGCCAAAGCTGTTCAGCATCATCGAGACCTGGCTATATTGGCCCACCGTCATCACCAGATCCATACGCTGTTTCTCGGTCAGGTCGGCGAGCGCCGCCCAAGTCGCATCCGCCACATGGCCATCACCGGTCAGATCGTCGGTAGCCTGCAGCATCGCGCGCTCCAACGGCGTCCAGCCCGGCGCATCCGGTCCGGTCTTGATCCGTTCTATCTCGACATCGGTCAGACCGCAGTCCTTGCCGATGCGGACATGCTGCGCCCATTCATAGCCGGACTTCCAGTTGAAACCGGTGCGCAGGATGATGATCTCCCGTTCGCGCGCCGGCAGGCCATTATGGTCGGACAGGATATAACCGCCCCACCACATGAATGCCTTATAAGCCTTTGGTGCCTTGATCAGGGTCCGGAAGATGTTGAGGATCTTGCCGGACTGGAAACGATCTCCCAGCATCGCCCGGCTGTTCTCGTCGAGTTCCGATTCGGCGAGCGGGGCGATCCTGGGTTTATCGAGACGCATGGGGTCGATCAGCCGAGGGTTACGGACTTGATCGCACCCGGCTTCGCCGGTGGTTCGCCTTTGGGAAGCGCGTGAACCGCTTCCATGCCGGACGTCACTTCGCCCCAGACGGTATATTGACCGTCAAGGAAGCCGGCATCGTCGAGGCAGATGAAAAACTGGCTGTTGGCGCTGTTCGGGTCCATCGTCCGGGCCATCGAGCAGGTGCCTTCGACATGCGGCTCCTTGGAAAATTCCTGAGCGATATCGGGCTTGTCGCTGCCGGACATGCCGGTGCCGGTGGGATCGCCACCCTGGGCCATGAAGCCATTGATGACGCGGTGGAACACGACGCCGTCATAAAAGCCTTCGGATGCCAGCTCGGTGATGCGCGCGACATGATTGGGGGCAAGATCGGCGCGCAGCTTGATTTCTACATCGCCGGTTTCGAGGTGGAGAGTCATTTTTTCGTGGGCCATCAGGCTGGTTCCTTTTCGTTCGATGAATCGTTCTTGGGGCGCATATAGGCAAGCCGCCCGGAAAAATCACCCTGCCTTGCGATAATTGTCACAAAAGATTGCAATTGCAACGTTGCAAAGACTAGTAAGCAGCCGAACGTGCACAAACAGGGAGCATCGCGATGACCGAGATCAACGACGCTCCATATCCTGACGTCGAACGCGAAGATGTCCTTGACGAAGACAACCGGCTGACCGACGAATTTGTCCGTTCGGTCTCCGACGCGGTCGAGGATAATAATTCCGCTCTGGCGCAGGAGCTGGTCAACCCGCTCCACAATGCCGACATCGCCGATCTGTTCGAGCTGATCGATGCGGACGAACGCGCGCCGCTGGCCGAAGCGCTGGGCGATCTGGTCAGCGCCGATGTACTCGCCGAGATGAACGAGCATGTCCGCGAGGACGTGATCGAGGCGCTGGATGCCGGCCAGATTGCCGGACTGACCGAACAGCTGGACACCGATGACGCGGTGGCGATTATCGAGGATCTCGAAAAAGGCGAGCAACAGGCGGTTCTGGCCGAACTGGACGCCGAGGACCGCGCCGCGATCGAAAGCGCCCTCACCTATGAGGAGGAGACCGCCGGACGCATCATGCAGCGCGAATTTGTCGCGGTGCCCGAACATATGATGGTCGGCGACCTGATCGACTATCTGCGCAAGAATGACGATCTGACCACCGAATTCTGGGAAATCTATGTGGTCGATCCGGCCTTCCGGCCGATCGGCACCTGCCAGCTGAGCTGGATCCTCAGAACCCCGCGCGACATTGCCATTGCCGATGTCATGAAGCGCGAGCAGTCGCTTATCCCGGTCAATATGGACCAGGAAGAAGTCGCTCTGCGCTTCCAGAAATATAATCTGATCTCGGCCGCGGTGATCAACGATGACGGCCGGCTGATCGGGATGATCACCGTCGATGACATTCTCCATATCGTCGAGGACGAGGCGAGCGAGGACGTGCTGCTGCTGTCCGGCGCCGGCGACGGCGACATCAACGAGCCGATCCGGGATAGCTACAAGGCCCGGGTGCGCTGGCTGATTACCAATCTGGCGACGGCGCTGGTGGCCAGTTTCGTCATCTCGATCTTCGGCGCGGCGATCGAGCAGATGGTTGCGCTGGCGGTGCTGATGCCGATCGTGGCCTCGATCGGCGGCAATGCCGGCACCCAGACCATGGCGGTTTCGGTCCGCGCGCTGGCGATGAACGAACTGACCCGGTCCAATACCCGCCGGATCATCGGCCGGGAATTCCGGATTGCCCTGCTCAACGGCGCCACGATCGCCATATTGGTCGGACTGGGCACCGGACTGGTCTTCGCCAATCCGATGCTCGGCGGGGTCATCGGCGTCGCCATGCTGATCAATATCGTAATTGCCGGTTTCGCCGGCATATTTGTACCGGTGATGCTCGACCGGCTCGATCAGGATCCGGCGCTGGCCTCGTCGGTGTTTGTCACGATGATTACCGACACCATGGGCTTTCTCGCCTTCCTCAGCCTGGCCGTGGCCAGCGGGATGGTCAGCTTCTAGCACCGACATAGGCGGCGACAAAATTGCGCAGGTCGATATAGATCCGTTCGCGTTCGCTGTCGCCGATCATCTCGCAACTGAGCAGATCGAAGGCGGGCCGGTTTCCGCCAGCCGCCAGTCTGATGGCCGCAGCCAGCCAAATTTCATCCGGGGTGGTCTGCGAACAGCAGGGGCGACCGATCTGAAAGGGTTCCGGCCAGGCGAAGCCGATGGTTTCCGCCAGGATCAATATCCGCGTTGCAGCCAGCTTTCCGCCCAGCCGGTCGGACAGTTGCTCGCTACCATCATATTCATTCTTCAGGGCGAGCACGGCCAGCCGAAAGGCGATGATCAATCGTGCCTCGACCGCCGGCATCGTCCTGATGTCCGGCAGGGGTAATGAAAATTTTTCCAGTATCTCGCCCAAACTGTCTCTCCTCAATATTTGATTCTTACCGTTTTATGCTATTGATAATCATTTGCAATAGAAATCTGGGGCGATGTAAAATCTGGCTCGGTCGCTAGGCAGGCCAGAGCCAATGGACTTGACTAAACCGGTCGGCCCCCACAAATGCTATCCATGCCACTCAACATGACCAAGATTGCCTATCGTAGCGAAAGCCCGGCAACGCTGCGGAAATGGCTCGAATCCCATCAGAATGACAAGCAGACCGGTGGCGAAGCGAGACTCACCACCCGCTATCTGCCCAAGCGCCACGAAGAAATGGTCGGCGGTTCGCTCTACTGGATCCACGCCAAGAAGATCGTTGGCCGCTCGCCGATCATCGGCTTCATGGACAATGGCCAGGGGCGACAGTGGATCAGGCTGGAACCCAGGCTGGTCGCCGTCCAGCCCATTCCCAAGCGGGCGCATCAGGGCTGGCGCTATCTCGAGGAAAAGGACGCGCCAGCCGACCTCGCCGAGGGGGCGGAAGGAGCGGAAGAGATGCCAGCCGAGATGCTGGGTGAACTGGCGAGCCTCGGACTGGTCTAGCGCTTCGCAAACAGACTTTCGCAACCCGTTCCCGCCAGCAACTCATCGATTCGTGTTCGACTGTCCCCGGACAGCGTCTGATAGGCATCGCGCAATGCGACCAGACATTTTGCCTGATAGGGAAATGGCGGTTGCTGCCAACTCCGCCCATCAATTTCGGATTCAACATTCTCGGCGCCCGACTGGACCGCCGCTGCATTGGCGATCAGAAATGGCGCATAGGTGCGGCCGATTTCCGACAACAGGCCTTGCAGAGAACCATATTGATCCTCGGCCAGCCATTCACCGCCCCTGTGCCCGGACAGATCGTCCATCCGATCCACCCAGGCGCGGACCCGCTGACCATATTTTCGGGTCAGCGCCATCGATGTTGGTTCGACCTCGGTGAGCTGTGTCAATTGACCATAGAGGGCAAAGTCACAGGCAGAAGGTCGCCCTCCCAGCACAAAGCCCTGCTCCCGGATCAGCCTGTCCAGTAAGCCAAGCAACCGGACAAAGCTGTCTTCGATCGTTTTTGCCGTAATCTTGTTCGATCCCACAACATAAAGCCGGTCAATCTGGCGCTTGGAAAATTGCGCAGCCATGGCGGTGACCTGTTCGTCCGGCAGATTGGGATTGGTCCAATGGATCAGCAGCGGTCCGACATGGTCGGCATCATCCCGAAACGCCCAGCGAAAATGGAACATCGCCTTGGTCAGCCATTCATCAGCATAATCCTCGACCAGCAGATCCAGAAAACACAGCGCTTCCTTTTCGGGAATCACCGAACGTCCGGGAAAGTCTTTTTCCAGCCGCCGGATGATCGGCGTGCTGTCCACTGCGGCTTCCAGATTGCCGGCGCTGTCGCGGAAATAGAAGGTCGGAAGCAATGCCACCTTTGGCCTGGGATAACCCCTCGGTACTCCCATTATGCCGCTCCACGAGATGTTATGCGGAATCTGCCGATAGCGCAGTAAAGCCAGCATTTTTCGCGTGTAAGGCGATCCCGGCACGCCCATAAGTTCCAGCCGGTCGGTCAATTCAGCCCTTTTCATCCAGCCAGTGCCGGAGCAGATCATAGGCGATGGCAAAGGGCGGCGGTGCGACGAACAGGGCATCCGCATCACCGGCCATGGCCGCCTTGATCTCGTCGAGCGAAAACCAGGCCGCTTCCTCGATTTCGTCTTCGTCGATAGTCAGGGTCGGATCATCGGTGACGCTGGTGCAGGCGATCATCAGCGACGAGGGAAAGGGCCAGGGCTGGCTGGCGACATAGCGCACATCCCGGACCTTGATGCCGGCTTCCTCGAACAATTCGCGTTTCACGCAGCCCTCGATACTTTCTCCCGGCTCCACAAACCCGGCCAGCGCAGAAAAGCTTTTTGGCGGAAAGCGCGGCTGACGGCCCAGCAATATCTTGCCTTCGCATTCCGACAACATGATCGCCACCGGATCGGTGCGAGGAAAATGTTCCGCTCCGCAACCGCCGGTTTCGGGATCGCATAGCCGCGCCCAGCCACCCTTGCGCGACTGGGTCGGCTTGCCGCATTGCGCACAATAGCGATGCCGCGCGTGCCAGTCGACCAAGCTGCGGGATGTGGCATATATCGCGGCTTGATCCGCCGGCAAGCTGCCCAGCGTCTGCCACAGCGCCCGATTGGCGGCGGGACCGGCATCGCCTGCGCCATTGAGTTCCGCAAATAACGGCGTGTCGTTGTCAATGCCGAGCAGAAGCAGATCATTATCCGGCGATGCTTCATAGGCGGCACCCCAGGCGAGATCGCCATGATCGTCAAATACCGGATTCAGGCCATCCAGTTTCAGCAGTCTGGCCCGCGGGTTCATCATCGCAGCGCGCAATCTGTCGGGGTTGACCCGCACCTGATCGGTGCGGTCAAGGGTCCCGCCAGCAAAGGTTGGCACTATGTTATTTCGGTCGGTCAGCATCTGTCTCCGGTATATTTTCCAGTCTGGTCCCTTTCCGTGCGGAGGGAATCGCGGTCCGGGCTACGGGCTGGTATTGCCTGAGCCTGCCTGAGCATTGCCGATCAGGTCTGCATAGACATATTTCGGAAAGTCCGACTGGAAGGGATAGCTGTTCGACGGGATATATTGGGTATAGCCGCCGGCACGGAGCCCGCGCACCGTATCGACGAAGGCTGACGTCCCAGCCGCACCGCCCCAGCCAAACGTGCCTGCCGGGCTGATCTCGGTACCAAGACCGGAGCGTCCGCCCGCGCCAAAGCCATGATTGGCGACCCATGTCCCTTTCGTATTGGCGGTTTCCGGCAGCAGGTTGGACATGCCAAGCTTGACCGTATCCGGCTGCATCACCTGGACATCACCGAGTTTGCCGAAGCCCAGCAGCATCTGCAGAAACCTGTCATAGTCACCCGCCGTTCCAACCAGACCGGTGCTGCCAAAGGCAAAGGGCGGCCTGTCGAGAAATATGCTGGTGGCGCCAGGATCGACCGGAATCAGCGATCCGGCAAAGGGGGCGTAATTGTCGGCAAGATCGAACGCCCGTTCCGCCGGGACATTGTAGAAGATGCTGGTCATGCCCAAAGGCCCGAACATCCGCTCCTGCAGAAACTGGTCGAGCGGCTTGCCCGACACTTTCTCGATCACCGCGCTCAACACGTCATGGCTGAGCGAATAGCTCCATTGCGTGCCGGGTTGATAGACCAGGGGCATTTCCGCAAGCCGTTTGACGAAGGTCATGATGTCCGGAGTCGGCGCGCCGACATCGAGACCCGGGATCGGGCTGCGGCTGATCCGCCCCGGAGTCAGTCCGGCGGCCAGATAGGCTTTCTGGATCGGTCCCTTTGATATGATCGTATAGCCGAGACCAGCCGTATGGGTCTGCAGGTGGCGGATGGTGATCGGTGTCCTGGCCGGCTCGACCTGGTCCAGCGCGCCTTCGGGATCGACCAGCACCTGCATATTGGCGAATTCGGGAAAAAAGTCGGACAGCGGCTGATCCAGCGAGATCAGGCCGTCTTCGATCAGCATCATGGTCGCCATGCCGGTCACCGGCTTGGTCTGCGAATACATCCGCCACAATGTATTGCTGTCGACCAGCTTGTCACCGCCAAGCCTGAGAGAACCGGCGGCAATCACCTGCGGCGCCGCCTGGCCGAAACCGATCATCGCCAGCATGCCGGCGACTTTCTTGCTCGCGACATATTCGTTGATGATCTTGGTCAGGCCCGGAAAGCTCGTCCCCATTGGCTGGGCAAGGGCAATAGCGGGCATGCCGGCCAGAAAAGTCCCGGCCCCGATGCCGCCGAGCACCGAGCGGCGTGAAAAGGATGATCCAGGTGACCGGGTTGCACGTTGTTCAGCGATCATATTTCTTCCTTCAATTTCCATTGCACCGCCTTGGCATAAAGGGTTGGCAGACCGGCTTCCGCAATATTGTCGAGCGGCCACCAGATATCGGAATCCCTATCAGTAGCGATTTTTTCATCCTGATAAACTGCCAAATCGACCGCAAGCGAAAAATGGGTGAAGCTGTGCTGCAGGATATTGTCGTGCACCATCCATCGGCCTGCGATTGGCGGCCGCGCGTGGCCGTCATTGCCCGCTGCCCAGCCGTCATCCGGCAGCGACCGCATCCCGCCGAGCATGCCCCTCGGCGGCCGGGTCGCCAGCAATATCCGGTCGTGCCGCTCGATCCAGAAAAACCGTGCGCGCCGCAGCGGCTTTGCCTTTTTCGGCGGCTTGACCGGAAAATATTCCATCGTCCCGGCGGCAAAGGCCGCGCATTGTTTCTGCACCGGACAGATAGGGCATTTGGGATTTTTCGATGTGCAAATGGTGGCGCCGATATCCATGCAGGCCTGGGCAAAATCCCCGGCACCCTTTTTCGGCGTGATCGCATCCATCGCCGTCCGGATTTCGGCCTTGCCCTTCGGCAGCGGCGTGTCGATCGCGAACAGCCGCGCCACCAGCCGCTCGATATTGGCATCCACCACGACCGCACGCTCGCCAAAGGCAATGGCGGTGATCGCGGCTGCAGTATAGCTGCCCACGCCCGGAAGCTTCAGCAGTTCAGACTCTTTGCGAGGAAAGATTCCACCCATTTGCTCAGTGATTTGCACGGCGCATTTGTGAAGATTTCTTGCCCGCGCATAATAGCCGAGCCCGGCCCATGCAGCGAGCACATCTGCTTCCCTCGCATGCGCCAGGCTCTGGACCGTCGGCCAGCGCCGGGTGAATTTCTCGAAATAGGCCTTGACCGCGCCGACCGTCGTCTGCTGCAGCATGATTTCGGACAGCCAGACATGATAGGGATCGGGTAAATTCCCGCCCGGCGGAATCCGCCAGGGCAGCTTTCGCGCCTTATCCACATAATGTGCACCGATATTGGCAGATATTTTTCGTGCCCTGGCGGGGAAACTATCGACGGCCATGGCCGTGCCATGCCATAAATGGTCACAATGGCGAAGAAAATAGGCAATGATGGTGATGAAAAGGCGACAAACGCCGCCACCGGCACGCCTGCGGCCAAAAAAGTGGCTCCGAGATCGCCGGGAAAATCATCGGCCCGTCCATATCAGAAATACCAGCGTCCGCGCGGTGGTCCGGCGAAAAGCATATCCGACCTGATGCCCGAAATCGGCCGCGCCGCCTTTCGCCGCTATGGCTTCATCCAGAGCTCGGTGGTCAGCCGCTGGGCCGAAATCGTCGGCGAGCGCTATGCTGCGGTCTCCCTGCCCGAATCGATTCGATTCCCGCGCGGCGAGAAAGAGGGCGGAACATTGCATCTGCTGGTTGGCGGCGCCTATGCGACCATGATGCAGCATATCGCTCCGGACATCATCGAGCGGGTCAATCGCTTCTTCGGCTATGGCGCGATCAGTCAGATAAGATTCAGGCAGGGCGTCGTAACACCCGCGAAAGACAAGGAAAAGCGCGTCGCCCTGCCCGCCTCGCTCAAGCCCGCGCCGATCAAGCTGGGCGAGAATTTGCGCGATATCGGCGACGCGGAACTGAACCGGGTGCTCGAATCGCTGGCATCGGCAGTTGCAAAGGCGGAAGCGGACCCTAAGAACGATGTGAAGTCGAGTATCAAGATCGTCGGCAAGATCGGCGGCCACGAAAAGAAGAAGGATCAGTCATGAAATTGGGCAACGCCTATCTTGCTTCGGCATTGGTGGCAGCAGTGGTGGTGATCTCGCCAGCATCGGCGCAGCAGACCGACTGGTCCAAGCGCGTCACCCTGTCCGCGATGGGCGGTCATGTGATGGGCAACCCCCTCGCTGCGCACAAGCTGACCGAATATATGAGCTATACCTGCGATCATTGTGCGGCATTTGAAACCCAGTCCCACAGCGCCCTGACCAAGAATTTTGTCGACAAGGGCCATGTCAGCTTCGAGATCCGCAACCTGATCCTCAATCCGATCGATCTGACCGCAGCGATGCTCGCACGGTGCGGCGGACGCACCAAATTTTTCGGCAATCATCACGCGCTGCTGCTGCAGCAGCCGGTGTGGCTGAAAAAATTCCAGTCCACGCCCCCAGAAGTCATGAAGACGATCAACGACGGCACGGTTCCGCAGCGATTGAAGAAAATTTCCCAGGCGGCAGGCCTCGACACTTTGATGGCAAAGCGCGGCTTTACCCCAACCCAGATCAATGCCTGCTTGGCCGACAAGACGGAACAGGATCAGATATTGGCGATGACGGAATATGCCAAAACCACCCTCAAGCTGACCGGAACGCCCAGCTTCACGATTGGCGATCAACCGCTGGCCAAAGTGCACAGCTGGTCGGCACTGCAACCCAAATTGGCGGTCCTTCCGCGATAACCATCGATCATTTTAGAAAGCAGGATCAGAATATGCGTAAATTACATTATATTGCACCCTTGGCTTTTGCTCTGGCGCTGACCGCCTGCGGGGAAGCAACCGAAGGCGAGACCGGCGCAAATGCTTCCGGTTCGGTCGAAGCCGTCGAAGCCCCGGCCGGGCAGAAATGGTCCGAGACGGTATCGAAGACTGACGCCGGCGGTATTGTCATGGGCAATCCCGATGCTCCGCTCAAGCTGGTCGAATATATGTCGATCACCTGCTCGCACTGCAAGGATTTCGGCGAGCAGGCCTTTCTGCCGCTGCGCGACAATTATGTAGAGAGCGGCCAGGTCAGCTTTGAAATCCGCAATTTCGTTCGCGATCCGCTGGATCTGTCCGCGGCGATCCTGTCCCGTTGCGGCGGTGAAGCGCCGTTCTTCCCGCTGACCGAACAGGCGCTGAGCTATCAGGCCACCATGTTTGAAAAAGCGCAGTCGATGGGCGAAGCAACCTATAGCGACATATTGCAATCCCCCCCTGATTCCAGATTCGTTCGACTCGCCGAGCAACTCGGCCTGATCGCCTTTTTCCAGCAGCGCGGGATTTCCGAAGACCAGGCCAAGGCCTGTCTGGCGGATACAGCAGCGGCGGAATCGCTGATGGACGCGACCCAGAAAGCGATCGAGGACCATAATATCGAGGGAACCCCGACATTCCTGCTGAACGGGCAGAAAATCGACGGGACCAACTGGGCGATGGTCGAGGCGAAGCTGAAGGAGGCTGGCGCGAAATAGGTGCCGGACCGATCGCAAGAGGGGATGCGATTTGAAAAGGGTGACTGACAAGCGTCGCATGGGATATTTTTCATGCAGATAAAGAAGCTCAGACTCTCGGGCTTCAAAAGCTTTGTCGATCCCACCGAACTGCGCATTGAAAAGGGGCTGACCGGCGTCGTCGGCCCCAATGGCTGCGGCAAATCCAATCTGCTCGAGGCGATCCGCTGGGTCATGGGCGAAAATTCCGCCAAGTCGATGCGCGGCGGCGGCATGGAAGATGTGATCTTCGCCGGCACCGAGACCCGGCCCGAACGGCAATTTGCCGAAGTCGCCCTGACCGCGGAACGGGAAACCGACGATGTGTCGTCGCTGCACGTCGGCGACAATGACAGCGAGCTGGAAATTGTCCGCCGGATCGAGCGCGGTGCCGGGTCGGCCTATCGCGCCAATGGCACCGATGTCCGGGCCAAGGATATCGCCCTGATCTTCGCCGATGCCGCCACCGGCGCGCACAGCCCGGCGCTGGTCAGCCAGGGCAAGATCTCCAATATCATTTCCTCGAAGCCTGAAGCCAGGCGGGAGATGCTGGAGGAAGCCGCAGGCATTTCCGGCCTGCATGTCCGCCGCAGGGATGCCGAACAGAAACTGCGCGCAGCGGAAAAAAACCTGTCTCGCCTCGACGACATATTGGGCGATATGGAACAGCGGGCCGCCAATCTGCGGCGACAGGCCAAGCAGGCCGAACGTTACCGGAAGCTCAGCGCGGAAATCACAATCGTCGAGGGACGGCTGATCTATGCCCGCTGGCAGGAAGCCGCAGCCGCAGCCGACCTGGCCAAGGCCGAAGCGGAAGCAGCCGAGGCCAAGGTCAATGCGGCACAGAATGAACAGCAGGCCGCGGTGTCGGCGCAAAATGCAAGCGCCAAAGCGCTCGGCCTATTGCGTGCCGAGGTTCAGCGCGCGCGCGAAGAAGCCAGCGAGTCCAGCCACCGTCTGCTGACCCTGACCAACGAACGCGACAATCTGAAATCGCGCCTGCTCGATCTGCAGGCCCAGGCGCAGCGCATCCATGATGACAATGCTCGCGAGGACCAGCTGACCCGCGATGCGATGGCGGCGCTGGCGGAGTTGGAACAGGATGAGAAGCGGCTTGCCACTTCACTGTCCGATCTCAACAGAGAGCGACCGGACCTGGAACGGGCCGCCGAACGCGCCGACCGCGCGGCCAGCGAGGCCGAGGTAGAGCTCGCCAAGGCAGTCGCCGAGGAAGCGCGCATTCAGGCCGAAATAAAGGTCGCCAATGCCGCCGTTGATGCGGCGCAGGCGCGCCACGACCGGCTGGCTGTGGAACTGGGTCGGCTCCATGCCGAACGCGCCGAAATGGGCGATGAAGACGAGCTGAAAACGGCGCTGGCCGATGCAATTGCGGCGCGGGAAGCTGCCCAGGCCGCAGCGGATCGCAGCGGCGGCAAAATTGCTTCGCTTGAGGAGCAGCGAATAGAAGCAAACGCCGCGCGCGATGCCGCCCAATCCAGTCTCGCCACACTGAAGGCGGAGCTGGCCGGGCTGCAATCGGAACATGATGCGCTGGACCGCGAACTGTCCAGGGTCGAAAGCAGCAGCAAGGCCATCGATCAGGTCAAACCGGCAGCAGGCTACGAACGGGCTTTGGCGGCGGCGCTGGGCGATGATCTGCTCGCTGCCATTGGCGCGGATGGCGACCGCTATTGGGGCGGCGGCAACAGCGGTTCAACCGGCGACGCACCCGCAGGAACCGAAACCCTGCTCGACCATGTCCAGGCCCCGGCCGAACTGCATGCTCGCCTGTCCCAGATTTTCATTGCCGACCGCGACGAGGGCCAAATTCTGGCCGTCGGGCAGCGGCTGGTGACCAGAGTCGGCGCGCTGCGCCGCTGGGACGGTTTTGTCGCCCGGGACGATGGCAACGCCAGCGCCGAACGGCTGGTCCGGGCCAATCGCCTGCGCGAACTGCAGGACATGCTGACCCCGGCTCAGACCAGGGTTGCCGCAGCCGAATCAGCGCTTGTCGCCGGACGCGATGCGATGGCGGCGATCGAAACCCAGCTGGGGGAAGCCCGCAATGCGCGGCGCGAGGCCGAGGAAGCGCTGCGCCGCGCGCTGCGCGCAGCCGATCAGGCGGAGGAGGCCCTGTCCTGGCTGCAGAAGCGCACCGCCAGCCTGGCCGAACGGGATGCGGCGCTGAAGATAGAAACCGCGACCGCGCTGGCAGAGCTGGAAGAGGCACAGAAGGAGCGCAGCAGCCAGCCTGATGGCGCGGCGCAGGAACGGGCACGATCGGCGCTTCAGGACCAGCGCGATGCCGCTCGCGGCCGCGTGATGTCGGCGCAGGCAGCGCTCTCCGCGATCGACCAGAAGCTGGCGCAGGTGAAGGAACAGAAAGCTGTTGCCAGCGCGCAGATCCGGTCGTGGCAGGACCGCTCCGGCGAGGCCGAGGCGCGGATGAAGGAAATGGCCAAGCGCGGCGCCCTGATCGAGGCCGAAATCGAAAATCTCGCCGACCGCCCGCGGGTGATCGAGGTAGAGGTCGGCAGGCTCGCGGAACAGCGGGATGGGCTGAACGCGAAGGTCGCCGAAAAGGACAGCGCTCTGCAGGCTGCCGAACTGGCCCAGCGCGACCATGAAGACCGGCTCGCCCAAGCCAGCGAAATGCTTAGCCAGGCCCGCGAAACGCGCGCGGGCGCCAGGGCGCGCGCCGAGAATCAGGATCTGCGCCGGATGGAGATGGGCCGGATTTCGGCCGAAAAATTTGAATGCCCCGCTCCGGTGCTGCCGAAAAAGCTCGAATTTGACGAAGACACGGTTGGCGATGCGTCACAGGAATCAGCCCAGCTGGAACGCCTGTCGCTTAGCCGCGAGCGGATCGGCCCGGTCAATCTGGTCGCCGCTGATGAACTGGCGGAGCTGGAAGCCGAATGGGAGAAATCGACGAAGGAAAGCGCGGAACTGAACGAGGCGATTCACCAGCTGCGCGGCTCGATCGGCAGTCTTAACCGCGAGGGCCGCCAGCGTCTGCTCGCTGCCTTCGAGGAAGTGGACCGGCATTTCCAGCGGCTGTTCGCCACCCTGTTTGACGGCGGCAAGGCCCATCTCGAAATGATCAACAGCGATGATCCACTGGAGGCGGGCCTCGAAATCATGGCGCAGCCACCGGGCAAGAAGCTGACCTCGCTGACCCTGCTGTCGGGCGGCGAACAGGCGCTGACCGCTGTCGCCCTCATCTTCGGCCTGTTCCTGACCAACCCGGCCCCGATCTGCGTCCTCGACGAGGTCGATGCCCCGCTCGATGACGCCAATATCGAGCGTTTCTGCGACCTGCTCGACAAGATGGTCGCGGAAACCAGCACGCGCTATCTGATCGTCACCCATAATGCCGTGACCATGAGCCGGATGCACCGGCTGTTCGGCGTCACCATGGTGGAACGCGGGATTTCGCAGCTGGTCTCGGTGGATCTGGATGCGGCGGAAGAATTGCTCGCGGCGGAGTGAGCAAAGCTTTCAACCGATAGGCGCCCTTCGACAAGCTCAGGGCTAACGGTATAATGCAATCGCTGCCATACCCCCGTCAGGGGTGAGCTTGTCCAACCCCGCCTATCGTCTGCGCATACTTGCTCGACTTCCCAGCCATCTCAGTTCCCGGAAACCTTAGAAACGAACCAGCTCTCCCGCCTGTACTGATAGAGTTTATGGTAGCGGAGCAGTATTGACTTACTCAATATGTGTAACTACAAAAACCATGTCTATTTGGCAGATGGGGCCACAGGCATGAAAATCGAGGACAAAATCATCCCGGTTCGCCAAAATATCTTGAATGAAGATATCGTTCGACCCGGACAAGCGCCGACGTACCTTGGAAGCCCGGGGGCTAGATTTTGCGGATGCTGTCGCGATTTTTAGATCGCGTCATATTTCACAACTTGATGACCGGCAAAATTATGGAGAAAAGCGATTCATAACATACGGATATATCGAGGATCGTATAGTCGCCTTGGTCTGGACCGAACGAGAATCCACTCGGAGAATCATTTCACTGCGGAAAGCCAATGAACGAGAGCAAAAAAAAGTCAGAGAAGCCTTGGGTAAATTCCGATGATGCGCCGGAATGGACAGACGATCAATTCGACCGTGCGGCCATTTGGGAAGGAAACAAGCTGCTCCGCCCCGCCGATGGCACGCTCACCAAGCCGGGCCGGCCGAAACTGGAAAATCCCAAGCAGCAGGTGACGTTGCGGCTGGACCAGGCGGTACTGGAGAAGTTCAAGGCTGGCGGTGCCGGTTGGCAGACGCGGATCAACGAGACGCTCCGCAAGGCGCTCGGACTCTAGTCCCCCAAAATCAGCTGCGGCCCCGCTCCCCTCAGCCCCGCCCGGTCGTCGGGATTGTAGAGAGCGCATTTCTTCAGGCTGAGGCAGCCACAGCCGATGCAGCCGTCCAGCCGGTTGCGGGTGCGTTCCAGTTCGGCGATCCGCGCATCAATCACCCCGCGCATCGCCTTGCTGATCCGGGTCCAGTCGGCCTGGGTCGGGGTGCGTCCATGCGGCAGGCTGGCTAGCTGGCGGCTGATTTCGCCGATCGTCAGGCCCAACTGCTGGGCGATCAGGACGAAGCTGAGTCGCCTGATGTCCGACCGCAAGAACCGCCGCTGCCCGCCGGTGGAGCGGAACGGCTCGACCAGGCCCTTTTCCTCGTAGAAGCGGATCGCGGATCGCGGATACCGAGAGACCGGTGCGGGCGGCAAGCGAGCCAATGGTCAGGGCTTTTGTTTCCGGCATTTTACTTCTTTCTTCAATATGTGCTCGGCACTTCTTCGCGCTGCTTATCCTGTTCCCCGGCAAAGGCCGGGGTCCATCTCGAGAACTCCGGGCGGGCTGCAAAGATAGTGATCGCTAGCGACCCTGGCGTCCCTGCGGTCCTTCAGGAGATGGGCTGCTGCCTGCGCAGCAGCATAACATTCGCTCTCCCGAAATAATATCTTGACCTCAACTTAGCTTGAGGTTGTACGAATCGCAAGCATGGAGAACTGGCGGGCTCAGACAGTCGCCTGCAAAACGGAAAACATGCTTCCAGTTCTTCCATCGAATGGACGCCAGCACAGCGAGGAAACAATAGATGAAGCTCAATCAGGTCACCGTCGGATGCCTCGATTATGATCAATCACTCGCTTTTTATCAAAGGCTTGGCCTCACCCAGATCGTCGGCTCCGCGCCCCGCTATGCCCGGTTCGAGACAGAGACCGGCGAGACTTTTTCGATCCACGCGGTGGAGAAGATCGGAGCGCCAACGACTCTGATCTATTTCGAACTCGATGATCTGGACGCAACCGTCGCGCGGCTGCAATCCGTGGGTTTGGCCTTCGACGAGGAACCTACGGACCAGAGCTGGGGCTGGCGCGAAGCGAGGCTCCGCGACCCGGCGGGTAATCCGATCTGCCTGTTTTACGGCGGCAACAACCGCCGCTTCCCGCCTTGGCGGATCAACCTATCAACAACGGAGAAAGGAAATGAACAATGACCATCGGAAAACTGGAGCACGCCAACATAACGGTCAGCGATCCCCAAAGGAGCGCCGACCTGCTGCGCGATCTGTTTGGCTGGCATATCCGGTGGGAGGGGCCATCAATGTCGGATGGCCACACGATCCACGTCGGCACGGATGAGCAATATATCGCGCTCTATACCAATCCGGATGTGAAGGCCGCGGATCCGCATTTCAACAAGGGCTGCCCGATGAACCATATAGGCGTGACCGTCGATGATCTGGATGCCGTGGAGGCCAGGATCGTTGCGGCGGGGCTGAAGACCTTTAGCCATGACGATTATGATCCCGGGCGGCGCTTCTATTTCTTCGACTGGAACGGCATCGAATTCGAGGTGGTGAGTTATCGGTAACGCCCTTCTCCCTCAAGGGAGAAGGATACGAAGCCTTGCCGAGGAACGAAGCTAGGCGCAGTTGGATGAGGGTGTACCAAGCTGCGAATAAAGCGCAACATTCCACCGCCTGAACACCCTCACCCAGCTGCCGCTGGGCTCGTTCCTCGCCAAGCTCCTGCATCCCTCTCCGCCATGGGAGAGGGAGATTGAGTTTGAGGGGGCGGCAGCATTTTCCGTCATCCTGACCTTGTTTCAGAATCCAGAGCGGCAACCGCGCTCAACTTTTCCGCCTAACAATCGTTTCTACAAACTAGGATTAACCAGCACCTTCTCGCCGGTAGCCTTCTTCTCGTAACCCTTGGCAGTCTCCGGATCGATCATGTCCATCAGGCTGATCTCGCTCGAATAGTCGCTGTGGAAAATGCCATTGCGCTCCTCGACGGTGTACATGCGCATTTCCATCATCCGCTCGCCGCCGACCTTTTCGAGATGCGGGGTGAGCAGCCAGCCACCGACGCCCCAGTAGAGCCCGAGACCGCCGCCGAGGATGGTTTCGCCGGTGTCGAGACGGCCGTAGATATAGACCTGCTTGTTGACCGTCGAGCCATAGACGCTGAATTCCGCGCCGCGCACCGCCGCGGCCTTTTCCATCGCGGTCAGGATATAGCTCGCCATCTTGCCGCCGCCGATTGCATCAAAGCCAAGTGTTGCGCCGGTTTCCGCCAGCGCGGCGATAAGCTTGTCCATGAAGTCATTCTTGCTGCTGTCGATGACATGGGTGAGGCCGATATCGGTGAGGATCTTCTTCTGCGCATCGCTGCGCACGATAGCGACCAGGTCCACACCTTCCTTGAGGCAGAGCTTGGCCAGCATTTGCCCGAGATTGGACGCGGCAGCAGTATGGACCAGCGCTTCATGGCCTTCGGCGCGCATGGTGTTGAGGAAGCCCTGGACGGTCATCGGATTGACGAACAGCGAAGCGCCTTCCTTGGCCGGTGCGCCTTCCGGCAGCGGCACGCACATCATCGCCGGCATCACCCGGTGGGTGCGATACATTTCGCCGCCCACGATGGTCACGACCTTGCCCATCAGTGCCTGCGCGGCATCGGATGACCCGGCCGCAACGACGGTACCGGCACCTTCATTGCCTGCAGCCAGCTTCTTGCCCGCGCGGCCCTTAAAGAAGGGCTGCATCGCCGGTTCGACATCGGCGACCAGCGCCGGATGACCATCGACCGTTTCACTGCGCACCGTGTCCATATTGGCCGCAGCGGTCAGTAGGCCGAGATCGGAAGGATTGATCGGCACCGCCTCCATCCGGACGACGACCTCATGCTCCTTCGGCTCGGGCACATCATAGGGTTCGATCGACAGGATCGATTTTCCGTCTTCGGTTACGGTGGTGAACAGTTGCTTTGCATCGGGAAATTGGCTCATCAGAAATTCTCTCTCTCTTGTTGTTTTCAGAAACTTTTGGCGGCGTTCAGCGCGCCCAGTCTTCCAGTGATCGCGAAAAATTCGGTCACCGTTTCATCGATAATCTGTCTGGCAGTTTTTACCTCGTCAATCAAACCGGAAGATTGCCCGGCGAGACCCACGGATGCTTCCATATCCCCGCCAAAATAGACGTCCATGATGCGCTTGAACGTGTCAGCCGGCATCAGACCGTCTTCGTATATCTTTGCCGTGCGTTCGGTTTTCAGCGCGCGGATGCAGGGCGAGGCTTTCTTGTTGAGGACATAGGTTCCGGTTTCCTTGGCATCGAGTATCGCCTGCTTGTAATTCATATGCACCGGACTTTCGGCGCTGGACACAAAGCGCGTCCCCATCTGGATCGCTTCCGCGCCCAGCGCAAAGGCCGCCGCCATGCCCTGGCCATCGACAATCCCGCCAGCCGCCACCATCGGAATATCGGTCTGCCGGCGGATCGCCTGCAGCAGCACCAGGGTGGAAACCTCTTCGGGATTCTTGAAGCCGCCACCTTCTGACCCTTCGACAACCAAGCCATCGACTCCGGCCTCGACACAGCCCATTGCTGCCGCGACGGTAGGAACGGCATGATAGACGATGATACCCGCCTCCTGCAGGGGCCCGACAAACTTTCGCGGGCTGCCAGCCGAGGTGGTCACGAATTTCACACCCGAACCGCAGATATGATCCAGTATCGCGGGGTCCTTGAGGAACATGATCGGCAGGTTCACCCCGAATGGGGCGTCGGTGAGATCCTTCATCTTCTCGATCTCGGCCATGCAGGCTTCGGTCTCGCCGGAACTGGTCTCGATAATACCGAACCCGCCCGCGTTGCACACGGCGGAAGCCAGCTGCGACCGCGCGATCCAGCCCATCGGTGCCTGCACGATCGGATATTTCGCGCCTGTATGTTCGAGGAAACGGTTCATAATCTGTCTTTCACTATTGGCTGATCATCCCATCGGGTACATGATTTCCCGGCTGATCTTGTAGATCCGCTTCATCATCTCGTCGCTGAGCACCAGATCGGCCGCCGCAAATATTTCGGGGAGCTGGTCGGTGTGCGTCGCGCCGACGATGGTCGAGGCAACAAAATCATGCTGTTTCGACCAGGCGGTTGCCAGCGTGACCGGTGCGACTCCCAGTTCGTCGGCGATTGCCATGAAACGCTTGGTCGATTCCTCCGACTTCGGATTGACGAACCGTTCCGCCATTTTCTTCTGTCGGCCACCCAGATTGAGATAGGCGGAGAAACGCGCGCCTTCCGGCGTTGCGCCATCATTATATTTACCGGACAAGGCACCACCGGCCAGAGGCGAATAAGGAATCAGGCTGACCCCTTCCTGACGGCAGACCTGCGCCAGTTCATCCTCGAACCGGCGGTTGTTCATGCTGAAATTATTCTGGATCGTGCAATAGCGCGCGACGCCCAGCCGTTCCGAAGCTTCCAGCGATTTCATCAGTCCCCAGCTGGTTTCATTGGAACAGCCGATCGCCCGGATTTTTCCGGCCCGGATCTGCTCGTCCAGCACTTCCATCGTTTCGTCATAGGCGGTGCCATGATCGGGCCAGTGGGTCTGATAAAGATCGATATAGTCAGTCTGCAACCGCTTGAGACTGGCATCGAGAGCGCGCACGATATTGTGGCGGTCGATCGCGGTCATGCCGGCGCGCTGCGATGATTCGATCCAGCCATGGCTGGGTCCGGAAACCTTGGTGGCGATGATCAGGCTGTCCCGGTCCTTGCCTTTCATCCAGCGGCCGACGATATTCTCGGTTTCTCCGGCCCACTCCCGCTTTGGCGGCACGGGGTAATTTTCCGCGGTGTCGAAGAAATTGATCCCGGCCTCGACCGACTCGTCGAGGATTCGGTGCGACATGGCTTCATCGGCGCCGCTGCCAAAGGTCATCGTCCCCATGCAGATTTCGGAAACATATATCGGGCTTCGGCCCAAACGGCGTTTTTTCATGCAAATGGCTCCGGGAAACAAGAGGTGGGATTAACTGTGCGGTTAAGTAGCATAGCCGTCAAGGGTTGCGAAATGCAATCCAATTTGCTGGTCGGCTAGCCCGCCTGCCCGAGCACCAGACAGGCGAGAAACATCAGCAAACCGGCAAAGCGATTGGATCGAAACTTGGCGAGTGCATCATCGCCATCGGCGCTTTTCAATGTTGTCACCTGCCACAGAAGATGCAGACTGATCGGTGCGAGAGTTACGATAGCAAGCCAGTGTGGACGCAGCATCCAGAAGGCAGCTGCCCAGCTGGACAGCGCCATCAGGTAAAAGTTCAGGACACCAAAATGGACATTGTCACCCAGTCGCAGAGCGCTGGATCGGATCCCGACCAGTGCGTCATCTTCACGGTCCTGCAACGCATAAATCGTGTCATAGCCGATCACCCAGAAGATCGAACCGAGGTACAGCAAAGCCATCGCCCAGTGAAATTCCGGAACAATCGCCAGCCAACCGACCAGCGCTCCCCAGCTGAACACCAGCCCCAGCCAGGCCTGCGGCCACCAGGTGATCCGTTTCATGAAAGGATAGGCTGCAACCAGCGCCAGGCTGCCCAGCGCCACCAGCTTGGCGACGCCATTGATCTGCAACCAGACGATCAGCCCGATCAGACAGAGTATCGCCAGCCAGATCCAGGCGGCCTTGAGCGATACAGCACCACTGGCCAGAGGCCGGGAGCGGGTCCGCTCCACCTGACGGTCGAGGTCGCGATCGACAATATCATTATAGACACAGCCCGCCGAACGCATCGCGATCGCGCCGAGCAGCAGCCAGAGCAATAAATCCCATCGATCGATCGCACCGCCAGCCAGCGCAATGCCCCAGGCGCAGGGCCAGAACAGCAGCCACCAGCCGATCGGGCGATCAAAGCGGGCAAGCACGGCAAAGGGCCGGGCTACGGCAGGCAACAGGCCGACCAGACCCTTATGCTCCGTATCCGGAACGACATTTTGAAAGTCGGATGACATCAGCGGCTTATACCGTTAGTCCTGAGCTTGTCGAAGGGCGTTTTTCGACCGATAGCCGCACTTCGACAGGCTCAGCGCTAACGGTTACTGGAGATCCGAGAACTGCCATGCCCGCTACCCCTGCCTATCCCCCGCACAGCGCTCCGCGTCTGTTCGTTGATGTTGAACTCAACGACGGGTCCGAGATCCGCCTCGATGGCAGCCACGCCCATTATCTGCTCAAGGTCATGCGGATAAAACAGGGTGATCCGGTCAAGCTGTTCGATGATCGTACCGGCGAATATCTGGCCCATGTGACGACAGTGGCCAAACGCGATCTCACCCTGTTGATCGATGGCAAGGCCCGCGACCGGGAAGCCGTCCCCGACCTGTGGCTTTGCGCAGCGCCGATCAAGAAGGACCGCTTCCACTGGATCGCGGAAAAAGCCACCGAACTGGGCGTCGCGAAAATCTTGCCCGTGCAAACCGAGCGCACCCAGGGTCCGGCGATCAAGCCGGAAAAACTCCGCGCCCATATGATCGAGGCGGCGGAACAATGTGAACGCACGGCGCTGCCCTCGCTCGATCCATTGACCAAATTGACCGCAATGCTGGAACAATGGCCGGCGGAGCGCCATCTCTTCTTCGCCGATGAGCGCATCCACGCGACCGGCGAAGGCAGTTTTCGCAAGGCGCTGGTCGCCCATGACGGACCGGCAGCCATTCTGATTGGCCCAGAAGGCGGCTTTTCCGACAGCGAAAATGAAATGATCCGCGCCCTGCCCCAATCCGTCGCAGTTTCGCTTGGCCCGAGAATATTGCGTGCCGATACCGCAGCGATCGCGGCGATCAGCCTGTGGATGGCGGGTCGTGGTGACTGGAACCCCGCCAACGCCTAGTCTTTGGTATATTTCAAAGGCCTAAGAAACCAGCGGACGCTGGCCCTGCGACCATCGTGAAATCCTTTATAATCAGATCATTCCAGCGGTTTGGTTAATCATTCCTTAGCCCATTCTGGGTAGGGAAAAGCGATGAATTTGGGGAAATCTCTCGGGGGCCAGATCCGATGGACGTTTCACACATTCCTTTGGGGATGTCTGTGTCTGGGTCTGGCCATGCTATATCCGGTGGATGAAGCTGAAGCGCAGACGGTCAATCAATATACGATCAGCGAACCTGGCGGTCCCAATGATATCGTCGCGGCACGCACTTGCGGGGCGGGTGGCTCTCCGCTGGTAAAGAATTTCAGTGTCGGAACGAATTTCATCGTCAGCGATGTCGATCTGGGGTTTCTCGCGTCGCACAGCTATCGCACCGACATCAATGTCATCCTGCAATCCCCTGCCGGTACCAGGGTCACCGCCATTGTCGGTGCTACGGTAGGCGGCAATAGCAACCTGAACGTTCACCTGAGTGATGAATCGAGTCCGATGGTCAATAGCGGGGGGCATGGAAATGACAGCATAACCCCCACGCCAACCCCCTATCAACGGCAATTGGCTCCCAACAATCCCTTGAGTGCCTTTGACGGCGAGAACGCCGCCGGCACCTGGCGTATGGAAATTTGCGACATGTTTCCAAGTGCCGACAATGGCAATTTTTTGCGGGCCGATCTTTGGCTGACGGAACTCCCGGCCAATTTTGCCGACCTGTCGCTCAGCAAGACTTTCGGGGCAACGGGATCCAACACGGGCATTTACACCCTGTCGGTGACCAACGCATCTGAATCCACGCTAACCGCAACCGGCGTGACGGTAAGCGACAATCTGCCCGCTGGCGTCACATTGACTGGCATTTCGGGGACAGGAAGTTTTAGCGGCGGTATCTGGACATTGGGCACGGCGATCGCGCCCGGCCAGACGATATCAATCGAACTGAGCGTCACCATCACCGCGACATCGGGTATCATTACCAATATTGCCCAGATACGCAGTTCGTCGGCGCTTGATCCTGATTCGACTCCGAATAACGGCGTCACCAGCGAAGATGATTATGCCAGCGTCAGCTTTACCGCCGGCGGGCGGTTACCCGGTTACGTGCCGCCACTGACTTCGGTATGTTCCCTCGGCAACCAGATCATCTTCAGCTGGGCCGCGCCAACCACCTGGTCGCCGTCGGGTTCGCTCGGGCAAACTTATACTGTCCCTGGGCTCGGCAATGTCGCTTTCGCCGTCACGCAGCCACCCAGCGGCTTCACCAACGGCACACCTGCCATCACGACCGACAATAGCGGCGGCGGCCCGGCGGGTACCCAGGCGCTCTATTTCTATATGAACAATGGTAATGAAACGCATGTTTCCAGCACGACGTTCACCTTGCCGGTCGCGGTTCCAGGGCTCCAGTTCAAGATATTTGATATCGATTTTGCTGCCAACCAGTTCACCGACAAAGTGACGGTCACCGGCACCTATAATGGAGCGACAGTGTTGCCGACTTTGTCGAACAACACGGCCAATTATGTCAGCGGCAATAGCGTGATTGGTGACGGAGCTTCAGGTCCAACCGAACCTTTCGGCAATGTAGTCGTGACCTTCACCTCTCCTGTAGACTCGGTGACGGTGGTCTATGGCAATCATTTCCCAACAACGCCGACATCATCGGGCAATCAGGCGATGTCGATCCACGACATCACTTTCTGTCGTCCGTCGACCAGTTTGAGTGTCACCAAGGTCAGTTCGATCATCAGCGACCCGGTCAATGGCAGCAGCAATCCCAAACGCATCCCGGGTGCCGTCGTCCAATATTGCATCCTGATCAGCAACACGGGCGCATCCGCCGCCAATTCGGTTGTCGCAACGGACATTCTGTCCGGTCCGTTCACCTACACAGCGGGGTCAATGAGAAGCGGCAGCAATTGCGGATCTGCGGCAACGGTGGAAGATGACGATGCGACGGGTACCGATGAAAGCGACCCTTATGGTGCATCGCGCGCCGGTTCTACCATCACCGCGACCGCCACAACATTGGCCGCGGCCAGCGGCTTCGCACTGACTTTCCGGGTCACTGTAGACTAGCCGAGACGCTTCAGGCGCACGAGAATTTCATCCAGAGACGAAAGGAACCGGGAACGGTCAACTTTGCCGAACGGTGGCGGTCCACCGATATTCTCCGTGCCCATTCCGGCGCGCAAGTCGGCCATGATCGCCCGTGTCGCCACGGCCGCACCTATCGAGTCGGCGGTAAACGGCTTGCCATTGGATGCGACCACCGCCGCACCCGCCTTCACACAGCGATCCGCCAGCAAGATGTCCGACGTGACCACCACGGTGCGGGCACCAGTTTGCTCCGCAATATAGTCATCGGCTGCGTCAAAACTGTCGCTGACCACCACCCGGCTGACCAGCGGGTGATCCGGCACCCGAAACGGGCTGTTGCTGACGATCACAACCGCCACGTCATGGCGCTCGGCCACGCGGTAGATTTCCTCCTTCACCGGGCAGGCGTCCGCATCAACGAGGATGGTGATTGCGTCTGGCATCAATCCTGTCAGTCGGCCTTGGGACCGCCGGGTCTGGAGCCTTCAAACGGGCGTTTTCCGCGATGCGGCTTTTTGGTGCCGCCGGCAAAATTGCCTTTCGGCCCGCTGCTGCGGTCACCCTTGAAGTCGGATTTCTTCTTGAAACCGCCGCCAAATTCCCGCTTGGGTGCACTGCCGTCAGAGCCGCCTTCACCTTCAGCCTTGCGTTTCTGATAAGGCTTGCCGCCTGCCGGTTTGTCGCCGAATTTCTTGTCACCAAACTTGTTCTTGCCGAACTGCTTGCCGCCATGCTTCTTGCTGGCATTGCTGTAATCGCGTTGACCGCCAGCATTGTCGCTTCGCCCGCTCTTGCGATTGCGCTTGGCTTCATCGCGCGGCTTGCCGTCAAACTGGGTGATGATGATATCGTCGGTATCATCCCCGCCAGCCTCTCTTTTCTCGGCAATGGCAGCGGTAAACTTGTCGACCACGCGGCGAGGAATTTCGAACAATGTGTCGTCGCCATTGATCCGGATCGCGCCGATTTCATTCTTGGTGATATGACCCCGGCGGCACAGCACCGGCAAAAGCCAGCGGGCATCCGCGCGCTGGTTATGGCCGACGTTCATCTTGAACCATACCGTGTCCTCAAATCCCGGGCGCGGGCCGCCTGGAGCGGCTTGCGACTGGGCACCACGATCGAGCATCTGTTCCGGAGCGGGCATTTTGGCGCGGTGCGACTGCACCAGCATCGCCGCGATTTCTTCCGGCGTTTTTTCCGCCATCAGACGTTTTGCCAGTGCCATATCGTCTTCGTCGATCTCGACCGGCTGCAACAGGGTTTCGATCAGCCGCTCGGCATCATTCTTGCGAATGTCGCCGCGGGTCGGTGCGTCTTTCCATTCGGCGTTGATGTTTGCGCCGCGCAACATCGATTCGACCCGCTTGCGCCGCTGATAAGGGACGATGATGACCGCCGTGCCCTTCTTGCCGGCACGTCCGGTCCGTCCGGACCGATGCTGCAAGGTTTCCGCATCGCGCGGCATATCGACATGCACGACAAGGCTCAATGTCGGCAAGTCGAGACCGCGGGCCGCGACATCGGTCGCGACGCAGACGCGCGCACGTTTGCTGCGCAAGGCCTGCATCGCCTGGTTGCGTTCGCTCTGGGTATGCTCGCCGGACAACGCCACGGCGCTAAACCCGCGGTCCACAAGACTGGCGTGCAGACGACGCACCGCCTCGCGGGTGCCGCAGAACAGCATCGCCGATTCCGCTTCATGAAAACGCAGCAGATTGACCACCGCATTTTCGGTGTCGGCCGGAGCAACCGTGATCGCCTGATAGGCGATATCGCCATGGCCGCGATCTTCTCCCACCGTGGAAATACGCAGCGCATCATTCTGATAGCGTTTGGCGAGATTGATGATCGGTTTCGGGATCGTCGCCGAGAACATCAATGTCCGGCGCTGCTCACCGGTGGCGTCGAGAATTTCTTCCAGATCTTCGCGGAAGCCCATGTCGAGCATTTCATCGGCTTCATCGAGTACCGCAGCGCGGAGATTTTTCAGGTCGAGCGCGCCGCGTTCGAGATGGTCGCGCAGCCGGCCGGGCGTGCCGACAATGACATGCGCGCCGCGCCGCAGGGTGCGCCGCTCTTTCGAAGCATCCATGCCGCCGACACAGGTCGCGATCTGGGCACCAGCCGGCTGATAGAGCCAGGTCAGCTCGCGACTCACCTGCAACGCCAGTTCGCGGGTCGGGGCGATCACCAGCGCAAGTGGTTCGACCAGAAACGGAAAGCGCCCGTTTTCATCGAGCAATTGCGGCGCCATCGCCAGTCCGAAGGCCACGGTCTTGCCGGAACCGGTCTGGGCGGACACGATCAGGTCGCGTCCTTCCGCTTTGGTTTCCAGCACGGCGGCCTGAACGGGCGTCGGTTTGTCATATTCGCGCGCAGTGAGCGCCTCAGCAAGAAGCGGAGAAATTTTGGAGAAAGGCATAAGATTTTAATTCCGTGGCAAAAGTGAAAGCCGCGCGGAAATGCCAGTCGCCTGCGGTTTATGAAGATGATGTTGTGTTTATTAAAGGGTCTGTGCTGCGGATCATATTGCCTTACCGGCAGCATGGCCACTTGCCCAAGCCCATTGAAAATTATAGCCACCGAGCCAGCCGGTGACATCAACAGCTTCCCCAATAGCATAGAATCCGGGCACTTGCCTAGCTTCCATATTTTTGGATGATAAATCCGCCGTGCTGATCCCGCCAGCGGTGACTTCGGCCTTGGCAAACCCTTCGGTGCCATTGGGCATGAAGCGCCAGTGCGACAGGCGCCTTGCCGCTTCATCGAGCGTCCTGTCGGTCAGATTACCAAGTTCACCGTCTAGTGCAATCCGTTCGATCAGCGTTTCAGTCAAGCGTGCAGGCAAATGGGCGTTGACAGCCTTTTTCAACGAAAGCCGAGGCATTTGCTGCTTCGCCTTGGTCAGCCACGCGTCCGACAAATCGGGGAGAAAATCAATCTCCACTGGCTCGCCATGCTGCCAGTAAGAGGAAATCTGCAGGATCGCCGGGCCAGAAAGGCCCTTGTGCGTAAACAGCGCGGCTTCCCGGAAAGCGGTCTTGCCGCAACGGGCGACAACCGGGGCCGACACGCCCGACAAGGACCGAAACAGGGTTTCTTCGCCGCCAAGAGTCAGCGGAACCAGCGCCGGTCGCGGCTCGACAATCTTCAATCCGAACCGCCGCGCGAGATCATAGGCGAATCCGGTTGCTCCCATTTTCGGGATGGACGGCCCGCCCGTGGCGATCACCAGCGAAGGGGCAAAGGCGGTTTCTCCACCATATTCCACGCGATAGCGACCATCGCTGTGGCTGACATCGGTAATCGCCTTGCCCAGCGACAGACTGACCGAATCGGCAGGGCATTCGTCCATCAGCATCGCGACAATCTGCCTGGCGGATCCGTCGCAGAACAGCTGGCCCAGCGTTTTTTCGTGCCAGTCGATGCGATATCGATCGACCAGCCCGATGAAATCAGCCGGCGTGTAGCGGCTCAGAGCCGATTTTGCGAAATGCCGGTTCTGGGAAAGATAGCGGTCCGGCACCGTGCCAATATTGGTAAAATTGCAGCGTCCGCCGCCCGAGATCAGGATTTTCTTGCCCGGCTCATCGGCATGATCGATCAGCAATATCTTGCGCCCGCGCTGCCCCGCGACGGCGGCGCACATCAGGCCAGCCCCGCCGGCGCCAAGGATGATCGCATCATAATGGATGGACGGTCTGGACATCAGATTGTCGAAAACTTTCAAATGGAGGAGGATTTGCGAAGGCGCCGCCGAGGTTCGAAAAACCCGGCTCATCCCTCTGTAAAGCGTTTCAGCAGAAAAAACAGCCCGGCCGGCGCGCGTCCCGACAATAGTGGACTGCAGGCCGAGCCCTTGATGGCTCGCAACCTTTCGAATGGGCCGGCGTTTCCCCTCCACAGCAGATGGAGACGGAGATGGTCACTGGCCTTGACTATGCCCTGATATTGATGGGCTGTTCGGACGATATGACCATGTGCACGAACGCGGTCAGGGACAGGAATATCAGGGCCATGCTGCGGGAATGCGAAAAGGCCCAGAGCGATGCCCTGCAATCCGATATCGCGCTGGAAAGTGACTATCCTGTCGTCGCAACAAGGTGCATGGCGGGCGGTGAAAATTTTGCAGAGACAGGCGTAGCAGATATTGGCTGACGAAATTATCCCGGTTCCGGCCGAGCCCGAGACACTGACCGGCAAACCCGGCAATGCCGGTTCGAAAACAACCTTGATCAGATTGTTCTCGACGACAATATTCCTTCTGTCGCTTGGCTTGGTCCTCGCCCTGCCCTTTGCCCTGTCAGCCGGGGCGGTCTTCTTTCGTCCGCTGTTCGCGTCGATCGTGATCATGCTTCTGCTACTGCCTCTGACCGCCGGCCTGACCAAGCTTGGCATCCCCAATCCGGTCTCCTCCTTCATCGCAGTGCTGGTGTTTCTGGCCATATTGGCGCTTGGCTTCATGATAATCCTGCAACCGGCCCTGGAACTGGCACAGCGATTCCCCGATATCACCAATATCCTGCAGGAGCGGCTCGTGGATATCCGCCAGTTCACCTCCTCTGTCTCCCAGATGGGCGCGGAATTCTCCTCGACCATCGGCGAATCCAAAGGCCAGGAAGTGGTTCTCGCCAGCCCCAATGTCATGGAAGAAGCCGCCTATGCGACGCCGGCGGCGCTTCTCGAATTCCTGCTGGTCGTCCTGCTGGTCTATTTCATGCTCGAATCCCGCCTTCGGGTGAAGCGAATCATATTGCTGAACCGCTCGACGTTCGGCACGACGCTGAAGGCGGCCCGAACCGGCAGGAGCATCACCGAGGATCTGTCCCACTATATCGGCGCCGTCACCATCATCAATATCGGGGTCGGGGTGCTGGTCGCCTTTGGCGCCTGGGTGCTCGATATCGAGTCACCCTTAATGTGGGGCGGTATTGCGGCAATCCTGAATTTCATACCCTATCTCGGGCCCATGCTGATGGCCGTGCTACTGTTCGGTTTCGGCGCGGCCTCGACCGGCGATCTCGGCGGAGGCCTGATGCCGACGGCGGCCTATATCGCGCTACAGACAGTCGAAGCCAATCTGGTGACACCGTCGATCCTGGGGCGGCGTTTCTCGATGAACCCGGTCGTCATCCTGCTGGCGATCAGCTATTTCACGTGGATCTGGGGACTGGCGGGGACCTTGATCGCGGTGCCGCTGCTGATTGTCGGCAAGGCGCTGGTGGATCAACTCGGCAGTCCGAATATCATCGGCTTCATGCTGGGCGAGCCGCTGTTCGATCCGCCGCCGCAACGCCCCGACGGGGCGTGAATGCGTCGCCGGCTTGGCTCTTCAATCCAGAGGCAAAAAGCACGGCGCGCGGGACATGATGGAGACCAATGCCCGATCCGGCCAGCCATCTGCCGGTCCGCGAATCTGGTCATATTGCATATTTTTGATAGCTGCCGGGAGATTGGGAAAAAATTTGGTGGAGCCTAGCGGGATCGAACCGCTGACCTCTTCGCTGCCAGCACACAGGCATCGTTGAAAAATCAGCGAAAAAATGTTTTACAGAGTATGATTTCCGCCCCTGAAAGCCTCATGAATATGTAAATCCGCAGCGCAGCGATGCAAACGCGATGCAAAAACTATGTAAAGTATCGCAGACATTTTTACCCATTTTCGCGCAAAATGTATAGTGAAAATAACACCTAAACCTGCTTCCATTTTTTTGGCGATTACGCACTTTACAAACCCGCTTTAATTGTCACGCTCAAACAATTCGCGACCATAAGGTAGATCACCGAGCCGCTCCAAATAGCATGCGGCGTGACATGGCCAAGACTGTTCGCCTTCGCCATTTGTTGCGATTGACAGGGTGCAGGGGTCAAGGCCGTTCTTATCAACAGACGTAGAGCAAAAGCAACAGACGCCCGTGGTCACTCTACTTTATCCACTGGCTTTTGCTTCACGATCTTTTTCAGGCGCTCTTTGAAGCGTTGCTCATCGTCGTCGCATTCAAGCTCGCGGGCTACGCGTTTGAATTTCTCGGATTGGGTTTCCTTCTCATTAGAAATCATCTTCATCGCCTTTGTTCTTTCGAATTTTGTAATGAGCGTTAGGGTCTCGGAGCTTTTTAGGGGGTGAGAATAATAGCAGGCCTTTGTTGACCAGTTTATCCAAATCCCGTTTTGTAGTGTTCCAAGTTCGGCCTGTTAGGCGTGACATTTCATTAACCTGCACGGCCTCATTATTGAAGGCATAGCCCATGATTTGGATTTCATGCTCCTGCAATTGCTTCCACATTTCTACTCCACAGAACGCGGCCACATCAGCATCAGTGGACCGTTTACGAGTCTGATGGTCGTTTCTCAATACGACCCGCACAGAAACTCCATTGAGAGCCTCCTGAGAAAATGTTGGTTCTGGAAGGTTATATTTCTCCATGCTCTCTCTCATGCGCCGTGTGCCTTCTCGAGTCATTTGGACATAGCCCAAAAATCGGAGAGCTTCCATGAGGTGTGGATTTCTCGATCCTCTTTGGGAATAGACGTTTTGTGCATTAACCGGTGGAATAAATCCACCAGGACTTTCGATCTCCAGTCTGTCTGAAAAAAACTTAACCGTGATTTCAGACCCGCTAAAACTATATGACCTGTGCACCAATGGGCGCATCCAGTGATGGCACCATTGTCTTCTACTCCATAGAGCATTATCCCACCTTCAACGGTGTTGGACCACATACTAAGATATTCGGAATATTGATCCCAACGCACTGACATTGCGGACTTTCGTTCAATCCGCTTGTCTTCTTTAAACTGTTCGATCGAACTACGATCAAGTTTTAGCCATAACTCCCTTGGCGACCATGTCGCGGCATGGTCTGCATTATAACCCCACAATGATAACTGTTCTTCTGCCATACTAAATGAGGGTGATGAGTAGCTACTCATCACCCTAGCCCTTGTGTTTAGACGTTAGCCCTTCGGTAGGTTAAACGCTTGCCTGCGATACCAGATAACGCAGATCGCGATCGCATGCTATCATCAATACCTTGCGAAGTCCGGTTGTTATAGCGGAAATCCGCAGAATCCATAGCTATAACCCGCTAATACCGCGAATATTGAAACCATAGAGAGCTAAGAAGCACTTCGACCAGATTTAGTCTGCTAAAAATTAGCAACAATATACAGGCAAACACACGCTTTACAGGTATATTTTGACTATATATCAAAGACATATGTGGATAACGAATTTCGTCAAAATCTAGACGGGCGATGCAAACGCGATGCAAAACTGAAAAACAGCACTTCATGAAACTGGGAGATAAGTACTTGTTTTATAAGGGAAAATTTGGTGGAGCCTAGCGGGATCGAACCGCTGACCTCTTCGCTGCCAGCGAAGCGCTCTCCCAGCTGAGCTAAGGCCCCATTTGAAGAGCGCCTTTAGTCCAGACGCCCTCCAATATGCAAATCAAAAATCAGGTATCTGCCGGCTCGTCGTCGCCTTTGCCTTTGCTGACGCCCAGATCATCGTCACCACCCAGATCCACTTCATTGTCCGGAGACGGTTCGTCATCGTCGATGTTGATATCCAGATCATCATCGTCAACCGAATCAGCATCCTTCTTGGCATCTTTCTTTGGCGCAGCCTCGAACGGCGTCGGTTGCTTGGATTTCAGCACGGCTTCCGGCACAAAGCTTTCCCCGCATTCGACGCAGGTTGCCGGGTCTTCCTTGCCCAGATCATAAAAGCGCGTTCCACATTTCGGGCATGTGCGTTTTGTGCCCCATTCCGGTTTAACCATGGCTGGTGTCCAAATCCTGTCTAAATCAATTCGTTGATAGGTCAGTCTGCTCTGCGGCGATTCAACCATTGTCGAAATCAGCCGCGAAATCCGGCGCGCCTTGCCATAGCTTTGCAGCGCTGTCAAAAGCCGTTTCATAATCCTGCACGAATCATTCGTGCGTTCCACAATCAAAGTTTTGTCATGATCAGCAATAGACCTCAGCCTGCGACGTTCAAGCCGTCCGGCCCGCTCGGCGGTAAAATTTCCGTTCCAGGCGATAAATCCATTTCGCACCGGGCACTGATATTTTCAGCCCTGGCCGTTGGCAAAAGCCGGATCAGCGGGCTGCTGGAGGGCGAGGATGTGCTGGCAACTGCTGAAGCGCTGAGAGCGATGGGCGCGCGGATTGAGAAAAAGGACGATGTCTGGACCGTTCAGGGCGTCGGTGTCGGCGGGTTGATGCAGCCGGAAAATGTCCTCGACATGGGCAATAGCGGCACCTCGACGCGATTGCTGATGGGCTTGATTTCATCGCACGGCATCAGCGCGGCCTTTGTCGGCGATGCCAGCCTGACCAAGCGGCCGATGGGCCGGGTGATCGAACCGCTTTCGCAAATGGGCGCGGACATCCGGGCGCGCGAGACATCAGATCATAAATCCTGCCTGCCGCTCACCGTGCGAGGCCTGTGTCCGGCGGTGCCGATTACCTATCGCCTGCCGGTCGCTTCGGCGCAGGTCAAATCGGCGATCCTGCTCGCGGGCCTCAATGCGCCGGGGATCACCCGGGTCATCGAACCGGTGCTGACGCGCGATCACAGCGAAACCATGCTCAAGGGATTTGGCGCGCAGATCGACGTGGAAACCGATGCCGACGATTGCCGAATCATATCGCT
The DNA here is from genome assembly GCF_041748495.1 of Parasphingorhabdus sp. Taxonomy (GTDB): domain Bacteria; phylum Pseudomonadota; class Alphaproteobacteria; order Sphingomonadales; family Sphingomonadaceae; genus Parasphingorhabdus. Next base: position 47,870 of record NZ_JBGTDD010000113.1, read on the forward strand.
GACCGGGGAAGCGGAACTCAAGCCACAAAAGATCAAGGTGCCGGGCGACCCCTCATCTGCTGCATTTCTGGTGGTTGCGGCGCTGATCATTCCCGGATCGGATATCATCATCGAAAATGTCGGCATCAATCCGACCCGCAGCGGCCTGTACGAAATATTGCAGAAGATGGGCGGTGACATTCGCTTTGCCAGACAGCGCAAGGTGGGCGGCGAACCGGTTGCGGATATCCATGTCAGGCACAGCCCGCTCACCGGCATAGATGTGCCCGCCCAGATCGCCCCCAGCATGATCGACGAATTCCCGATTTTATTTGTCGCTGCGGCAATGGCCAGCGGCGAAACCAGCACCCGCGGCCTGCATGAACTGCGGGTCAAGGAGTCCGACCGCCTGGCGCAAATGGCCAAGGGCCTCGGTCTCCTCGGCGTGGAAGTGACCGAGAAAGAGGACGGGCTCACGATCCAAGGCAGCGGCGGCAAGCCTTTGACCGGCGGACGCACCAGGCCGGTGATCGAAACCGCGCTGGATCACCGGATCGCGATGAGCTTCGCCGTCGCCGGCCTGGTGACAAAATCCGGTCTGACGATCGATGATATCAGACCAGTCGAAACCAGCTTTCCGGGCTTTGCCGATCTTTTGCAGCAGCTGGCTTCCTGATGATCGATGGATTTTCCGCCAATGTAATCGGGGTCGTGGGCAGCGCATTGATCGTCTCTGCTTATGGTTATAATGTCTATGCCAAGACGGTGAATCCGTTTGTCTATAACGGCACCAATCTGATCGGCGCGCTGTTGCTCACCCTGTCGCTGATGGTGCATTTTAATCTGGCATCTCTGCTGCTCGAAATCGTCTGGATCATGATCGCGCTTGGCGGCCTCGTGAAGGCCTTGCGGGATCAGGCGAGGCTTCGGCCATGATCATCGCCGTCGACGGCCCGACCGCCTCAGGCAAAGGCACGATTTCCAAGGAACTGGCGAAATATTTCGCCCTGCCCTTTCTCGATACCGGTCTGCTCTATCGGGCGGTCGGATGGACAGTCAGCGAACAGGGCGGCGACGCCGACCATGCGGCCGATGCACTGGCCGCCTGCGTGTTTGACAGCTCCCTGCTCGACAATCCGGGTTTGCGCAGCGAGGCGGTCGGCGGTCTGGCCAGCCGCGTCTCGGTGCATCCCGAAGTGAGGCGGGCACTGGACAAGCGCCAGAAGGATTTCGCTTATCAACCCGCGGGCGCCGTGCTCGATGGCCGTGATATCGGCACGGTCATCGCACCCGACGCCGATGTCAAACTGTTCGTCACCGCTTCGCCTGAGGCGCGCGCGGTCCGCCGCTTCGAGGAAATGAAGCGGCGGGGCGAGCAGGTTGGCCTTGAAGATATTCTGGCGGAGATTTTGCAACGCGACGAGCGGGATAAAAACCGCACCACGGCACCGCTCAAGGCTGCTGAAGATGCAGACTTGCTTGATACCACCAATTTGACTATAGACGCCGCCGTTCAGCAGGCAATTGCCATGGTGAATGCGAAGATAAGCGGCCGGCGCGACAAAGATCCGGCATAGCAGACAAATGATGCGCTAGACGGGCTGGCAAACCGGCCCGGCTGTGGCGTAGCTTTTGTTGTTGGCGCTTAAATTCGTATCCACCAAAAATGGCGGTTTTCTGGTGAATGCGGCGGTCACATGGGGTGGCCGCGGCAATTTTGGTCCAAGACCGGCGGAACCAACCGCCTGGCCAGAAAAATTGACTATCAAGGATTATACCATATGGCCTCAACGGCATTTCCAACCCGCGACGATTTCGCGGCAATGTTAAACGAATCACTCGGTGGCGAAGACCAGGGCTTTGAAGGCCGCGTCGTCAAAGGCACCGTAACCGGCATCGAAAATGACATGGCTGTCATCGATGTAGGATTGAAATCCGAAGGCCGTGTGGCGCTCCGCGAATTCGCTGCGCCCGGTCAGAAAGCCAATATCTCCGTCGGTGACGAAGTCGAAGTCTATGTCGACCGCATCGAGAATGTGAATGGCGAAGCCATGCTGTCCCGCGACCGCGCTCGCCGCGAAGCAAGCTGGGACAAGCTGGAAAAAGAACATGACGAAGGCAATCGCGTCGAAGGCGTTATCTTCGGACGCGTCAAGGGCGGCTTCACCGTCGATCTTGATGGTGCCGTCGCCTTCCTGCCCGGCAGCCAGGTCGACGTCCGTCCGGTACGCGACGTCACACCGCTGATGGACATCACCCAGCCCTTCCAGATCCTCAAGATGGATCGCAAGCGCGGCAATATCGTCGTCTCGCGCCGCGCCATCCTCGAAGAAACCCGCGCCGAACAGCGTTCGGGTCTGATCGAGAGCCTGGCCGAAGGTCAGGTCACCGAAGGCGTGGTCAAGAATATCACCGATTATGGTGCCTTTGTTGATCTGGGCGGCATTGACGGTCTGCTCCATGTTACCGATCTCAGCTACAAGCGGGTCAATCACCCGAATGAAATGATCAACATCGGCGACACGCTGAAAGTCCAGATCATCAAGATCAACAAGGACACGCAGCGGATCTCGCTCGGCATGAAACAGCTCGAGAGCGATCCTTGGGACAGCGCTACCGAAAAATATGCGGTTGGTACAAAGCTTTCCGGTTCGGTCACCAATATCACCGAATATGGTGCCTTTGTCGAACTCGAGCCCGGCATCGAAGGCCTGGTGCACGTTTCCGAAATGAGCTGGACCAAGAAGAACGTCCACCCTGGCAAGATCGTTTCCACCTCGCAGGAAGTGGAAGTCATCGTTCTCGAAGTCGATACCGAGAAGCGCCGGATCTCCCTGGGTCTCAAACAGGCCCAGTCCAACCCGTGGACCGATTTTGCCGATACGCATCCGGTCGGCAGCACGGTTGAAGGCGAAGTCAAGAATGCGACCGAATTCGGTCTGTTCATCGGCCTTGAAGGCGACGTCGACGGCATGGTTCACATGTCCGACATCGCATGGGGCATTTCCGGCGAAGACGCGCTCAACCTCCACCACAAGGGCGAGCAGGTTAAGGCGATCGTTCTCGACATTGATGTCGAAAAGGAACGCATCTCGCTCGGCATGAAGCAGCTCGAAAAAGGTGCGCCTGCAATGGGCGGTGCCGATACCGGCGGCCTCAAAAAGGGTTCGGTTGCGACTGTTACCGTGCTCGAGGTCCGCGATGGCGGCCTCGAAGTCCAGATGGGCGACGATGGCGCGACCGGCTTCATCAAGCGCAACGATTTGGGCCGCGATCGCGACGAGCAGCGTCCGGACCGCTTCCAGGTTGGCCAGAAGCTCGACGCGATGATTACCGGTTTCGACCGTTCGAAGAAGCCGAATTTCTCGATCAAGGCGCATCAGCTGGCAGAAGAGAAGCAGGCTGTGGAACAATTTGGGTCGACCGATTCCGGCGCAAGCCTCGGCGACATTCTCGGTGCTGCACTGAAGAAGAAGGAAGAATAGTCTTCCAACCCCAGATACGGATTCAAGAAAAAGCCCACCCCTTGTTCGGGGTGGGCTTTTTCTATGGCTGGCTCCAATTCACACCTGTTTTGCAATTATCTCCCAACACCATTGAAAATAGACGCAATTTCTGGCATCTAGAGGCTCTAAAAAATAACAGACAACAGGATTCTTGGAGTCTCTTTCTTGGGAAACCGCTGGATCGACCGGGAATCGGAAAGGCGCACCGATGATACGTTCTGAATTATTGGAAAAACTTGCGGCAGAGAATCCGGAATTGAAACCGGATGAGATTGAAAAGATCGTCGACCTGTTTTTCAACCAGATCAGCCAGAAACTGGCCGAAGGCGGTCGCGTCGAGCTGCGTGGATTTGGCGCTTTTTCGACTCGCCAGCGGAAACCCCGCACCGGACGCAACCCGCGCACCGGAGAATCGGTGGAAGTGCCGGCCAAACGCGTGCCCTATTTCAAGCCCGGCAAGGAAATCCGCGAGCGGCTGAACAAGGGCTAGTCCCGAAATAATCTGATATTTTACGTCTGCGCACTTGACCGCGCGCGCGCAATAATGCTTGTCGACAGGCTCCGACTGCATGTTGGAGCTACCGGTGCGGACGTGGCGAAATGGTAGACGCAGCAGACTTAAAATCTGCTATCCGAAATGGGTGTGCGGGTTCGAGTCCCGCCGTCCGCACCAGTTGCCCGCAACGTTTTTTAGGATGCGATTGCGTCGATCGCAATTCTGTCTACTAATGCGGAACGACAGCAGCAGACAATTTCGTCGGCCGATCAGCAAGGCAAATCCATGCTCGACTCCCCAATCATAGCAGCCATCGTCTGGGCCGTCCTTCTCGGCGCTGCGGGCGGGCTGCTGACGGACATCGGTTCGTGGTACCGGGACCTGAAAAAACCGAGTTGGCAACCACCGGACTGGCTGTTCGGGCCGGCATGGACGATCATCCTGGGACTGGCTGCCTGGGCAGCGATCCTGTCCTGGGATCAGGCCAACAGCGAATCTGAGCAGGCAACGCTGATCGCGGTTTACGCAACCAATTTCCTGTTTCATCTGCTCTGGTCGCCGCTGTTCTTCAAATATCAGCGGCCGGACTGGGCTCTGGTCGAGGTTATATTCTTGTGGCTGTCGGTGGTCGCCATGCTGTATGTCACCTGGAATTTTGATCCGCTGGCTGGCGCGATGATCCTGCCCTATTTCCTCTGGGTGTCCTTTGCCTCCGTCCTCAATGCCAAGATCGTACAGCTCAACCGTCCGTTCGGCTGACGATCAGGGCATCGCCATGTCTGCCGGTTGATCGAGCAGCATCTGGCCAGCCCGTGCGGCCTGAGCGGCTGCCCGCTGGGCCCTCGATCGCCCCGCGACCGGTCAGGGGCAGGCCGATGCTTCCCCTTGTCCGAAACTGGGTCTAGGCCGGCGTGATGCGCTATTTCGTCCTTCTCTGCACCGCCTTGTTGCTGTTTTCCTGCGAGCGCAAACCCGCGGTTGATCTGGCTCCCGGCCCGGCGCAGATTGTCAGGCTGTCGGACTCGGAAATCAAAGGGCTCGATCCACAGAAAATATCCGATCTTTCATCGCTGAGAGTGGCGGCGGACCAGTTTGAGGGCCTGACCCGTCTCGACGCCAGGGGCGGGGCGGAGCCGGGACTGGCCAGCGGCTGGCAAATCGCACCAGATGGCCTGACCTGGACCTTCGACCTGCGCGATGATTTGCGGTTTTCCGACGGCAAGACATTTGATGCGTCGCTGTTTCCGGCGCTGCTGCAACGCCTGCATGCTCCCGAGACGGCGGCACCAGCAAAGGCGCTGTTCGGCAATATCCTCGCGGTGGAGGCTGCCGATGGCAACAGCGTGACCATCCGCCTCGCCTCCCCCGATCCGTCCTTGCCCGCCTTGCTGGCGCATCCGGCGATGGCGGCAATACCACTCCACCGGATCCGGCACGCAGGCGACATCTGGACCTCGGACCGCCCGATGATCACCAGCGGCCCCTATCGGTTGATCGCATGGAAACTGAACGATCACGCGAGGTTGGAACGCAACCCCGAATGGGCGGGCGGCGAGGCCCCCACCGCGACGATCATCTGGAAGCCGATGGACGACAGCCTCTCGGCGCTGCGCCTGTTCCTGTCCGGCGGCGCGGATGTTGCAGCGGACTATCCGGCCAGCCGTCACCAGTGGCTCATTCAAAATCATCCCGACATTGCCCATAGCGTACCCTATCTCGGCAGCTATTATTTTGCCTTCAACACCCGCGTCGCTCCGTTTGATGACGCTCGGGTCCGGACAGCACTCTCGATGGCGGTCGAACGCGCGTGGATTGCTGACCAGGTGATCGCTATTGGCAATATCCCGGCATGGGGTCTGCTGCCGCCGGGACTGGCCGGATCCGCAATGGTGCGACCCGTTTGGGCCGACTGGACGCGGGAACAACGGTTGCAAAAGGCCCGCGCCTTGCTGGCGGAGGCCGGCCATGGCCCCGACAATCCGTTGCGCTTCGAAATCCGATTCAACAGTTCGGCCGAGCATCGCCGTGTCTCGGTCGCGCTTGCCGCGATGTGGAAACCGCTCGGGGTCGAGGCCAGCCTGTTCAACAGCGAGGCCGCGCTGCATTTTGCGGCCCTGCGCCGGCACGAATTTACCCTCGCCCGGTCGGGCTGGATTGCCGATCTGCCCACCGCGGAAAATTTCCTGCTGGTGCATCAGCAGGCCAATGGTGCCGGCAATTATTCGGGCTATGCCAATGCAGATTTTGACCGGATGCTGGCACAGGCGATTGCCGAGCCGGACCCGCAGCAACGCCAGAAACTGATGCGCCAGGCAGAGGCACAGCTGATCGCCGACATGCCGATCCTGCCGCTCTATTTCTACGTCACCCGCAGTCTGGTGGCGGAGCGGATTGGCGGATGGGAAGATAATATTTCCAATGTGCATCCCAGCCGTACCTTGCGTATAAGGCCGTGATGATCTTTCGTCCCGGATTCCTTCTGAACAGCGTCGCAGCAGCCGCTGCCGTTACCATGCTCGGGGCCTGCGGCTTCGCGGGCGACGAGGATCAGGTGCGAGTAACCGTGGTGGAAGAGGGCGATACGCGAATCAATCCGGTCGGGACCCGCCTGAGTTTCGCTTCCTCGACCATGCGCTCGGCCGTCGCCAAGGGCCTGGTCGGCCTCGACGAGGAAGGCCGGGTGGTCCCGGCACTCGCCGCGCGCTGGATCGTCACCGATGACGGGCTGAGCTATATTTTCCGCTTGTTTGACGCCAGATGGGATGACGGCCGACAGGTCACCGCCGAACGCGTGGCCCGGTTGCTCCGCGAGCGCTTTGCCGAACTGCGCAACAGCCGGTTGCGCGATGATGTCGCTGCCGTGGACGAGGTCGTCTCGATGACCGGTCGCGTTATCGAGATCAAGCTGGACGCCCCCCACCCCAATTTCCTGCAGCTGCTTGCCCAGCCGGAAATGGGCCTTTTCAGAGCCGGCCACGGGGCCGGACCGATGCGCTTGCTGGATGAGGAAAATGGCATCAAGCTCGGTCAGTTTGACGAACCCTCGGAAGACGAGCAGGAAGCGGACGAGGAAGAAGAGGACCGCTGGGTTTCGCTGCGCGCCGAGACGGCCGCAACCGCCATCGCCCGCTACCGCGCTGGCGGCGCCCAGATCGTCCTGAACGGCAGATATCATCATCTGCCGCTGATCGATGCTGCAGGCATCAGCAGCGGCGACTTGCGGCTGGATCCGGTCGCCGGATTGTTCGGGCTGCGGTTCATCCGCGCAAATGATTTCTGGGCGGTTCCAGCCAACCGGGAAATATTGGCGATGGCAATCAACCGGCCTGCCTTGCTCACATCCTTCCCCAGGGTCAGCGCCTGGCAGAGCCGGCTCAAGATCATCCCCGAAGCGCTGGATGTAGAGGGCATAAACACCTATCCCGACTGGGCCGGCATGACGATGCAGGACCGGATCGGCTTTGCCAGAAACCATGTGAGCCGGTGGAGGGCGTCCGAGGGACCGATCATCCCGCTGACCATCGCACTGCACGATGCCCCTGGCGCTGCGATCCTGTTCAAGCGTATCCAGTCTGACCTTAGACGAGTGGGGCTCGACGCGAGAAAGGTCAGCAGCGATGAAGATGCCGATGTGCAGTTGATCGACGAGATTGCGCCCTATGACAGCGCCCAATGGTTTTTAAAGCAGTTCACCTGCGCCAAAACCTCGGTCTGCCTGAATGACGCCGATGCACGGATCGCCGAAGCCGACGCTGCGACGAATCTGGAGATCAAGGCGAGACTATATGCCGAAGTCGAGATTATACTGGTCGATCACTATAATTTCATCCCGATCGGCGTCCCGATCCGCTGGTCGATTGCCCGGCAAGGCCAGCGCGGCTTTGCCGTCAATCCGCGCGGCTGGCACCCATTGAACCCGTTGGTCGGCATCCCCATATCCTGACTGTATTGCCAGTATATAACAGAGAGTGCCCATGGCCATTTCCGAAGAACAGCTGAGGCGTCTCGCCGAACAGGCACCCGGCGTCAGCCGCGATCCGCAGGCCATCCGAACCCGCGTCGAGGCGATGGAAAAAATATTGGAGCGGGCCTTTGTGATTCCCGG
>NZ_JBGTDD010000114.1:0-2812 GCF_041748495.1 Parasphingorhabdus sp.
GAAATATTTCTGGTTCACCCGGGCGGTCAGCTGGATCACCTCTTCGGGTACATCAAGAAAGGCCGGATCGAAGCTGCCGAGCAATGGCACCGGCCATTCGGTCAGCCCGGCATTTTCGATCACCAGACCTTCATCCTCGACCAGCTCCAGGCCGGCGGCTGATGCAGCCTTGGCGGCACCGTCGCGGATGATATTCTGGCGCTCCTCATGATCGACGATGACATGGCAGGCGCGCAGTTTCTCGGCATAATCGGCGGCGTTGCCGATGGTGATTTGCCCGGGCTCCGTTCGTGTCGAGCGTAGTCGAGACACGCTGGTTTCGCTTGCTGCCGCCTGTCTCTCGACTTCGCTCGAGACGAACGGGACGGAGTGCTGGAACCGGTGGCCGACGGTTTCGTAACCCGACTGTATGCCGTCAATCTCGCATTCCACCAGATCGTCGCCGAGGATCGCGACGATCCCGCTCAGCGGCCGGACCCAGCGCAGACTTTCGGTTGACGCACTGGCGTCACCCCAGCGCATCGATTTCGGCCAGGGGAAAGCCCGGATGATCGACGGTATCGCTTCGGCCAGCACATCGCGGGTCGTGCGGCCCGGCTTGTTGATCACAGCGAAATAAGTGGGTCGCCCCTTGACGTCACGCAGCTCCAGCTGGTCGCGGGTAATGCCATTCTTGCGGCAAAAGCCCTCGACCGCCTGGTCCGGCGCGCCTTCCGGTGGTCCCTTGGCTTCCTCGCTGACCGCTTCGGTCTGCGCGGGCAGGTCTCTGGCGATCAGCGCGAGCCGCCTTGGCGTCGAGTAAACAGTGATGGCGCCGGCTTTGAGGCCGGCTTCGGCCAGTTGCTCGGTGAACAGGCGCTCGAGGTCGACGCGCGCCTTGGCCTGCATCCGTGCGGGGATTTCTTCGGACAGCAGTTCGAGGAGGAAGTCGGTCATGACAGCCCTCTCCCCTTTAGGGGGGAGGGAAGAGCCGCGTAGCGGCGAAGGGAGGGGGGACTGTACCGACAGGCCGAAGATGGGGAACATCCCCCACACCTAGCCACACCCCAGAAGGGGAGAGGGACATGACAATAACCCATCACGCAGCCCATCCGTTCTTTTCCATATGCGCTTCGCAGCTACCCTTGGCGAGGTCGCGGACGCGGCCCATGTAGCTGGCGCGTTCCTGGACGCTGATCACGCCGCGGGCCTGCAGCAGGTTGAACATATGGCTGGCCTTGATCGCCTGCTCATAGGCCGGAATCGGCAATTTTTTCTCGAGGCAATTCTCGCACTCGGCGGCGGCCTTGTTGAACAGGTCGAAAAGCCGGTCGGTGTCGGCGACCTCGAAGTTCCAGGCCGACATCTGCTTCTCATTCTCCAGGAAGATATCGCCATAAGTCATTCCAGCGCCGTTATAATCCAGATCGTAAATGCTATCGACACCCTGGATGTACATGGCCAGCCGTTCGAGGCCGTATGTCAGTTCGCCGGACACCGGCTTGCAGTCGAAACCGCCCATCTGCTGGAAATAGGTGAACTGGGTGACCTCCATGCCGTCACACCAGACTTCCCAGCCAAGGCCCCAGGCGCCGAGCGTCGGGCTTTCCCAGTCATCCTCGACAAAGCGGATGTCGTGCAGCAACGGGTCGATGCCGATCACGGTCAGGCTGTCGAGATAGAGCTGCTGGATATCCGGCGGCGAGGGTTTCAGGATCACCTGATATTGATAATAATGCTGCAGCCGGTTGGGATTTTCGCCGTAGCGGCCGTCGGTCGGGCGGCGGCAGGGCTGGGCGAAGGCGGCTTTCCAGGGATCGGGCCCGAGCGCGCGCAGCGTGGTGGCGGTGTGGAACGTCCCTGCCCCCATTTCCATGTCATAGGGTTGCAGGATAGCACAGCCCTGATTGCCCCAATATTCATGGAGTTTCAGGATGATCTGCTGGAAGCTGAGCGGCTTCATGTCGGTCAAAATCAGAGCTTTCTTCGCGGCTGCAATATCAAAGCGCTGCTTTGGCGAAAGGGCGGCAGAGGGTCAAGGGAGGAATGGGCGAAGCAAAAGCTTATTCGTCATGCTGAACCTGTTTCAGCGCCCCTCCGGGTTAGTTCGTGCCGAACGAGGTCCTGAAACAAGTTCAGGATGACGACTCTTGTTCCGCTGACCTATTCCGCCGCGACCATTTCCTCTGCCCGCGCTACCGTCACCGGCACCGCATTCAGGACGGCATTGCCGGACAGCGGATCATAGCTGCGCGTATCGGTCAGGTCATTGAGCGAAACCCCTGGTTTTTCACGGGCTACCGACAGGCCGACGCCTTTGCGTCCATGGCCGAAACCATGCGGAATTGACACCACGCCGGGCATGACGTCATCGGTCACTTCGACCGGGATATCGACGCTGTTGACCCGGCTGGTGATGCTGGCGATGTCACCGTCGCCGAGACCGCGCGCCCTGGCGTCATCCGGATGGATCATCAGCGTGCAGCGGTCCGGTCCCTTGAGCAGTCTTTTGCTGTTGTGCAGCCAGCTGTTGTTCTGGCGGACGTGGCGGCGACCAATCAGGCGGAGGCTGTCGGGCCGTTCATTGTTGAGCGAAGCGGCAAAGCGCTGCAGTTCGGCGAGAAAATCGGGATGAGCGCCATGAATCTTCTTGTCCTCGGTGCGCAGCCGCTCGGCCATGCAGGGACGCAGCGGGCCGAGATCGATGCCATTGGGCGCGGCTTCGACTTCCGCCAGCGTCAGGCCAGCGGGCGAGCTTTGCAGCATGCCGTCGAGCACATCGCGCGGCTCGCGGATATTGGGGACATCCTGGCCGTCCTGCGCCAATATTTCC
>NZ_JBGTDD010000115.1:0-7077 GCF_041748495.1 Parasphingorhabdus sp.
ACCGGTCCGGTTCCGGCCAGTGCTTTTCCATCTTGTGGACAAATTGCGGGCTGATACCGACGTTGGTGCCGGCGGGTATCGTATAGTTGCGAAAGGTAAAATCCTTGAGCGCGCGCCGCGGGATACTCGGCACCGGCGGAATCAGGCGAAGCGCTTCCTTGAACGCCATTTCGGTGAGCTCCAGCTTGCCGAGCTGTTCCATCGTGAGCACCGTCCCGGCCGGTGCAACCGACAGGCATTCCTCGCGCAGGCGGTCCTGCCACTCGGGATGCTTGGCGAGCAAATAGGTCAAGCTGGTTGCCGAAGAGGTGATCGTGTCATGCGCCGCCATCATCAGGAAGTTCATGTGGTCGACGACCTCGTCTTCGGTCAACAGTTCGCCATTCTCGTGGGTTGCAAGACATATCTGGGTAAATATATCCTCTCCGCCCCTGGCTCGCCGCTCCTTCACTTGCGGGGTGAAATAGTCGAGCAGATATTCGCGCGCCTTGACGCCCTTCCACATCTTGGTGAACGGGATCGGTTTGCGGGCGACGCCCACCGAAGCCTGCACTTCGTCGACAAAGGCCTTGTTGATCTTGTCTGCTTCCGGTCCCCAGGGGATGCCGAGAATGGCACTGGCTGCAGTATCCAGCGAAAGCGACTTGATCGCCGGATAAAAATTAAATGTGGTCCCGCTCCATTCGGCGACGCGATCCAATATGCCCGTCCCCAGAACTTGGCAATGGTGCTTCATCGGTCCGGGCTTGAAGGCAACCGATAGCGCCTTGCGGTCGGCTCTGTGCCGGTCAAAATCCATCAGCATCAATCCGCGTGGAAAGAGATTGTTGAGCACAGGTCCCCAGCCCTGCTCGCTGGAAAATATCTTGTCCTTGTTGAACATCACCAGTTCGGTTGCATCGGCACCGAGCAGCATGACGTTCTGCTTGCCAAAACTGTAGGTCCGATAGACCGAGCCATAGCGTTCGAACATATATTTGCCAAAACCGATCGGGTCCCTGATGACCTTCAACGTCGTCCCCAATATCGGCAAGCCGTTTTCGCCGGGAATATGCGCCAGTTGCTCTTCGCCCGGAGGTGTCATCCAATGGGGATTAGCGGTTTCCTGATAGGGATATCCATGTGGTTTTGCTGAAATTGTCGCCAAGGGAGCGCTCCTGAACTGGGGTTTCCATTGCTTACTAGCTACTTTCATGAATGTCAGCAAGCTACTCCATTCATAAGCTATTCAATCGACTGATGATATCAACGCCAGCAATAAGATAAAGAATCGCGACTCGGCTTGGCTGTCGCCAGTGGGTCGGTATTGAGGAAAAGAACATGACCAATTTTGCCATCCCCCATTTGTTCAAATCGACGCTGGCCGTAGGTGCCTTGCTGGGCTTGGCTGGCTGTTCGTACGGCGGGTCGGGCTATTATGGTGACGGCTATGTGAATAATCGGGGATATGACTGCGATCCCTATGCACCGTTCGACGACTATTATGCCTGCGACTATGGCTATGGCTTCGCCAATATCGGCTATGGCGGCGGATGGTATGATCAATATTATTATCCCGGCTATGGCGTCTATGTCTTTGACCGTGGTGGAACACGCTACGCAATGCGCGACAGTCACCGCCGCCATTGGGCCAGGCAGCGCGCTCAATATGGCGGGCAATATGGCGGGCGATATGCCAGAGACCGCAATCCGCAACGACGCGATGAGTGGCGTGATCGACGCAATGACCGCGGTGATGATGCACGCGACGAAAGACGTGGCAACTGGCGCGACCAACGCAATGACCGCCGCGATGACGCGCGCGACCCAAGGCGCCGCGACTATCGGGATAATCCCCGTACCCGCAGCGATCTCGGCACCCGGCCCGGAACAAGAGTCACACGCCCAGACCGCCCGGACCAAGCGGCTCCGGTCAGGAATCGTGGCGACCGGACAACACGCACGGATCGTCGTCCAACGGGAGCTGTCCAACAGCCGCAAGCCCGGCCACAACCGGCCCGGCCCGCTCAAACGAACAGGCCGCTCCGCCCTGAAGGCCCACGCTATGAACCTGGATCGAACCCCGGCACCCGCGAACGGCTCAGCGACGACTGAATGGCCCTCACGATTATAGGCCGATAAGGACCCGCCCAACGCGATGGCCGCGATGGCGCGGGACTTTATACGCTGGCTGCTCTCCTGCCCCAATGCGGGCGAACCGATCATGACCGGATGATCTTGCAAAAATATCGTGGCTTCCGCTAAACTCAATGGTCGGCAAATGAGAAAACTGCCAGGAAAACTTGACCAAAGCGGACAGTGTCCTCTTTCGCACCGCGCTTATTAGTTAACACAATTGTAATCATCGCAAATAGCCTATATCCTAGGGTTCCTACTCCAATGTTGAGGAACTGTGTCGATGGCCACTGCATTTAGCGACATCCAGCCCGACGAATATATACCGTCGGAAAAGCATCCGCAGCATGGCGTCATCATTGGCGGACCGGCCGCACGGGCAAAGCGGATCGAATATGGCATATTACTTTCGTCGATGGTTCTGGGCTCGCTCGGCGCGCTCTACTGGACCCTCACCTATTCCACCGGCTGGGTAGAATGGTCTGCCTTTCTCTTTGGCTTTGCGCTGATCAACATGGGCGTGGGTATCGGCTATCATCGCTATTTCACCCACCGCGCGTTTGAAGCAGGGCCCAAAATGCGCCTCGCTATTGGAATCATGGCGCAAATGGCCTGTCAGGCTTCCGTGCTGAAATGGGCTGCCGACCATCGCCGCCACCATGCCTTTTCCGATCAGGTCGGGGATATTCACAGCCCCTATATCGATGGTCATGGCAAGAAAATGTCGAAATGGAAAGGGCTGGGCATCTCCCATTTCGGCTGGCTTTTCGACAACACGACATCCGACATGAAAATTTACGGCAAGGGCCTGATCGATGATCCACAGGTTTTATGGTGTCATAAACATCGCTGGTCGATCGCCCTTTTCTCCAGCATCATTTTTCCCGCCCTGTGGGCGCTCGCATTTGGCGGCCCGGAATATATCATCGGCACCATTTTGATCGGCGGCTTCTTCCGCAACTTTTTCTTTCTGAATTTTGTCATGGGCGTGAACAGCATCGGTCATGTCTTCGGGTCGCAGCGGTTCAAGACCAAGGACGGATCGCGCAACAACTGGTTCATGGCCTGGATGACCTTTGGTGATGGCTGGCACAACAACCATCACCAGCATCCGCGCGCCGCGTCGTCGCAAATTGCCTGGTGGGAATTCGACCTCAACGGCCAGATCATCTATCTCTGGGAGAAAATGGGCCTGGTCTGGAACGTGCAGCGGGCACCTGCCTATATTCGCAACAAGGACGGCGAATGGGTTCAGAAAGAGACAAAGACAGCAAGAGCCGAGCTGGCCGAACCGGAAGTCATGTCAGCCGACGACGGCGGCCTGATGTTTCCTGCGGCGAAGCATCAGCATCGCGAACCGGCGGAGTGAAGGGCTGCTGTCGCTAGTTGGATCGCAAGGTCAGATTTGCTGATATTGTTCCGTTGCCGACAGGATTGACGCTAAGGGCTTCGACCGCGACTCCCTCCTGTTCGATCCGCGCCAGCCAGCCAAACAAAGCCGTCGGCTTGGCCGATTCCACCACCATATTGACCCGCTTGTCCGACTGCGGCGTGACCGAAGCCACCGCGATACCGGTTTCACCGGCGCTTTGACCGACAAAGGCATCGATCGCTCCGCTGAACCTGACGACATCGCCGTCCTTCGGCTGCTGAAGCGCCGCCACTTTGGCATCAATCCGGGCCCGCTGCTCGACCGCATCGAGATAGCGTTGCTCGGCAGACACCATCGCGCCGAACATCGGCCGAGCGATACCATAATAACCTGCCAGTCCCACCAGCAGCAGACCGGCGACACCGACCAATATCCGCTCTCTCTGGCTGAGACCGACAAACCAGTTTCTTGCATTCTCGATCATGGCGCCCTTACCGTAATATCTGCTTGCGCCGAACCCGTGGCATCGGTGCGCGGGGTTGCCGTGATGATGAAGCCTGCCTTTTGCATGGCGATCAGGGCCGGGTTGATATCTTCATTGCGGATCGCCGACAATGTGGCCGTAACGACCCCGTTTTCGCCATAAGCCATACGGGCGACGGACACGTTCGGTGCCTGTTGCAACGCGGAAAAGAGCGCTGAAGCCGGAACCGGAAACATGATATTGCCGCGATTTTCAGCAATCAGTCGCTGATCCAGGGCCTGCTCGGCGCTGTCCGGATTGTCCTGCTCTCCGACCACGATGGCGGCATTCGCCAAAGCCGCCTCGTCCGCCTCGCTGGCCGCCGAATGATATTTGGTCAGTTGTACCAGGGGTATGGCAAGGGAGAGGATGACCAACGCCGCCGCCATCCATCCGAGCCGTCGCTTTTGCAAGCTGTCCATCGTTCGCTGGGTCTTTTTTGCAAATGGTCCGGAACGAAAGTTCAGGTCGCCCTTTTCTCCAGCGCCGATCAGCAGGCCGTCAAAGGCATCGCCGGTCTTCGGCTCTATGGTGAGATCGGCAAAAAGAAAATCGCGGAAGGCGGGCTCATCGGTCGCGATGACATTTCCCGCACGCACCACCCGGTCAAATCCGAAATCTGCAGAAACCGCGCCATCGCTAACAGCTGGCAACAACCATCCCGACGGAATCATCCTGTCGGGATCAAGGTTCAGCGCCTGCAGCCGGACCAGACCGGCTGACAGCACATCCCTGCCGACCATCGCCGTCACCATGTCGCCTGCCCCATCCAGGGCCGAGACGATATGGACATTCTCTCCTTCCAGACTATGCGCCTTTGCCACCAATCTCGCTGCGGCCAGCGCCTGACTTTCGGTCGCATCGCTGATCGCCTCGTGACCCAATATGCTGGTGAGATGCGACGGCACCAGCGCGATTACGAAGACATCCTTTCGCGCCTCGTCCGG
This sequence comes from Parasphingorhabdus sp., assembly GCF_041748495.1. Lineage (GTDB taxonomy): Bacteria > Pseudomonadota > Alphaproteobacteria > Sphingomonadales > Sphingomonadaceae > Parasphingorhabdus. Next base: position 4,958 of record NZ_JBGTDD010000115.1, read on the forward strand.
CCCACAGGCTTGCGAAGCCAGCATCGGGTCCGGATCGCATCCCCATGCCTGCACCACACCGTCGGCAACGTGCCACCAATAAAGTGCCTCGATATCGGTTGCCGGAAAGGCCGTGAGAAGAATATTGGGGTTCACGCGCTGCCGGTCTTATTCGGCGTAAATATCGGCATTGTCATCTTCGCCACCCGGTGCCCCGTCGGCCCCCAGTGAATAAAGATCAAAGCCGGGACCCTGACGGCCGGGATTGTCATATTGATAGGGTCGTCCCCACGGATCGTCGGGTAGCTTCTTGATATAGCCACCTTGGCGATAGCGTGCGGTCGTGGCCAAGGACGCGGGCGGAGCCACCAGCGCCTGCAAGCCATCGGATGAGGAGGGATAACTGAGATTGTCGAGCCGGTACATTTCCAGCGCCTGCCCGAGTGTTGCAATATCCGCCTGGGCCTTCTGGACCATCGCGCGGTCTTGGCTCGGCAAGACATTGATGACCACAATGGTTGTCAGCAGGCCGAGGATGAAAATCACCACCATCAACTCGACCAGCGTAAAGCCGTTGCGCCTTTTTCGCTGCTTTTTTCCCGGGCCCATTGCCTCACCCAGATCGCCTGTACCTGTCGTCATGTTCATTCCTTTGTTCCGGCCCTATAGTCCGGCCAGATTTTGAAGCTGCAAGATCGGCAATAATATCGCCAATATCACCACCGCCACCAGCCCGCCAAGTGCCACAATGATGATCGGCTCGAGCAAGGACAAGGCAGTAGAACTGAAATTGTCAAATTCGCGCTCCAGATAGCCCGCCGCCCTCGCCAGCATGTCATCGAGTTGGCCCGATGCCTCGCCGCTGGAGGTCATATAGACCAGCATCGGCGGAAAAACCCCTGTATTCTTGAGCGCAGTAGAGAGGCTGCCGCCGCCGCGAATCGCTTCCACCATGTCTTCCGACGCCTTGCGCAAGACACTGTTGTGGATCGTATTGGTGGTCAGCCGTAATCCTTCGATGATTGGCAGGCGGCTGGCCACCATGGTCGACAGGGTCCGCGCCAGACGCGCCGCGTGCAAATCGCGCAACAGCCGCCCGAAAAACGGCAGGCGCAGCAGAAAGCCGTCAAAACGATATTTGATCTGCGGCTCTTTCAGTGCGCGCCAGCCGATCAGCAGCGCGACTCCGATCACGATCGCAATTGCCCACCACCAGTCCGCCAGAAAGCCGGAAATGCCGATCACGATCCTTGTGATCATCGGCAGTTGCTGGTTTACATCGTCAAACTGCTCGACCACTTTCGGCACGACCGCAATCATCAGCAGCGCCACCACGATGATCGAAACCAGCGCCAGCACAATAGGATAAGCCAGCGTCCCAATCAATTTGCCGCGCAATTCCGCCTGCCGCTCCAGCAGGTCGGCAAGCCGTTCGGTGATATCGGGCAAGGTACCGGAACTTTCCCCGGCCGCGATCATCGCCCGGTAGAGCGGCGGAAAGCTTTTCGGTTCGCGACGCATCGCCTCGGACAGGCGTTGCCCCTCGATTACCCCGCCGTGGACCGATGCGATCCGCTGTTGCACATGCGGCTTTTCATTCTGGTTGCCGATCAGGCGCAGCGCTTCTTCCAGAGGGCTGACCTGTACCAGCGACGATAATTGCCGCGTGAACAGGGTCAGTTCTTTCGATGTCAGCTTTCTCGGCCCGAACAGACCGGCCGTGGCCTTGCCCTTCCTGCCTTTTCTCCCCTGTGCCGCCTCCATGCGGACGACATAGAAATTCCGCTCGCTCAGCTTTGCCCGCGCCGCATCGTCGCTGGCGGCGGCCAGCCTTCCGGTCTTTTCCCGTCCCTTGGGGTCAATGGCGGTATAGGCATATTCAGGCATCGACCGCTTCGCTTTCGCGTCTGGATATCCGGATAGCTTCCTCCGGCGTGGTCAATCCCTCACGGACCAAGGCTCTCGCGGCGACACCCAGATTGGGCTGGCGCAGGAACGCGTGGGCGGTGATACGCGCTTCATCGCCGCCATCATTGATCAGCTTGCGCAAGGTGTCGTCGATCCGGATCGCCTCGAACACGCCGATCCGGCCCTGGAACCCGGTCTGGTTGCAATGTTCGCAGCCGGTCTCGCGGTAGACC
>NZ_JBGTDD010000116.1:0-3731 GCF_041748495.1 Parasphingorhabdus sp.
CAGGAAGCCGAGCGCGCGCTATATGATTTGCGCGCATCCGTATTCGCACCGGAAGTCGAAAAAAACGAAAATATCGTGATGGTGGTATATAATGAAGACACGCTGAAGCTGACTGGTCAACGGTCTCCGGTGGACCGGACAATATTGGCGCAGGCGCTCGAAACCATCGACGCAGCAAAGCCAAAGTCGATCGGCATCGATATTCTGTTCACGATGCCGCAGGACGATGATGATTTACTCATTTCGGCCCTTAAAAACATGAAAACGCCTACCTTTCTGGCTTATGCCGACCCCAAGGAAAACCCCGAAATCGCCTTCGCCGAGCATGAGTTTCTTCAGCAGTTTTTTAAAGATGCGCGCAGTGAAAATGTACAACCCACCGGAATCAAACTGGAAACAGATAGCGACGGTGTCCAGCGCCGATGGACCCCGCACAGGCAAGGCGCGCCGCCTTTCATGGCGATTGCATTGACCGCCCCCAATCCGAAATTTGCCAACAATAGCGGTGCCATCCGCTATCATGTGCCGGCCGCTACCGATGTGCCCGTGTTCGACAAATTCCCGATCGAAAGCTTTGCTGATCCTGAAATTGCGGAGATGCTTCGTACTTTCATTTCGGACAAGCATGTGCTGATCGGTGGCGACTTCATCGATCGCGACCGTTTTGAAACCCCGGTTGGCGGACTGGCTGATATTAAAGGGGACGATGGCAAGATGATCGGGCTGGAAGTACATGCGCATATGCTCGCCCAGTTGCTCAATGATGATTTACCCGCCCCGATCGCGACCTGGACCTTGTGGGTGGGCGCTCTGATCGTTGCGATTTGCGGTGGCCTGTCCGCTCTGATCGTCGGGAACGCCCTGAAGGTTGGCTTCGTTCTAATCGGCCAGTTCGCATTTTTCCTCACCTTTCCTTTCCTGTTGCAAAATATCGGGATGGATACGCTTTCCCTGCCCGCCTTTGGCTGGGGTGTGGGGTGGCTACTCGGCTATGCCTCGGTCGGCTCGGCTGCGCGGACACTCAATTCCCAGCAGCGAGCGTTCGCGCAAAATGCGCTCGGCAAATATCTGCCGAAATCAATTGCAAACGAGATCCTGAAAGATCCCGAAAAACTGGCATTGCACGGCGAGAAACGGAAAATTTTCGCAGTTTTCACTGATCTCGAAGGCTTTACCAAACTAACCCACGCGATCGAACCGGAAATGGTCGCCACCTTGCTGAACGACTATCTGGACCGGCTGAGCGAAGTGGCGCTGGAATATGGCGGTACCATCGACAAATTTGTCGGAGATGCACTGGTTACCTTTTGGGGTGCTCCCATCGCGTATCCGGATGACGGCGAACGGGCAGCCAGGGCGGCTTACGCGCTCTACCTGGCCGGCGAGGAATTTCGCAAAAACGTCCCGGAAGGCGTGCCGCCGATTGGCAGGACGCGGGTGGGCATGCACTATGGTGATGCTATCGTGGGCAACTTCGGTGGTGAAGGCCGGATCCAATACACCGCTCTGGGTGATGCTATGAACACTGCGGCACGACTGGAAGCGGCCAACAAGGCTCTGGAAACCAAAGTCTTGTTAAGTCGGGAAGCAATGGAACGGACCGGTCTCGACTGGTTCCGGCCGATGGGCCGGATCACGCTGCGCGGTCGGTCCACCCCGGTAGACGTATTCGAACCCGTACCCGACTGGGAAGAAAAAGATCGTGCAGCAGTGACCGCAGTCATAGCGGCCCATGAAAACGGTGATACTGAGTCTATTCAGGCACTGGATGCGGTGATCAAACAAAATGGCGACGATCTGGGTCTCGCCAATTTACTCAAACGATTGTTAAAAACTAAAAATGGAGAAAGCTATGCACTTGGATAAGAACGATCCGGCAAGATCCGGAAAAACCCTTCCCCGCCTTGCTAAAGCAGCTCTCGGCACACTTCTGCTCTTCGGAGCTGGCGGCATTGCCATGGCACAGAATATGGTTGTGCGCTCAACCGGGCCTTCGGCAAGCAGCTATCCGGCAGGCAAGAAAATGGCGAATGATGCAAAAATTTCGCTGAAGGCTCAGGATCAGGTGACAATCCTGACCAAATCGGGAACGCGGGTCCTCAAAGGTCCGGGGACCTATTCACTGGCGCAAGGTGGCGGAAGCGCCACAAGCGCATCGCGCCGCTTGTCGAGTTTCATCACCAATCGCGGTAGCAGCCGGGCAAGAACCGGAGCGGTCCGCAGTGCGGGTGCTACGACCGTTGAAACGCCGAGTAATCCCAATCTATGGTACCTTGACGTGAGCAAGGGTGGAAAATTCTGCGTTGCAGATCCCGACGGACTGGTTGTCTGGCGGCCCGATTATACCGGATCGGCAACGGCTTCGATTGTTCAACCGTCGAACGGCAACGTCACCGAAATCGCTTGGGGAAAAGGTAGCGCGCTAAAGGCATGGCCGAAGGAAGTTCTCCCGGTCACCGATGGTGCCACATATCGCCTGCTCGGGTCAAATGCACCGCAATCGGTCGACGTAAATTTTGTGGTCTTGCAAAACCAACCGACCGACCTTGATGACGCGGCGTCGATGCTGATCGAGAACGGATGCACCGGCCAATTGGATCTGCTGGTCGAAAAGCTCGACTTGAACAGTGAGGACCCGGCAGATCAGGGCTAGACTATGAACAAAACCTGCCGTCCGGAATGAGGGCCGGACGGCAGAATGATCGCGGCGATCAATTGATCTGTTGACCTTCTGCGCGGAAAACCATTAGGCGATGGGCGATGAATGACAATGCCACGCATCCGCTAAAACTGTTCAACAGCCTGACTCGCCAGATGGAAGAGTTTGTGCCCGTCCATGCAGGCGAAGCCCGCGTCTATACCTGCGGGCCGACGGTCTATAACTATCCGCATATCGGCAATATGCGCGCCTATGTGTTCGCCGATCTGCTCGGCCGTACGCTGAGCTGGAAGGGTTATAGGCTGACCCATGTCATCAACATCACCGATGTCGGCCATCTGACCGACGACGCGGATGCCGGGGAAGACAAGCTCGAGAAAATGGCGGCGGAGAAAGCCCAGTCGATCTGGGATATCGCGAAACATTATACTGAAGCCTATTGGGAAGATATCAAGGCGCTCAATATCCGGCAACCGGCGCACTGGTCGATTGCCACCGACTATGTTCCGGCGATGATCGACTATGCACAAGGCATCGCCGGCAAACATTGTTACGAGCTGGAGAGCGGCTTGTATTTCGACGTTTCTACCGTGGCCAATTACGGTACGCTCGCCCGCGCATCGACCGATGATGGCGAGGGCAGGATCGATACGGTGGAGGGCAAGCGCAACGCCGCCGATTTTGCGATCTGGCGCAAGACGCCTCCCGGCGAGAAACGGCAGATGGAATGGGACAGCCCGTGGGGCAAGGGCGCGCCGGGCTGGCATCTGGAATGTTCGGTGATGTCGGAGGCTCTGCTCGGCCTGCCGTTCGATATCCACACCGGCGGCATCGACCATCGCGAGATTCACCATCCGAATGAAATCGCCCAGAATCAGGCGCATAGCTGCTCTGATCATTCCGGCGCGAAAATCTGGATGCACAATAATTTCCTGATCGACCGGACCGGGAAAATGTCCAAGTCATCGGGCGAGTTTTTGCGGCTGCAATTGTTGCTCGACAAGGGTATCCACCCCCTCGCCTATCGCCTGATGTGCCTGCAGGCCCATTATCGCAGCGAGCTGGAGTTTAC
>NZ_JBGTDD010000117.1:0-2369 GCF_041748495.1 Parasphingorhabdus sp.
AGGTTTGAAAATTTTCTCATGTAATCCAGTCCCTTATTCTGGAGAGGTTGGCCAGTATGACCGATCCCCGGTTGTTGACCGGTGGCAATCAGCGCGCCCCAAACGCGCGGATTCGACCACCGAGTTGAGGGTCAATTGCAACAAGGCTTCTGGTCTGTAAAGCTCCGGTTCAGGGTTCGGCGCGGTTTTTGTAGAGATTGTAACTATTTTGTCACAGTCGCGACACGGTGGAAATCAGGCGAATTCGGGACATGGTCATCGCGCGCCGGGCTGTTTTAACTCCAACCCTGGCCGCAGAACAAAGAATTGCCTCTGGTGCCGTGATTGCCTAATGTCGGTCAACATTTGAAATGAAACAACAGGACAAACGGCAATGATCATCTCCAAGGGATTCTTCAAGGGCATGCTTTTGGCCAGTGCCGCAGTCGCAGCTGGCCTCGGTAGTTCGGCAGTTGCAAAGGAAATCGACCGGAAAAACGCTCTTTCGGCCCCGCCAGCCATTTATACGGATTTGGTGGCATGCAGGGACATCGCCGAACCGGCCGCCAGACTGAGCTGCTTTGATGAGAAGGTTGCCGCCCTCCAGACCGCCCAGTCAAACAACCAGGTGGTGATCGCAGACCGCGAGCAGGTCCGTGAAGCCCGGCGCGGCCTGTTCGGACTGACATTGCCGAGGATCAAGCTGTTCGGCGACGATGCTGATGAAGGCGATCGGATCGAATCGGTCGAAGGCGTGATCCAGTCCGCGCGAACTTTTGCCGGTGGTAAATGGCTAATCCAGCTGGAAGACGGGGCAGTTTGGCAGCAGACCGACCCTGGCCGCAGCACCATGCGCCCCCCCAAGGCGGGCGATCCCATCGTCATCGAGCGGGCGGCAATGGGCAGTTTTATGGCCAAGGTGAACGACGGTCGGGGATTCAAGGTCAAGCGGATCGTCAATTGAAGCCGAAGATAATCGGCAGCTTTTCCCTCGGCTAATCCATCGGCCCGGTCAGCAGGATCGGATCGATCCGGGCGTCGTTCCATTTCATCGACCAGTGTAGATGCGGGCCGGTGGCGCCGATCCGGCCGATGGGTTCGCCGCGCTTCACTTGCTGTCCCTCTTTGACCAATATTTCGGAGCTGTGCAGAAAGGCGCTGTTCAGTCCCATGCCATGGTCGATCATCAGCAGATTGCCTTCCAGCGTGAACGGGCTGGAGGCGGCCAGTGTCACCACCCCATCGGCAGGCGCGACATAATAGGTGCCGGTCGGGGCGGCGATATCGACGCCGCTGTGATAGCTGCCGGGATCGCCATTATAGATGCGCTGCGATCCGAACTGGCCGGAAATCCGGCCCTTGGCGGGCCAGACAAAGCTTTGTCGCCAGCCCTTGCTGCCGCTTTGCACCGCGCGCGCTGCACCGATCTGCTCCAGCTCGGGGCCGCGCCGAGCCATGAAGGCTGCGCTGCGGGTAGTCGCCCGGCGGTTGATGCTGACATGTTCGATCTTCCATTTGCGCGGCGCGATATTGATGAACTTGCGCACGGTCTGGCCATTGTCGAGCGTAGCGAGCAGATTCGCGGCCTGACCGGCATCGCGGTTAAAGGCGATGATGAACTTGCCGTCCTCGTCGATCGGCACGGCCTCGCCCTCAAACGTCAGGCTGCGGATCCCAGCGGGGGCGTCGCCGATCATGACGCCGCCCTGGATCGCTTCTCCGCTGAAGCCGAATTTTACCGCTTCACGGAATGCCGACTGTTCCGCGTCTTCGGTTTCCGCAGAGGCGATTGTCGCGGGAACAAATGCTGCCGAGAATGTCAGCAGGGAAAGAACAAGTTTGAACGGCTTGCTCACTGTTCGCCTTCGGGCAGATGGGCGCGGGCCGAAATCTCGGCCGTGGCATAAGGCTCCTGCTTCTCGACGCTCCAGTAACGCAGTTCATCCAGCGGGATCGCTTCGCCGGTTACCGCGCACAGGACATGGTCGCCCGCCGACAAGGGCCGGAACCCGTTCGGCATATAATGCAGCTTTGCCACCTTGTTGCGATTGGACATTAACATAGGACGCTCTTACTCCTTCAAGCCTTTACCTGCGATTTACCGGCCCGCTCCAAGCGGTCACCGGCTCAATATATCGCGGATTTCCCTAGAATAAATCCTGCTGCCTGTCATCCGCCGGTTTTTTGCTGCGGCTCGCCGGGCTTTTCGGCGACGATTTGGCAATCGTCCGCGATTCGGTTACCTGCGCGCCGATCTTGCCATCGGCGAAATGCAGGGTGAGGCTGCCCGCCGCAGCGGCGGCCTTGCGGCTGCCGACCAGAACACCATCGGCGGAAGAGACCCGGGCATAGCCGCGCTTGAGCGGCCCGTCGGGCGACAGCTGCTGCGC
>NZ_JBGTDD010000118.1:0-16467 GCF_041748495.1 Parasphingorhabdus sp.
AAGGGATAGCATGAAGCTCAACGCACTGGATCATGTTAACATCATTACCGACGACCTCGCCGGTACCGTCAGGTTTTTCGTTGAATTATTTGATCTCGACGTCCGCGACGGTCCAGAGCCGCTGCCACCAGAACATGTCCAATGGCTCTATGACGACAGCGGGCGCGCCATATTCCACATTAATTCAAAACAAATGCAGCAGGCCTTTCGCCGCGAAACAAGTTCTGGGCCCATGACCGGGGCGATCCATCACGTGGCACTGGATTGCAGCGATCATCTGGCGTTTATCGAACGCCTGGCCGCGCACGCAATTGATTATCGTCTGAACGATATCCCCGCGATCAATCTGAAACAGCTGTTTTTCAGCGAACCCAATGGTGTGCTTCTGGAGCTCAACTTTCGGGGCGAATAGCCGCCGTCGGCTTTTCCGCTCCGCTGTTAGCGGAAAATACAGTTGGTGCCGGCCCACAAATCGGTGATCCGGGCATCTGGCGCTTGGCTCTCGAACAAGCCGGAAAAGCCGCCGGTATGGAATTCTGTGCCAATCGTACTGTTCTCATCGATATCGAACTCTACCGACTTGGCCATTTCGCTTCGCGTGGTGCCGATACCAATTCCGCTCATCGTGGCAAGAGCCGCTTGCTTGTCGCCATCGCGCAAGAACCAACCGACAAAACGGTCTTCCTGAAAATTAGCACTGAAATCGCCATAATGGGTGAATTCTATCAGACCTGCGCCGCAATCCTGACTGGATGAACGCTCGTCGGCCTCGCCGCGTTGCGCCGCTATAGCGCCTTCGGTAGTCGCCCGCTCCGCTCCGAACGCGAGCAGGCGAGCGCTTCCCGTCTCGGCGTTCACGAACCGGAGTCCCTCGCCGTCCAGAGCAATCTCAATCTCAGCCGCTGCTGGTGCTTTCGGTTGCTTGCTGGCAGATTGCTCGGTCGGAGCAGCCTGCGCAGCCTGTCCCGCATCGCGTTCCTCTTCCGAACAGGCGGTCAGAACCACGGCCAGACCCAATAATAATCCGCGCCGCAAATTTGTCCTCACCCCGGGTTGCCTTCGATCTGCGCAACATTTGCATCAATCTCTACCCAGGGCTGCTTGCTGCCCGTCCAGAAATGGATTTGCGGTCGCAGGATTTCGGTATCGTCCAATGTGCCTGCCTTGATGTAGGTCATGCCGGGCTGGGTCGGCAGCGTCGTCTTCACGGGGGAACCACAGGTACCGCAGAAATGCCGGTGAACAACATTGCCGCTTTCGGCATGATCTTCATAGGTGGTAAGATCGCCGCTGAGCTTGATCTGGTCATCCGAGATCGCGAACAGAACGGAATAAGCGCTACCCGCCTGTCGCTGACAATTTTTGCAATGGCAGACACCGCACATCTGCAGGTCTCCCTCAATCTCGTAATTTACCGCGCCGCATAGGCAATGACCGGTTATCGCCATTTCAAATATCCTTAGGTTTCGATTCTCTTCATCAGCTCCTGAGCCGCCGCAGGCGCTCTTATCCTGGCACCGCTAATAACAAACATATAGACATCTCGGCCCGTGACAAGTGATAGTGGCGGCGTAATATAGTCACCGTCATCCGGCAAATTGCCGTTGCTCCAGTCTTTGGCGGTCTTCGCCCATTCATCCAGTTCGCTCTCCGGATAGCCGGTTTCGATATCCTCCCTTGAGCCCATCAGCCGGGCGAAGCAGAAATCGGCAGTCTGGTCGGAAATCTGGGGATATTTCTCGCTATGCGAGCAGACAATGGCGGCGTTATATTTTTGCGCCAGTTCAACAAATTCCGCGCAAAGAAAACTTCCGTGCCGCACTTCCAGCGCATGGCGAAGCGGCATGCCCTCGATCTTGTCGGGCAGCATCTTGAGGAAGCCCTCAAACTCCGCCGCATCGAATTTCTTGGTCGGCATGAATTGCCAGAAGAGCGGCCCCAGCTTGTCTCCCAGTTCAATCAGCCCCTGCCCCGTGAATTTCTCGATGCTCTCGGCGGCTTCCCGCAAATCCTTCCGGTTGGTGCAATAGCGCGATGCCTTTACCGAAAACTTGAAACCTTCCGGCACCGAGTCACGCCAATTGGCAAAACTCTCGGGCTTTTGGGTGCCGTAATAGGTGCCATTGATCTCGATCGCCCCCAGATGCTCCCCGGCATATTTGAGTTCATCGGCCTGTCGCAGCCCCTTGGGATAAAAAACTCCTCCCCAGGGCGCAAAGGTCCAGCCACCAATTCAGCACCGGATACGCTCCTCAACCATGCTTTCTGACAAACACGGTGCCTGCCGAATAGCCGGCACCGAATGAGCAGATAAGCCCGATATCTCCATCTGCCAGATCTTCGCTATGCTTGTGAAAGGAGATTATAGACCCGGCAGAGGAGGTGTTTGCATAAGTATCGAGCACCGTCGGGCTCTCATCCTCGCTGGCTTCATGGCCGAGTACCCGCTGCGCAATCAGGCGGTTCATCCCGGCATTGGCCTGATGCAGCCACAGGCGGCGCAGTCTGTCCGCGTGGATGCCAAGCCGGTCCATTTGCTCGCCAATCATCGTCGCGACCATTGGCACCACTTCCTTGAACACCTTTCGTCCTTCCTGGACGAACAACTTGTCCTTATCGTCCCGGCTTTCGGGATGGGTGCGGTTGAGGAAGCCAAAATTGTTGCGGATATTGTTGGAGAACTGCGTCTTGAGTTTTGTACCGATAATTTCCCAATGTTGCTTTGGTGCCATGTCCTTGGCCTCGACAAGAATGGCGGTGGCCACATCGCCGAAAATGAAGTGACTGTCACGGTCGCGCCAGTTGAGATGGCCGGAGCAGATTTCCGGATTGATGACCAGCACCGACCGCACGCTGCCGGCGCGGATATAATCGGCTGCGGTCTGTATCCCGAAAGTAGCGGAAGAACAGGCAACATTCATATCGAAGGCAAATCCGTCCTCTATGCCGAGCGCATCCTGTATCTCCACCGCTATCGCCGGATAGGCGCGCTGCAAGTTCGAGCAGGCACACAGCACAGCATCAACATCTTCCGGTTTGCGCCCTACCCGTTCCAGCGCTTGACGAGCCGCTTTGGCACCGATTTCGGCGAGTATGGATATGTCTTCGTTTGGTCGCTCGGGCAGGCGCGGACACATCACTTGCGGATCGAGTATCGGTTCCTTGGAGAGTACGAAACGCGACTTGATCCCCGACGCTTTCTCGATAAATTCCACCGAACTATGTGGTAATTCTTCTACCTCGCCAGCTGCAATCGCGTCAGCATTTTCACGATTGGTGAGATCGACATAGGCGTTGAAACTGGCCACCAGTTCTTCATTGCTGATACTGTCTTCCGGCGTGAACAGGCCGGTTGCGGAGATGACGGGAATATTGCTGTCGGTCATGGAAAGAGACTGTTCCTTCTGCGGTTGCGCTTTCTGGCGGCGCTTGCCTGCGATGGTAATCGCCCTTGAGCGAACAGGCAAGCAGGGTTGATCATGCTTTGCCAATCAATTCCACGTTGCTATCAGCAGGAAATGAATGACCATGTGAAGCTCGACGACAGCTGGAAAAAACCCTTGGCTGGCGAATTTTCCAGTGACCATATGGCTCGATTGCGGGACTTTCTGCTGCGGGAGAAAGCCGCGGGCAAACGGATATTTCCCAGGGGCAAGGAATATTTCCGCGCGCTCGATCTGACCCCGCTCGACCAGGTGCGCGTGGTCATTCTCGGTCAGGATCCCTATCATGGGCCGGGACAGGCGCATGGACTTTGCTTCAGCGTCCAGCCCGGTGTCAGGCCGCCGCCATCGCTGGTCAATATCTACAAGGAACTGGAAAGCGACCTCGGACTACCGCGCCCTACCCACGGATTTCTCGAGCATTGGGCCAATCAGGGGGTATTGCTGCTGAACAGTGTGCTGACCGTCGAAATGGCCAAAGCCGCCTCGCATCGCGGCAAGGGATGGGAAGGATTTACCGATGCGATCATAGGCCTGATTGCGGCCAAGCCGGAGCCTGTGGTGTTCCTGTTGTGGGGTAGTTATGCGCAGAAGAAGGCGGCTTTCGTGAGGAGCATTGAACAGGGTGGTCACCATCTGGTGCTAAAGGCCCCTCACCCGTCGCCGCTGTCTGCCTATAACGGCTTTTTCGGATGCCGCCATTTCAGCAAGGCCAATGATTTTCTGCGACAGAAGGGACTGCCGCCTGTCGACTGGAGCTTGCCGCAAATCAAGTCCTGAACTGGGCAAGCGCTCGATCAAGCGCAGCCATCAGGGAATCCACATCCGACAAACGGTCCAGCTGGTCGCTGGACAGCAGGCAGTGCAAATCTCCGCCGTCTTCGATCAATATGGCTGGCAGAGATAGCGCTTGCGTGATCGGGAAGGATGCGGCGGGATAGGCGCAGGCAAAGTCCTGCCGATGATAAAAGGACTTTTCCAGTGACAGGGCATCCAGATAGTCCCGCCACGGCCGGCGCATGGACACCGCGCCATAGCTGATCATGCACAGGCTGCATGAATATGTTTCGGGCCGGACCAGCTTGTGCGCCGCATCCATCAGCGCTGAAGCCCAGCCTTCATCGGCATTGTAGACGATTATCAACCGGTCCCGGCTTGAAGCGGTCGATGGTGCAGCGGGTTTGGGCATCAATCCAGGTTCGGCGCACCGGCCTGGGTGGTTACACTCGCAATCCACGTATCGATATCCCGCGCCACCTGCTCCGGCGTTTCCTCCATCGGCAGATGGCCGGCATCGGCATAGGTAATCAGTTTGCTGCCCGGAATGGCGGATGCAAAAGCCTGCGCATGGGACAGCGGGAATATCTTGTCCTGCTCCCCCCAGAGCAGCAGAACCGGCATTTTCAGGTTGCCGATTTCTGCCCATTTTCCGGGTTCGCGCGGAGTCGTCGCCCTGTCCAATGTGGCTCGGCGATTGCCAGGAAAACGCAGCATTTCCCAGTAGCGATCGACCATTGTTTCGGTCAGCCGCTCGGGTTGGGCATAATTTTCCTGCAATGACGATTTGACCAGAGCCCGCGGAGTGATTTCCGGTAACAGCATTTGCCCGATCCATGACTGCGCCAGCCTGGCGCCTAAATATGCTTGTCCCTTTTGCTCGACCTGCGCGCCGGATGCATCGATCAATATCAGGCCGGCGGTCCGATCCGGCACCGAAAGACCCGCGCGCCATGTCAGCCAGCCGCCCATGCTATTGCCCGCCCAATAGGCTTTGTCGACACCAACGGCATCCAGCACCTTGATAACTGCCGCAATATTGGTCGCGGCATCATAGGCACCGGTCGGATTGGGCCCGGTCAGTCCATGCCCGTAAAGATCGATCGATATCAGGCGATATTTATCCTCGAGCAGAGCCACCAACGGCTCCCAGGTCTGCAGCATGCTGTTCGATCCATGGATCAGCAGGATCGGCGGCCCATCCCTTTTGCCTTCATCCCGATAATGGATCTGGCCACCTTGGCCATCATCCAGAAAATGAGACGATTCATTCGTATATTTCGCGATCATTTCTCCCCGATCCGTATCAGGTGTGCGAAAAATCAGAAAAGCTGCCCCTAGCAGGACGACGAGCAGGAGGAGAATGCGGACCGTCTTTTTCATGGGATTCCCTCTGTCAGAAGAACTTATGTGTACCCAAAGCAAAGAGATGCGCCAATGGCTTAATCTTCGGCCTGCCATTCCCCTGGCTGCAATCCTGCAAGCGTCCAGTCTCCTACGCTCCAGCGCACCAGCCGCAAGGTAGGATGTCCCACCGCCGCGGTCATCCGACGAACCTGGCGGTTCCGGCCTTCGCTGATGGTGAGCTTGATCCAGCATTCGGGTATATTCTTGCGCACCCGGATCGGCGGATCGCGCAGCCAAAGATCCGGGTCTGCGATGCGCTCGACTTCGGCAGGTCTTGTCATGCCGTCTTTCAATGCGACGCCCTGCCGCAACATTGCGAGACTTTTTTCTTCAACCTCTGCTTCGACCTGGACAAGATAGCTTTTGGTCATCTTATATTTGGGATCGGCAATACGCGCCTGCAACTTGCCATCGCTGGTGAGCAGCAGCAGCCCCTCGCTGTCGCGGTCGAGCCGGCCAGCGGGATAGACTCCAGGAAGATCGATGAAATCCGAAAGCGTTGCCCTTGTGGTTTCGGTGCCGCGGTCGGTAAATTGCGACAATACGCCGAATGGTTTGTTGAAACGGATCAGATTGGTCATAGCGCCTCTCTGCCAGCCGCGAACAGGATCGGCAACGCAACAATACAGCTGATTTCCCATGTTCCAACGTTTCAGGCTCGTTAAATTGATATCTGTAGCGCTTCAAATTGTGTAGCGCGGGCCAATGCAGTTCAAGAATTTCGATAGCGCCACCTTTCTCCGCGATCATTGGCAAAAGAAGCCGCTGCTGATCCGGAATCCCTGGCATTCCTGGCGCAATCCCCTGTCGCCCGACCAGCTCGCTGGCCTGGCTTGCGAAGATCATGTTGAATCGCGCCTGATCACGCAATCCAGTGATGACTGGAATGCCGAGCACGGACCCTTGCCCGAGGCCCGCTTTGAGGAACTGGGCACGGTCCCCTGGACATTGCTGGTCCAGGCGGTTGATCATCATGTTCCGGATGTCGCTGCGTTGGTCGAGCCCTTTCGGTTCATCCCCAATTGGCGCATCGATGACGTGATGGTCAGCTATGCCAGCGATGGCGGCGGGGTCGGCCCGCATTTTGATCATTATGATGTTTTCCTGATCCAGGGCCTTGGCCAGCGCCGCTGGCAGATCGGGGGGATGTGCGACGATCAAACCGCTCTGCGTTCGCACGAAGACCTGTTGTTGCTCGCCCATTTTGATGTAGCGGAAGAATGGCTATTGGATCCAGGCGACATGCTCTATATTCCGCCGGGAATAGCGCATAACGGCGTTGCGGTTGGCGCCGATTGCATGACCTATAGTATCGGCTTTCGATCGCCATCGCGCAAGGAACTGATCAGCAACTGGTGCGATGACCTGCTGCCAAATATGAGCGATGATGATCGCTATGGTGATCCCGATTTGTCGATCCAGACGAATCCCGGCGAAATAGCAGAGAGCGCCATCGACCGGCTGCACGCCATGCTGACGGAGAAACTGACGGATCGCGGCGATTTTGCGAAATGGTTCGGCCAGTATAGCAGCACGCCCCGATATCCCGAAACCGACTGGCGTCCGCAGGAGCCGATCGACAAAGACCAGTTGCGCCGCATATTGGTCGACGACCATCCTCTGCTCCGCAACGCTGCCAGCCGCTTTTCCTTCATTCGGGAGAGCGAAGATGGCTGCCTGCTATTCGTGGATGGGGAGTGCTTTCCCGTTGCCGCGGCTGCCGCGCCCCTGGCCAAGCGGCTGTGTGCGCACAGTCATATTATCGTCGACCCCGCGGAGCGAGAGGCGGACGAGGTGATCGACCTGCTCACCGCATTGTATAATGGCGGCAGCCTGTCCTTCAACTGGGACTAGATGGCGCGATATTGAAGACAAAAAAAGGGCGGGAAAGACAATGTCATCCCGCCCTTTTTCGAAATTTTAAGGCTTAAGCCTGCTGCAGGTTCACAGCGGCTTTCTTGCCATTGTTGCCGGTTTCGACATCATAGGTCAGGCGTTGCTCTTTTTCGAGCGACTGCATTCCTGCTGCCTGTACTGCTGTGATGTGCACGAAGCTGTCATCACCACCGTCTTCAGGAGCGATGAAACCATAGCCCTTGTCGGTGTTGAAAAATTTTACGGTGCCTGTAGGCATAGTCTTATTCCTATTCATAACTTAATTATGTCCGACCCTGCAGGATGCAGAACCGAACGGGATTGGCCAACTTCGAGAAATGGGAAAAAGAGTATGCGACCTTAAGGGTTGCGAAACCATGATTTCGTCGTAACGCGATTTATTAGCTTCAGCCGCTATAGCAGGCAATTCATTAATATGCAAACAGATGAATTTCAACGGTTTCAAGACATGCAAAAACTGTGTAATAGCAGCATCCATGAACAGAAATATATCGATGAGACTGGCAGCATTATGCCTCGCTATCCCGCTGGTGGCTTGCGATTCAGCAGGCACTCCAGTGCCGGAACCCTCCCCGCAGGATCAGTTTTTTGAGCGACTGAGTCAGCTCTGCGGCAAGGCCTATGCAGGCATATTGGTATCAGATCAGGAAGCCGATGCGGAAATGGTCGGCAAACCGATGATCATGCATGCCGCTTCCTGCGATCAGAATCAGATCGAAATCCCATTCCACATCGCCGAGGACGATGGCAAATGGAACCGCTCGCGGACATGGCAGATCACCCGTACGGATCAGGGCCTTCGGCTGAAGCACCGGCATCGGCATGAAGATGGCAGCCTCGACAGCGTGACCAACTATGGTGGTGATACGGATAGCAAAGGCACTGCCGAGCGGCAGGAATTCCCCGTCGACGCTGAATCGATCGCATCCTTCCGCGCCAATGAGCTCGACCAGTCCGTGACCAACATTTGGGCGGTAGAGATCATCCCTCCCAGCGAGAGTGATGCCCGATTCGCCTATGAACTGCGCCGCCTGGAATCATCGGACGGACGTCATTTTCGGGTCGAATTTGATCTGACCAAAGCGGTACCGGCCCCACCCCCACCCTGGGGAAGCTAAGCGGTGCTGGCAGCGCTAACCGTCGGGGGTCTGATGGTGCTGTTGACGGTCTTTATCCACGGAATGGGCATATTTACACTCGCTCGCATCCTGCGGCTGGAGGCCCGGGAAGAAGCGGAGGAACATATTCATCCAATGTCGCCGCGCGGAATCGCCGTGACGCTGGCACTGGTTTTCGGTCTTTTCGTTCTGCACGGCTTCGAAATCTGGACCTATGCGATTGTCTACCGCCTGGTCGACGCCATCCCGAACTTTGAGCAAGCGATCTATTTTTCCACGATCACTTATTCCACCACCGGCTACAACAGCGATGGCCTGGCGACGGAATGGCAGATGATCGCCGCGATCGAGGGCCTCAACGGTTTCATTCTGCTGGGCTGGTCGACCGCCTTCTTCGTCACCGTGGTGGCACGCATGGGCCGGGGCTAGTGCGGCCTGCGGCCCCAAGGGAAAATCTGACGCGACGCCTGTTCCGCCTCTTGCTGGCGCTAATCTACCTGATCGCAGGCATAGCCCATATCAAATCGCCTGCCGGCTTTCTTCAGATCACACCCGATTGGGTGCCCTTGCCCGAGCAGGTCATATTGCTGACCGGTGTCGCCGAAATAGCCGGCGCCATCGGGCTGCTGATCCCGCGTGCGCGCTATGCTGCAGGTATCGGCCTGGCGCTCTATGCGCTGTGCGTCTATCCGGCAAATATCAACCATGCCCTCAACAATATCGCGATCGGCGGCGTGACCGCGAGCTGGCTCTATCATGGTCCCCGGCTCGCCTTCCAACCGGTGTTCATATGGTGGGCGCTAATCGCGGGCGGTGTCATCAACTGGCCGTTCGGGAAGAAGCAAGGCCCAGTCTGCCCAAAATAGGGTATTTATATTATCGCTAACTCTGGTAGCTACGTCAGCAACAAAGGAATATGATATGGAAATGAAAGACGATCACGTCGAAATGGACGAGCATGAGGCAAGCAACAAGCCGCACAAACCCCATAATGTCAGAATCGTGTTAGCGGTGTCGTTGCTGCTCACGATCGTTGCGCTGTCGATTATTTGGATCATCCCTGCACTGAGCTAGCCTGCGGGATATCTTTCCGTACTGTTGGCAATCCCCTTCCCGCCATTGCTCCCAACCGGTCCTGAACATCATGGCCTCCTGTCCGATCCGTAGCCCAAAGTTGGTCAAAGTTGGGGCCAATGACGGGTTTGTCCGATAGCCTCTTCTCGATCTTATTTTATAAATTATCTGATATATATCAATTTATTACAGAATATTTATGACATTGCTTACGAGCTTTTGAATATTGCCATCACAATGCGGTCGATAACCCGGTCCTGACGCTGGTGGTGCCTTGCCTTTCCAGCGATCAGACCACAATCTCCAGCGCATTTTCCGGTACCTATCGTGTCGAGGCGAGAGGAAATCGCCGGTGAATCAAAACTTGCGATAGCCCAATAATATTTTGTGCGGCCAGACGCTTTCTATCTGGTGCGAGTTCTCAGTCCGTTTTATTGGCCTTGTCCACATCCCGCGCGCCATCCTGATCGGATATGTTCATGCTTTCTGTTCTTGCGCCTTATTCTCCTTTTCTGGTTGGCCTGATATTGCTGTTGCTGCTGATTGCCTTTGCGACCGAAATCCGGCCGCCGGAAGTCACGGCCATTGGCGCGGCCGGGCTGCTGCTCGCCCTCGGCCTGATTTCGACCGACGATATTCTGGCGACGATGAGCAACCCTGCGCCGCTGACGATCGCGGCGATGTTCATCATTTCCGGCGCGCTCGTCCGGACGGGTACGCTCGACCTGTTCGCACTCAAGGTGACCGGAATGGCCAAGGCATCGCCTGTGATGGCCACCGGGCTGTTGCTGGTTGCGATTGCCGTCTTGTCCGGGTTCACCAACAATACTCCGCTGGTCATGATGATGATCCCGATCGGCATCACCCTTGCCAAGGAACTGGGCGAGCGACCGTCGAAGATATTGATGCCGATTTCCTTCGCCGCCATTCTGGGTGGGACCTGTACCCTGATCGGCACTTCTACCAATATCCTGGTGGACGGCGTGGCGCAGAAGCAAGGCCTTGAAGGCTTTTCGATATTCGAGATCGCCCCCGCCGGCGTGGTGATCGCGCTGGTCGGTGTCTCCTATCTCGCTCTGACCCGGCGATTTCTGCCGGATCGCGATACGATGACGTCGCTGCTAGAGGATGATCCGGCCAAGCGCTACACGATGTCGGTCTTCATCGTGGGCACGTCCCCCTATATCGGCCAGATCGCCAGCCAGCTTGATCTGTTCCGCAGCGGCGAACGTCGGCTGATCGATGTCATCCACAATGATGAACCGATTGAGCAATCTCATGCAGAACATGTCATCCGCGAGGGCGACGTGCTGGTCATGCACACCAACGAAGCCGACCTGATAACCATTCGTGAACGCGGCAAGCTGCCGCTGACGAAAAATGACGACAAGCAGCAGTTCGTCCCGATGTCCTCGCACCGGTCAATGCTGGCGGAAATATTGCTGCTCTCCGATTCTCACCTGATCGGGCACAGTCTGAAAGAAGCGGCCTTGCCTCAGCGCTACGGCGTCCACCCGATCGCCATGCATCGCCGGGGCAGCAATCTGTCCGAACGATATGACAGCACCAATTTGGAGGTCGGTGATACGCTATTGCTGGAAGGCGCGCAGGCGAATATCCGGCGTCTGGTCGAGGGCGAGAATCTGATCAACGTTAGCGAACCCAAGACCCGGGGGTTCCGCAGGCACAAGGCCCCGATTGCCATCGCCGTGATCATGGCAGTGGTGGTCGCCGCATCGTTTAACATCATGCCAATTGCCGGGCTCGCGGTGCTCGGCATGGCTGCGGTATTGGTCACCCGCTGTATCGAACCGGATGAAGCCTTTGCCTCGGTCGACTGGCGAATCATCGGGTTGATCGTTGCCATGCTGGCGATCGGGACGGCACTCGAACGAGCAGGTCTGGTAGAAATGATGGTCGCGGCGGCCACGCCCTGGCTGTCCGGCCTCGCACCGATCTATGCACTGGCAGCCATATATCTGTTGAGTCTGTTGCTGACAGAACTGGTAACCAACAATGCGGTGGCCATCGTCGTGACCCCGATCGCGATCCAGCTTGGGCTGTCGCTAGGGGTCGATCCGCGACCCTTTGTGATCGCCGTGATGTTTGCCGCAAGTGCCAGTTTCCTGACCCCGATCGGATATCAGACCAACACATTGGTCTATGGGGCCGGCGGATATCGCTTCCTCGATTTTGCCCGCTATGGTCTACCGCTAACGGTCCTGATCGCGGTAACGTCGATTGCCATCATTCCCATGATATGGCCGCTGTAAAGGCGTGATGCGGAAAAATAGCGGACGGAAGCTGGGCCAAAATTTGGGCTAATGACGGGCTTGCCCCCATGATTCATCCTTCTCGTCATCGCCATCAGATATTTGCAGCTTGCTTACGTCCAGCCTGACGGGCCTTTCGAAACTGTCGCCAGCGAAAGGGTCGCCGACCGGGTCCTGACGATGCCAGTGTGGCAATTTTCCGTCCATCAGGTCGGCGATTTCCAGTGCGTCTTCCAGTTCGTCGGGGGGCATTCGCTTGTCCGGTTCATCCGGCGGTTCCGGTCCGAGCAGTTTCAGCGCCTCCGCGACCGGCGGGCGGGCGGTGACGGCGTCCTGCCCTTCCCCGGCACCGCGGTGGTCGTAACGACCAGGCGCGTGCGCGCGGATCAGGAACATCAGCAGCCGGTCGTTATATTTGCGTTTGGTGTAAACATGACGCCCGTCGCGATCCAGCACGATATCATCAACACCGTTGATCGCCCGGTCAAAGGCAATATCGACCAGCCGCCGCGAAGCTGCATCCAGCGCCACCTCCCAGGCTGCGGCAAAGCCCTCTGCGCCTGGTGCGCGGCGCAGCGTATAGGCTGCGGTATCCGACATGCCGACGCTACGCGCCGCAGCCACTACCTGGCCGCTATCGGCCAAGGCGCCGATAAACGCGCGCTGTCGCTCTGGTGTCCAGCCATCCTTGCGCCTTTTGCGCAGCACCGGAACCCAGTCATAAGCCTCGGGTTCATGGCCGTGGGCATCGAGTCCTGTCTTTTCGGAAATGGTGGCGGGCGGGGGAGATTTTTTATCGGTCATTAGCAAAAGAGTAACCTATTTGGTTACCTGTAGGAAAGCCACAAAATGATGGCCTGTCAGTGCGGGGGGATCAACAGGCGGCCTCCCGCGCTCTTATGGTGAGCGGGTGGCTCCGATCAAGCCGCCGCCGCCTGCCATCAAATCCGGATAGCAGAGGGAACCTTTGTATATCAGCGGCCATTTGCGAGCGCCTCTTCCACCTCATGGCATAGAAAGCTTTGGCTGGGATGAGCTTACGAAGATCTATCCGAGCGTTAAAAATATCAGTTGGAAATTTCCGAAGGCAAAATCAAATTTTCTTGTAAATAACTTTACATTTATACAGACAAATTTAGCTGCGCCCCGACATTGCGACTCATAATTTTACAAGATTCTCTCGCCTATTCTCGATAACCGGCGCTAAAAGGCACTCAGACGCTGAAAATATATTGACAGCATATTGAAAATGCCTCCCCAGTTTAAGGAACCAGACCATGTCCTATCAAGATTTCCAGAGTGCCGCCAAAAGTTTGATCAGTAGCAAAGACGGCGCATGGACCGGTATTGATGCCGAGTCCGTCGCCCGCATGCAATTGCAGAACCGGTTCAAGACCGGCCTCGACATCGCCAAATATACCGCTGCGATCATGCGTGAGGATATGGCCGCTTATGATGCCGACAGTTCACAATATACCCAGTCGCTGGGCTGCTGGCACGGCTTTATCGCGCAGCAGAAGATGATTTCGATCAAGAAGCATTTTGGCGATACCAAAAGACGTTACCTCTATCTGTCCGGCTGGATGGTCGCGGCATTGCGAAGCGAATTCGGTCCCCTGCCCGACCAATCGATGCACGAGAAAACCTCGGTGCCGGCGCTGATCGAAGAGCTTTACACATTCCTGCGCCAGGCCGATGCCCGCGAACTCAACCTGCTTTTCCGCGACATTGATGCGGCGCGCGATGCCGGTGATGCAGAAGCCGAGAAAGCAGCGATGGACAAGATCGAGAATTTCCAGACCCATGTCGTACCGATCATCGCCGATATCGACGCCGGTTTCGGCAATGCCGAAGCGACCTATCTGCTGGCCAAGAAGATGATCGAGGCGGGTGCCTGCGCCCTGCAGATCGAGAATCAGGTTTCGGACGAAAAGCAGTGCGGGCATCAGGACGGCAAGGTTACCGTACCGCATGAAGATTTTATCGCGAAGATCCGCGCCTGTCGCTATGCTTTCCTGGAGCTGGGCGTGGAAGACGGCATCATCGTCACCCGCACCGACTCGCTCGGGGCCGGTCTGACCAAGCAGATTGCGGTTTCCAACGAACCCGGCGATCTCGGCGATCAGTATAACAGCTTCCTCGATTGCGAGGAAATCGATCCCACCACCGCGAAGAATGGCGATGTCATCCTGAACCGCGACGGCAAGCTGCTGCGGCCCAAGCGCTTGCCATCCAACCTGTTCCAGTTCCGGCCCGGCACCGGCGAAGACCGCTGCGTCCTCGACAGCATCACCTCGCTGCAAAATGGCGCTGACTTGCTGTGGATCGAAACCGAGAAGCCGCATGTTGAACAGATTGCCGGGATGATGGACCGGGTGCGCGAAGTCATTCCGAACGCCAAGCTGGTCTATAACAATTCGCCATCGTTCAACTGGACCCTGAACTTCCGCCAGCAGGTCTATGATGCGATGGCCGCGGAAGGTCTGGATGTTGCGGAATATGATCGCGCGGATCTGATGGATGCAAAATATGATGACACGGAACTGGGCGAAGCGGCAGACAAGCGGATCCGAACCTTCCAGGCCGATGGTTCGAAACGGGCGGGCATCTTCCACCATCTGATCACGCTGCCGACCTATCACACCGCGGCCCTGTCGACCGACAATCTGGCCAAGGAATATTTCGGCGACGCCGGCATGCTCGGCTATGTTCTGGGCGTGCAGCGCAAGGAAATCCGCGAAGGCATAGCCTGCGTGCGGCACCAGAACATGTCGGGCAGCGACATTGGCGATGATCACAAGGAATATTTCGCCGGCGACGCGGCTCTGAAAGCCGGCGGTGTCCACAATACGATGAACCAGTTCGGCTGAACATCGCACGGTTCGGGTGTCCCCTTGCCCCTTCTTGTGGGGCACCCGATCCTACCAGTTTTCCTGGGGAGGAAAAAACTATCCGTCGGCAGCGATGTCGGCGGATTTTTTCTGTGCAATCCGTTAGCCGCAGCGCTATCGGGGAAAGGCTTATATAGAAATAGGCTGCTGGGGTCTGGCGTTCGTCCAGCCTTTTGAAGGAGACGGCATGACATTGCGGAAATCCGGTTCGATCCTGGCCCTGGCGGCGATGCTTTCGGCTTGCGGCGGCGGTGGCGGTAGCAGCAGCAATGTGGTCAGCCTGCCGCCCGGTGGAGGCGGAGCGACCCCGGCTCCTTCCCCCATCAACACGACATGCTCGCTGCAAAACCGGCAGAACTGGGCGTTTGACAAGATCAATGAATGGTATCTCTTCCCCGAAACCCTGCCCGCCAGCCTGAGCCCGGCGCCTTATGGCTCGGTGCAGGCCTATGTCGATGCGCTCACCGCGACGGCACGGGGTCAGGGCCGCGACCGGTTTTTTACCTTTATCACCTCGATTGCCGAGGAGAATGCCTTTCTCAATTCCGGGGCGACGGCGGGCTTTGGCATTCGCCTGAGCTATGACGGCGCGGCAGCGCGGGTCTTCGTCCTCGAAGCCTTTGAAGGCGCGCCCGCGCTGGCCGCCGGTCTGGATCGCGGGACCGAAATCCTGGCGATCGGTACCAGCAGCAGCAATCTCCAGACGGTTGCCTCGCTGTTTGCGCAGGGCGGTGCCGCTGCGGTGAGCGACGCGCTCGGACCGTCGACCGCGGGCACCAGCCGGGTGCTGCGCTTTCGTGATGACGCGGGCAATGAGACCACGACCACGGTGACCAAGACCAATTTTGCCCTCCAGCCGATCTCGCCGCGTTATGGTGTGCAGATATTGGACAATGGCGGCACCATGACCGGCTATGTCAATCTGCGCACTTTCATCGACAGCGCCGAGCCGCAACTGCGCGATGCCTTTCTGCAGTTCCGCAACGCCGGGGTGACCGAGCTGGTCATCGACCTGCGCTATAATGGCGGCGGGCTGGTGCGGACGGCGGAGCTGTTCGCCGATCTGCTCGGCCGCAACCGCTTCGCCAATGAGGTCCAGTCGGTCACCCGGTTCC
Source organism: Parasphingorhabdus sp. (assembly GCF_041748495.1). Taxonomy (GTDB): domain Bacteria; phylum Pseudomonadota; class Alphaproteobacteria; order Sphingomonadales; family Sphingomonadaceae; genus Parasphingorhabdus. Next base: position 15,995 of record NZ_JBGTDD010000118.1, read on the forward strand.
GCGCCAGCAAATCGGGCAATAACGAGACCCGCAACTTCCGCTCGCAGCCGCAGTCGGTGGCGCCGACCCGGATCGCCTTCATCACCACCGGCGGTTCGGCCTCGGCCAGCGAGCTGGTGATCAACGCGATGATCCCCTATCTCGACCCGGACATGGCGCTGGTCGGCAGCAACACGTTCGGCAAGCCGGTCGGCCAGATCGGGCTGGACCGGGAGGCCTGTGATGACCGGATCCGGATCGTTGCCTTTGCCACCGAAAATGCCGACGGCAATGCCGATTATTTCAGCGGCCTGGCCGGATCGGTGGCCAACAGCTGCCAGGCGGCGGACGATATCAGCCTGCCGCTGGGCGACCCCGGCGAAGCCTCGACCGCGCGGGCGCTCGGCTTTCTGGCCGGTGCCTCGTGCACCCCGATCAGCAGCAGCGACAGCGGCGGCATTGCGGCCCAGCGCGAACCGGCATCGCCGTTTGAC
>NZ_JBGTDD010000119.1:0-11969 GCF_041748495.1 Parasphingorhabdus sp.
GGAACTCACCGGCCGCGTTGTCGATCAGGCGGGTCTGCTGGATCCCGTGCAAGAGGCGGAGCTCACGGCAAAGCTTGCTGCGCTCGAAACCCAGTCCAATCGCCAGCTTGTCGTGGCAACGGTCAACAGTCTCGAAGGCTATGATATTGCGGACTATGGCTATCAGCTGGGCCGGACCTGGGGCATTGGTCAGGACGGCGACGGCGAGAAGGAAAAGGATAACGGCCTGATCCTGCTGGTCGCGCCCAATGAACGCAAGGTGCGCGTCGAAGTCGGCTATGGCCTGGAGGGCATCATGACCGACGCGCTGTCGAGCATCATCATCCAGAATGATATCCTGCCCCAATTTCGCAATGACAATATGGCCGGCGGTATCATTGCCGGCGTGGATCGCATCGCATCGCAACTGGTCCTGCCCGAAGAGGAAGCGCGGCTGATTGCGCAGGACGCCGAACAGCAAGCCAGCGAAGGCGATGGCGAGAATATCGGTCTGATGATCTTCTGGGGCTTCATTCTGATTTTCTTCGTGATCATTCCGATGTTCTCCAACCGCGGCGGCAAGCGCTATCGCCGGGGCGCCGGACCGGTCGTCATCTGGGGTGGCGGGACAGGCTTTGGCGGTGGCAGCAGCGGAGGATTCGGCGGCGGCGGCTTTGGCGGAGGCGGCTTTGGTGGTGGCGGCGGCAGCTTTGGCGGCGGCGGCGCCTCGGGAGGCTGGTAATGGGCAAAGTGAACCAGTTCACCGCCGACGACCACAAGATCGTCACATCCGCCGTATCGCTGGCGGAAAAGGCGACCGATGGCGAAATCGTGACCATCGTGACGGGTCAATCCGATCATTATGGCGATGTCGCCTGGGCGCTGTCCGGTCTGGTCGCGCTGACCGCATTACTCGTGGTCAGCCTGTTTCCGGAAATCTATCTGAACATGATCGACTGGTTCGCCGGAGGCTGGAGCGGCGTGACCGCCCTGCCCTATTGGGCGTTATTTGTTTTTGCCGCGATGAAATTTTTCGGAACCCGGCTGATCCTGATCTGGAAGCCGTTGCTCTTCCTGCTCATTCCGTCACCAATCAAAAAGGCGCGTGTGCGCAGGCGGGCGGTAACCTTGTTCCGGGTTTCAACCGACCATCGGACGGTCGGACGCACTGGCATATTGCTCTATCTGTCGATGCGCGAGCATCGCGCGGAAATCGTCGCCGATGAGGCCATTGCCGCGAACGTCGAGCCGGCCGTGTGGGGCGATGCGATGATCGCCATGATCGACCTGGTGCGCGCCGGTACGCCGGGCGCGGGCATGGCCGAAGCGGTTCGGCAAATGGGACTGGTCCTGGCCGAGCATTTTCCCAAGACCGACCAGAATCCCAACGAACTGCCCGACCGGTTGATCGAACTTTGAGCGACGGCGACGACGACGCTGTCGAGGTCATGTGGGAAGGCCGCTTCGTCACGGCCAAGCGCCAGGGCAAATGGGAATATGTTTCACGCAGCCGCGGCATCAAGGCTGCGGTCATACTGGCGATTGACGCAGGACATGTGCTGCTGGTCGAGCAATATCGCGTGCCGCTCGGGAAAAACTGTATCGAACTGCCCGCCGGCCTGGTCGGCGACCATGACCACCTCGCCGATGAGGATAGCGCCATCGCCGCGATCCGGGAGCTGGAAGAAGAAACCGGCTATCGTGCAGCGAGTATTGAAAATTGCGGCGAATATTATTCATCCCCCGGGATGGTCTCTGAGAGCTTCTCTTTATTCCGGGCCAGCGGGCTGACCAAGGTCAGCGAAGGCGGCGGCGTCGAAGGAGAGAATATCATCGTCCATCGGGTCGCACTGGCGGATCTGGACGATTTCATCGCAAGCAAGCGCCAAGAAGGCGCCGGGATCGACGTGCGGTTGATGCTGTTTCTGCAAATGAGCTGAAAATATCGCCACGGCTCGACCGCCCGGGCCGATTCTCAGCTAGCGAAAATTATCCGCATAGGCCTGGATCTTGAGCGTTTTGTGCGGCGTGGCAATGACCGAATAGACAATCACATGTTTGTCGGCATATGCCTTCGCTGCATCGCAGGATTCAAAGTTCAGCCTGACCTGCCGCTGGGTATCGCCGGAGCCGGCCCAGCCGGTCAGCGGATCGGGCTTCCGCGCTTCCGCCGGTTCAAATTCCAGCACCCATTTATCGGTCAGGGCCCTGCCGGACTGCATTGCGTTTCTGGGAATTTGATAAATTCGTGCGGCCATTTTCTGTTCCTGTCCTGAACCGTCTCAATACGCGCGGGATATCGCGAATTCAACCGCTTCGGTCATCGCATCCTTTGCCTTTCCGGAGGCAAATATTCCCAGCGCATCGATCGCCCGCTGGCCATAATGCCGGGCCCGCGACATTGTATCGTCCATTGCGCCGGTCGAGCGCAGCAAGCCGATGGCCCGGTCAAGATCTTCATTCGAGGACTTGTGTCCAATGATCGCGTCTTTCCAGAATTTGCGATCCTCTTCGCTGCCCCGCGAATAAGCCAATATGACCGGCAAGGTCACCTTGCCTTCCCGGAAATCGTCGCCGGCATCCTTGCCCATGGTGTCGCGATCGGAAGAATAATCGATCGCGTCATCGACCAGCTGAAAGGCAATGCCCAGATTGCGGCCGTAGCTGTCCAGCGCCAGTTCGATTTCCTCATCGCATTCCGCAACCACCGCCGAAATCCGGCTGGCTGCGGCGAACAGGGCCGCCGTCTTGGCGCCAATGATATTGAGATAGCGGTCTTCGCTGGTGTCAATCTTGCGCTGGGCGGTAAGCTGGTTGACCTCGCCCTCGGCAATCACCGCCGAGGCATTGGACAGAATCTTCAATACTTTCAGCGAGCCATCCTCGACCATCAGTTCGAATGACCGGCTGAACAGAAAATCGCCGACCAGCACGGTGGCCGGATTGCCAAAGATAAGATTGGCCGCAGTTTTTCCGCGCCGCAAATCCGAACCATCGACAACATCATCGTGCAACAGCGTCGCGGTGTGGATAAATTCGACCGCCGCCGCCAGCTTGAAATGGCGATCGCCCGGATAGCCGATCAGCTTCGCTGCCGCCAGGGTCAGCATCGGCCGCATACGCTTGCCGCCGCCGGCAATCAGATGTCCGGCGAGTTCCGGAATCAGCGGTATTTCCGATTGCATCCGGTCCAGAATCACACTGTTGACCTGATTCATGTCGCTGGCGACCAGCGACATGATCGGTTCAAGCGAAGGCGCGGTGTCCCGCCCGATATGATGGACCGTTGCTGACATGTTGCACCGGATGTGGCAAGTCACTAGGGATAAGGCAAGTGAAATAAGGTCTCTTGCGATTGCGCCCCGCATAAGTAAGGCCAGATCAGGAACAGGCAGAAAGCGGACGGCAAATCATGGATGAAAAGCTGAAACAATATCGCGAAAGCATCAACAATATCGATGCCGCTCTGGTGTTCATGCTGGCCGAACGATTCAAGGTCACGCAAGCGGTCGGAGAGTATAAGGCCCGGAACAGCCTGCCACCCGCCGACAGCGCCCGCGAGCAGGAGCAGATCGCCCGGTTGCGGCAGCTCGCCAGCGACGCCAATCTCGACCCCGAATTTTCGGAAAAATTCCTGCGCTTCATCATCGATGAAGTGATTCGGCACCACGAGCGGATCAGGGAAGAGGGCTAGGCCGATTGGGGGCAGTCATCGAATCTTCAGGGCGAGGCTTCCGGAGACCGTTGAAGCGATAAACCTCCGGATGATCGGCAGTCGCGCAAAATGGTGGATGATCATGTCTCGGATCCACGGCTTGATCACGCCATCGGACTGATAAAGCGGCGTGAAGACGACGCTGAGCATCTGATACAGCCTGATATGCATTGCGCGAAGCTTTCGATATGCCCGGGTCGCCTCAGAAAGCGAACTGGATTGTTCAAGGGCCATGGCGAGCGCGGCAGCATCGATCAGGGCCATGTTCGCGCCTTGCCCCAGTTGGGGGCTGGTACAATGCCAGCTATCGCCCACATGGATGAGCCGGTCGATAGGTGAAGGTCTCCCCGTGCGATGGCCGTAAACGGCCATCGTCAATTCTTCCATGGATGTCAGCTGGGAGACAAAGGGTTTTGCTTCAGGCCAGAGACTGCAATAGCTTCTGCGGAATTCATCGATTCCCAATGACATAAATCTTTTTGCATTTTCAGGCTTCTCCGACCAGAAAATCGCCGCACCGGGCTTGCCTGTGGCAGGATTCAGGCCAACCGGCATGATACCCGCCATCTGACTGGCCCGATAATAGCGCTGGTCAAGCGCGTCCGGAACAATGGCATGTGTCTCCGGCATGTCGACGGTCGCCCAAAATGCGCCGTAATCGAGGCGCTTCACCTTGCCGTCTGCCAACGGACTGCGCGCGCCGCTGGCATCAATCAGCAGATCGAATGGAGCGCCGGCCGCTCCCCTTTCAAAGATGGGAGTGATAAGGCTGCCGCGCTCTTCGACGGAAACCAGCTTGCTGTTGACCACAATCGGCACACCCGCTTTCTCGACAGCTTGAAGCAGAACGGAGAACAGGCTGGCGCGGTGGATACCCAAGGCGGATGTGCCCTCCTTCGTATTGGAATATTGCATGTCCAGCGCCCGGCGATTCTGTTCCACGGAAATACCGTGCAGATGATATACGGGGCTGGCCAATGACCTTATGCTGTCGAGTAATCCCAACATTTCAAGAATGGCTTGGCCGGATGGCTGGATCAGTAATCCGGATCCGACCGGTAGCGGTTTGGAAAATTGCTCGAAGATAGTGACGTCATGGTCCTGGCGTTTCAGAAAAAGAGCCGCGGCCAATCCGCCCGGCCCGCAACCAACAATGGCTATGTTCAGCTTAGGAATCACGAAGGCTTTTGCCGGACGCGGTCAAGGGCAATATATCAAACAGATTGCGTTTCCGACTTCGGCAATCGCAACCGCACCAGCAATCCCCCGAGATCCTCGCTTTCTTCCAGCGACACCGACCCGTCATAAATTTCAGCCACGTCCCGGACAATCGCCAGACCAAGCCCGGTGCCCGGCTTGCCGCTATCCAGCCGTGCGCCGCGATCGAATATGCGTTGCCGGTCCTTCTCCGGAATTCCGCGCCCGTCATCCTCGATCTGCAGCTCGACGAAATCATCATCGCTGGCGACGGTGACAAACACGCTGCCGCCACCATATTTGGCAGCATTTTCGACGAGATTGCCGATCATTTCGTCGAGGTCCTGACGTTCGACCGATGCGACCGCATCCTGGTTACCATCAATGTCGATCCGGACATGTGGATAGAGCCGTCCGACCGCGCGTTCGACCGCTTGCAGGCTCTGCCAGACCTTGGCTCGGCTGTGCGCATGACCGCGCCTGCCAACGGCGCGCGCGCGCGCCAGATGATGGTCGACCTGCCGCCGCATCACCCCGGCTTCGCGGATCACCGTATCGGCGAGATCGTCCGCCTTGGCCGTAGCGCTGTTCATGATCACCGTCAGGGGGGTTTTCAGGGCATGGGCGAGATTGCCGGCGTGCCGCCTCGCCTCTTCGGCCTGCTTCTCATTATGGTCGAGCAAGGCGTTCAACTCGTCGACCATGGGTGTCACTTCATTCGGCATGGGTTCGATGACCCGGCGCTGCTGTCCGGTGCGCATCGCCGCGATGGCTATGCGAATCTTGCGCAGCGGCCACAGGCCGTACAGCGTCTGCAACGCCGCCATGCCGATCAGTCCGAGCGCCAATATCAGGAAGCTGTTGACCAGAATGGAGCGAATATTGGTGATCTGGGCATCCAGACCATCGCGGCTTTGGGCCACCTGAAACAGCCATTTGGTGCCAGAATCCGGGAGAATGATCGTCCGTTCGAGCACCCGCAATGGTTCGTCCTGAAACTGGCCGCTGTTATAGATATGGGTTTCACGATCATCATGGGTGATATCGGATTTCAACGTGCGGTCCCACAGCGAGCGGGAGGGGAAATCATCATGGCCTTCGCCGCTGATCTGCCAGTAGAGCCCGCTATTGGGTTCCAGATAGCGCTGATCCCCCAGCGGACGGTTCAGGAACACCTCGCCATCCGGCCCAATCTCGGCCGAGGCGATCATCGCGGTCAGCACATATTCCAGCTGATTGTCGAAATTGCGCGTCACCGCATCGTTGAGCACCCGATCCAGCGCGAAACCGCCGCCGAACAGCAGGATGACGATCCAGGCGGCCGCAATCCCGATCATCCGCCGGCCGAGCGAGCCAGTGGTCTGTGTGCCTAGCCGGAAATGGGGTGTCGGTTCCTTCTCATCGACCGGAATATCTATCTGGCGGGATTCATTCAGGCTTCGGGATCCTCTAGACTATAGCCAAGCCCCCTTATCGTCGAAATGACGTCCGCTCCCAGTTTCTTGCGAATCCGGGTGACAAACACTTCGATCGTATTTGAATCGCGGTCGAAATCCTGGTCATAAATATGTTCGATCAGTTCGGTCCGGGACACCACTTTTCCCTTGTGATGCATCAGATAGGACAGCAGCTTATATTCCTGCGCCGTCAGCTTGACCGGACTGCCATCGAGCGTCACCTTGCCCGATCGGGTATCGAGGCGCACCAGTCCGGCGGTGAGTTCAGACGAGGCGTTGCCCGACGCGCGGCGAATGAGCGCCCGCAGCCGCGCGATCAGTTCTTCGGTCTGGAACGGTTTGGCGAGATAATCATCGGCACCGGCATCCAGTCCGGCGACCTTGTCCGACCAGCTGTCGCGGGCGGTCAGCACCAGCACCGGAAAATTGCGCTCTTCCTTGCGCCAGCGATCGAGAACGGTAAGACCGTCGATTTCCGGCAGGCCGAGATCCAGGATCACCGCGTCATAATCTTCGGTCGATCCCATGAAATGACCGTCCTCGCCGTCGGTCGACAGGTCGATGGCATAGCCATTGGCTTCCAGGGTTGATTTGAGCTGCTGTCCCAGCGTGGGTTCGTCTTCAACGATCAAGACGCGCATGCATGTCCTCCGAAATAATATTTATGTGGCACAGCCTATATCATCATCGCAAAAACGCACAATGAATTAGAAAACCCGGGATTTCGAATCCGGACAGAGCCGATTCTGGCTAGCGACTCTCGCGCAAAATGCTGCCCGTCCGGCCATCGACGTCGACAAATATCACCCGGCCGTCGCGGATGAATTTCAGCCGGTAAACCTGAGCATTGGGATCGAATTCGGGACCGATATATTCGCTGCCGGACATCCGGGGCAAGATCCGGTTCTCGATCGAACGAATGGATTTCACCTTGCCGGCCATCATCTGCGCCCGCGCCTCATTCTGCTCGGTGCGGCGATCCGCAGCCGACGCCATATTCGGAGCCATGGCCGTCAGGCCAAGCGTCAGAAGGGGAAAGAAGGTGAATTTTTTCATCATCATGGCCCCTTCTAGGCTTGGCGCTTTTAACATCAGGTGAATAGCAGGTTCAGGCTATAGTCCGCCATGCTAGCGAGTCATTTCATAGGTGATGTTCAGTGATACCACGGTCCCCACCTGCCCAGGAGCGACCGGCGGTGCAAAAGATTCCGCTGCATCGCTCTGCATCCGCATTTTCGGTTGTTCCGACTGGTGTGAAATGCCCTCGCTGATCGACAGCATCCGGACGCCGCTATAGCCTTCCGAGCGGGCATAGCTCATGGCCCGCGCCTTGCCATTGGCAAGCGCCCGCTCCCGCGCCACGTCCCTGACCTTGCTGTCATCGCTGATCGAAAAGGAAGGACCGTTCAAATTGGTCGCGCCGCTGGTGACCACGGCATCGAGAATTTCGCCAAGTCTGGAAATGTCGTTCACGGTCGCCGAAACCTGATTGGAAACCACGTAGCCGACGAAGCGGTTTTCCCGGCTCGGCTGGTCATATTCATAATCGGCGCGGAGATTGATGCCGGTGGTCTGGATGTCCTTTTCGGCAATGCCCAGCGATTTGAGCCGGTCAATCACCGTGCGCGCCTGCACCGAATTCTGGCGCAGTGCCTCGGTCGCGGTCTTCGCCTTGGTTTCCACACCGGTGCTGAACATCGCAGTGTCGGGTGCGCTGTCGACCTGTTCCGATACGCTAAGTTCGATCACCGGATTCTGCGCGACAATCTCGACATTGGCGGCTTGCGCGAAATTGGCAGGAATCAGGGTCAGGGCCGCACCGGCGAGCAAAATTGAAAATTTCATATCATTCTCCATTGATTTCAGTCTTTGTAGAATGGCCTGCCTGAACAGCAGCTATATAGTTTTGACGAATTTGGCCAGTGCGCTTGCCCGGTCGCCCATCGCCAATCCTGTGACCGTCAATCTCGACGACCGGCATCACCAGCAGGGTCGATGATGAAACAAAAGCCTCTGCCGCTGCTTTCGCTTCGTCGACCGAAAATGCCCGCTCCTCGACGGTTAGTCCCATGGATTTGGCCTGGGCCAGCGTTTCGATTCGGGTCACCCCGGGCAGGATGGCGCGATCGAGCTGATGCGAGATCAGGACACCGTCCTGACTGATAATATGCGCATTTTGCGACGTGCCTTCGGTGACCAGATCCTCCCGGGTCATCCAGACATCGTCGACGCCGGCCGCAACCGCCTCCATTTTCATCAGCGAGGCGTAGAGCAACTGGGTCGTCTTGATATCGCATCTCTGCCAGCGCAGATCGGGCCGGGTAATGATCCGCATGCCGCTGACAGCCATCGGGTTGGCGATCAGCGTCCGCTGCTGGGCAAAGGCAAATATCGTCGGGGCCGTGTCCGGTGCAGGCCAGCGATAGTCCCGCTCTTCCATCACGCCGCGTGATACTTGCAGATAGACCAGTCCTTCCTGCAGGTGATTGTCCGCCACCAGCCGCCGGCAAACGGCTGACCAGTCGGCAAAAGCACTGATGGAAAGTTCGCCGAGCGACCGTTCCAGACGCATGATGTGGCGTTCCATATCAATCAGCTGGCCGCCAATGACCGAAATCACTTCATAGACTGCGTCGGAAAACAGCAAGCCCCGATCAAATACGGAGATTTTGGCGGCTGACCTGGCAACATATTCGCCGTTCAGAAATATTATGTGCAAATCCGGTCCCTATCGCCAAATCGTCAGTTTCACGCCTAACAATCCGATAAGGCGCGGCAGGTCAATGGCCTTCGTCGAAAAGAGAAGGCTTGAGCCAAAGCCCGCTTGCCCCTAACGCCCGGGAACCATGTCACAGCCCCCCATTTTTTCCTACGAGAATCTCTCACTCCACCAGGGTGAAGGCTGGCTGTTCCAGGATCTCGACCTGCATGTCGGGCCGCGCGACCGGCTGGCGCTGATCGGCCGCAACGGCGCTGGCAAGACCACATTGCTGCGGTTGATCACCGACGAGATCGAAGCGGACAAGGGAAAGCGGGTTATCCAGCCGGGCGTCAACATCGTGATGCTGGAACAGGAGCCCGATTTCACGCCGTTTGAAACCTTGCGCGACTTTGCCGTTTCCGGAGCCGATGGACCGGCCCTGCACGAAGTGGAAGCCATTGCTGACCAGCTCGGCACGGACCTTTCCACCCGCGCCGACAAGGCAAGCGGCGGCGAAAAACGCCGCGCGGCGCTGTGCCGGGCATTGGCCTCGCAGCCGGATCTGCTGTTGCTCGACGAACCCACCAACCATCTTGACCTCGGCGCAATCGACTGGCTGGAAGAATGGCTTGGCCGCTACAAGGGCGCGTTCATCACGATCTCGCATGACCGGACCTTCCTGACCCGGCTGACCAGGCAGACCTTGTGGCTGGACCGCGGATCGCTGCGCCGGCTGGAAGTCGGTTTCGGCGGCTACGAGGCCTGGATGGAAAAAATCTATGCCGACGAAACCCGTTCAGCCGAGCGACTCGACGCCAGGCTGAAGCTCGAGGCGCACTGGCTGGAACGCGGCGTGACCGCGCGGCGCAAGCGCAACCAGGGCCGGCTCGAGAAGCTTTGGGAAATGCGGGCGCAACGCGCGGCGATGATCGGTCCGGCGGGGGCCGCCAAGCTTCAGGCCGAAAGTGATGACAGCCGAACCAAATCGGTGATAACGGCTACCGATATTTCCAAGTCCTATGGTGAAGGCGATGGCAAGCGTATCATCATCCGTGATTTCTCCCTGCGCATCCAGCGCGGCGACCGTATCGGGATCGTCGGGGCCAATGGCGCGGGCAAGACCACCCTGCTGAAAATGCTGACCGGCGAGCTGGAGCCGGATAGCGGCAGCGTCGCACTCGCCAAGACATTGAACGGGGTTTTCATCGACCAGCAACGCAGCCTGCTGACCCCGGACAAGCGGGTCCGCGACGTGCTTGCCGATGGCAGTGACTGGATCGACGTGCGCGGCACCAAGAAACATGTGCAGGGCTATCTGAAGGAATTTCTGTTCGCACCCACCCTGATCGACGCCCGGGTCGGAACATTGTCGGGCGGCGAACAATCCCGGCTGCTGCTCGCCCGCGAATTCGCCCGCATGTCAAACCTGCTGGTGCTCGACGAACCGACCAATGATCTCGATCTCGAAACACTGGACCTGCTGCAGGAAGTGATCGCCGATTATGAAGGCACCGTGCTGCTGGTCAGCCATGATCGCGATTTTCTGGACCGCACGGTGACGATCACGCTGGGGCTGGACGGCAGCGGCAAGGTGGATGTCATCGCCGGCGGCTATGCCGAATGGGAGGCCAAGCGCAAACAGGTTGAGAGCGATCAGAGGCCAACATCGAAATCAGCTTCATCCTCTGGGCCAACGACGTCCCGCTCCAGCAGCCCGAGCAAGAAGCTGAGCTACAAGGACCAGCGCGATTACGACCTGTTACCGGAGCGGATCGAGGCCATTGACCAGCGCATGGTCGAAATCGAGCAGGCACTGGCTGATCCGAATCTCTACACGCGCGATTTCGAGCGGTTTGATGCGCTGACCAAGGAGAATAGCGCGCTGATCGAAGAGAAAGACACAGCCGAAATGCGCTGGCTGGAACTGGCGGAAGAAGTCGAACGGCTGCTCCAGCCCTGATCAGCCCGGTAGGCGATAGTAGATTGCCAGCCGGTCCAGCGCGATTTTCAACACCAGCTTGCCGGAACGGGCGGGCCAGCCCAGATTTTTTTCGGCAAGCGGCGTGCCCTCTCCCCCGCAGATGATCCGCCAGGCAATATCCGACAGATCGCTACCCAGATAATCGATGGCATGGGCGAAGCGCTGCTTTGCGGCAAGCTGCGCTTCGGTTTCATGCAGCGCCGCCGCTGTGCGCCGCTTTCTTTTGGCAATTGGCGCTGCATCCCAGCGCATCGTGATCCGTGGCGCCAGATTGGCTCTTTCCCAATCGGCGCGGAGCTTTTCGCCCGCGTCAAACTGGCGGTCGGATAGATGTCCACGGGCGTGCAGCCAGCCCAATGGGGATTCCGACAGGTTCACCGTGATGCTGCGCGCTCGCCCTCCGTTCTGCCGACGGGGGGTATAGTGATATTGCCATTAACGCGATGATTTGACCACAACATCAACGGTCGTCATTTCTCTAGTTCTGCATTATCGAAGCTGGCGGTCTATAGAGCCGCCAAGCCTTGTTATTAGTTCGTTTCAGCTGGCGACAACTCGATTCCAAAGATTGTACCTAACATCATTGTAGAAAGGTAAACGATAAAAGCGATTATCCCAATTATGCCAGCGATCACGTAAACCAATAAAGATGCTATCAGCTCTAAAAATGTTTCGGGCCTAGAAAAATTATCGAAGACACTTTTAAAAGCCACTAACCCCGAGATTGATACAATTCAGGTATTCATCAAATTGCGATCAGGATATTTGATCTCACGGTCTGGTCGGTATTTAATTAAAATTGATTAAATTTTAGAGCAGAATTTAATATCTAAACGGATGATATTACTTCTTTCCGGTCGGTTTGCTAGGGTCAGGACTCATTGATCACAACCAGAAGATGACGGTCGCAGCAATACAGATGGCTGACAGGAAAGTGTG
>NZ_JBGTDD010000120.1:0-3418 GCF_041748495.1 Parasphingorhabdus sp.
TCGGCGCGGCCATAGCCATCGGGATCGCCCGGACCGACTTCCTCGCTACCGAGCAGGGTCGTGCGGTAAGTGTCACCGGTCCGTTCGGCGACCGTCTCTTCAACAGTGGCGCAACCGGCGAGGGCGAGCGCAATGGCACCGAGACCCGCCATTGGTAAATTTTGCAACTTTATCATTTTCTCTCTCCTGTTTCCTTCGCGTCTTTTGCGCGACAGCAACAGAAGGGTAACGGGCGAGCGGCGATTGGGTTCCCGCGGGAGCCTCACTCCCACTCGATCGTGCCCGGCGGCTTGCTGGTATAATCATAAACCACCCGGTTGATCCCCTTGACCTCGTTGACGATCCGGGTCGAGACGCGGGTCAGGAAGCTGGCGTCAAAGGGATAGACGTCGGCAGTCATGCCGTCGGTGCTGGTGACGGCGCGCAGGCCGCAGACATTGTCATAGGTGCGGCTGTCGCCCATCACCCCGACGGTCTTCACCGGCAGCAGCACGGCAAAGGCCTGCCAGATCGCATCATAGAGACCGGCGTTGCGGATCTCCTCGAGATAGATCGCGTCCGCCTTGCGCAAGATATCGCAGCGCTCCTTCGTCACCTCGCCGGGAATGCGGATCGCCAGCCCCGGACCCGGAAACGGATGCCGCCCGACAAATTGATCGTTCAGCCCCAGTTCGCGGCCGAGATCGCGGACCTCGTCCTTGAACAGTTCGCGCAGCGGCTCGACCAGCTTCATGTTCATCCGCTCGGGCAGGCCGCCGACATTGTGGTGCGACTTGATCGTCACGCTCGGCCCGCCAGTGAACGACACGCTCTCGATCACGTCGGGATATAGCGTCCCCTGCGCGAGGAAATCCGCACCGCCGACCCGGGCCGATTCCTCGTCGAACACCTCGATAAACTCGCCGCCGATGAATTTGCGCTTCTTCTCGGGGTCGGTCTCGCCGGCGAGGCCCTTCATGAACCGCGCTTCGGCGTCGACCACCACCAGCGGGATATTATAATGGTCGCGGAACAAAGTCTCGACCTGCTCGCGTTCGTTCATCCGGAGCAAGCCATGGTCGACAAACACGCAGGTCAGCTGGTCACCGATCGCCTCGTGGATCAGGATCGCCGCGACCGAGCTGTCGACGCCCCCGGACAGGCCGCAGATAACCTTCTTGTCGCCGACCTGCTCGCGGATTTCGGCAATCTTGGCATCCTTATATTCCGCCATCGTCCAGTCACCGGCACAGCCGCAGACATGGCGGACAAAATTGGCGATCAGCTTGCCGCCATCGGGCGTGTGCACCACCTCGGGGTGGAACTGGGTGCCATAATAGCGCCGCTCGTCATTGGCGATCAGCGCAAAGGGTGCGCCCTCGGTGGTCGCGACAATCCGGAAGCCCGGCGCGAATTCGGTGACCTTGTCGCCGTGGCTCATCCATACCTGATGCCGTTCGCCGACCTGCCATAGGCCGTCGAACAAGACGCATTCTTCGGAAATGTCGATGAAGGCGCGGCCGAATTCGCCATGATCGCCCGCTTCCACCTGGCCGCCGAGCTGGTGCGTCATCACCTGCTGGCCATAGCAGATGCCGAGGATCGGCAGGCCGCTGTCGAAAATCACCTGCGGCGCCCGCGGACTGCCTTCTTCCGGCACCCCGGCAGGCGATCCCGACAGAATCACGCCCTTCGGCTTCAGCCGGTGAAACGCCTCTTCGGCGCTGTTGAACGGAGCAATCTCCGAATAGACCCCCGCCTCGCGCACCCGGCGGGCGATAAGCTGCGTGACCTGAGAACCGAAATCGACGATCAGGATGGTTTCTTCATGAGCAATGGACATGGGCTTGCGCTTAATCGCGCACGCAGGGAGAGTCCATAATAATTGAGGGCTGAACTGTTCCCCCGCGCAGGCGGGGGTCCATCTCCTGCACCTGTTCTGCATGCCCTAGAATTGGAGTGCACCAAGCCCGAGCCAACGCGTGATCAGAAACCATTCTGATAAACCGCAAGAGTCCGAGATGGACCCCCGCCTGCGCGGTGGCACAATTTGGGATCTCCAGTTCCCCTGCGAAGGCAGGGGCCCATCTCGGAACTGTGCCGCTTGGCACCATGGTTCGTGGGCACGCTTTGCCGCAAGCCAGGCGTGGCCACCTCCCATAGTACGCGGTGCAGGGCTCGGGAGATGGACCCCCGCCTGCGCAGGGGCACCCGGTCAGCCTTGCGCCTCGACCATATCCCGAAGCTCCGTCTTCAATATCTTGCCGATATGGCTGCGCGGCAGTTCGTCGATCAGCCGCAGCTCCGACAGTCGCTGGGTCTTGCCGAGATCCGCGTTGGTCGCTGCCTTCAGCGCCTCCGGATCGAGCGTCACCCCGGCCTCGGCGACGACAAAGCCGACCGGCGTCTCGCCCCATTGCCGCGAGGCCACCCCGATCACCGCCGCATCGGCCACGCCCGGCTGCGCCATCAAGGCTTCCTCCAGGTCGCGCGGATAGATGTTGAAACCGCCGGAGATGATCATGTCCTTGGAGCGCCCCATCAGGGTGATGAAACCATCCGCGTCGACCTTGCCGATATCGCCCATCCGCTGCCAGCGCTCGCCCTTCTCGTCATACCAGCTGGCTTCCTCGGTCTTTTCCGGCTGGTTCTGATAGCCCGACATCATCGTCTGCGACCGGCCAACCAGCTCGCCCATTTCCCCGGCCGGCAGCCGGTTGAGCTGCTCGTCGACGGTGATCACCTCGCTACCACCCCAGGCGATGCCGACCGTGTGCAGCTTGTCCGGATGCTCGTGGCACAGCAGGATGCAGACCACCCCGCCCTCGGTCATCGAATAGATCTCGATCAGCCCGCCCGGCATCCGCCGCAACACCTCGCGCTTCAGCTCCGCCGAAAAAGGCGCGCTGGTGCAATATTTATGGGTCAGGCTGCTCAGGTCATAATCGTCGAACCCCTCGAAATCCATCAGCCTTTGATATTGCACCGGCACCAGCATCGTGTGGCTGGCGCGATGCTGCTGCGCCAGTTCCAGCCAGCGCCGGCAATCGAACTTGCCCATCAGCACCACCGTCCCGCCATAGGCAATGGTCGGGGTGAACAAAGCCAGCGTCGTGTTCGAATAGAGCGGCGTCGACAGCAAGGTGACCTGCCCCGGCTTGCCATAGCCGGTGCCCTCGCCGACGGCGGCATGATACCAGCGCATCTGGCGGCTGTGGACAATGCCCTTGGGCGTGCCGGTGGTGCCGCTGGAATAGATGATATTATAGGGGTCTTTCGGACCCACACCGGGATCGGCCGGGGTCGCACCCTCGGCGGCCATCCAGTCCGCCATCAGCGGCGCATCGTCAGCCGCCTTGTCCAGCATGACATGTTGGAGCGCCGGCAGCTCTTCGCCGCTGTCCAGCAGCTCGGCCCGCTTGGCGCTATCGACAAACAG
>NZ_JBGTDD010000121.1:0-2168 GCF_041748495.1 Parasphingorhabdus sp.
CAGCAGATCGGCCAGTTCCGGCTGCACCTCCAGCAACATCTTCAGATAGGGCGCATTGGCTCTTGCCCGGACAAGCGTATCGGAAAGCGAGATTGCGGGAGGCAGCAACGATAGTGTCATGCGACGAGCTTTAAGGCCTCAAGCGCATTTGTCACGTGCGGCGCATCAGGCGGGGCGAATATTCTAGGCCTTCTGCTTGTCGATCAGCACCGCCTGCTGCCAGGCGCCCGGTGACTTGTCCGTGCGATGGATACAGCCCGCCCAGCAACAGGGCCGGCGCTTGCCTTCCTGCAATTCCTCGACCGTTCGACCGATCCGCTTTTCCCGCGTCTTTGCCTGCTTGGCATCCTCCACCCAGCAGATGAATTCATTGCGGCCGAGCGGTGTCAGGCTTTGCCACAGCGCACGTGTCCCGGCATCTGCCTCGAGGGCAGCGCGCATATCGTCCGCCACTCTATGGACGGTTCCTTCGGCCAAAGTCTCGCTCATGGCATCACAGGCTAATATCGCGGCAGTGCGAAATCAACGCCCTTCGGCGCCCGCCCGATATCGGCGAGCAAAATCCTGTGCAAAAAGAGCAAAGCGCCCTTCCGTAATCGCATCGCGCATGCCCGCCATCAACGCCTGATAATAAGCAATATTATGCTCGGTCATCAGCATCGCCCCCAGGATTTCCTTTGCCCGGATCAGATGGTGCAGATAGGCGCGACTGTAATTTGAACAGACCGAACATTGGCAGCTACCGTCCAGCGGTTCCAGATCTTCGGCAAATTTGGCGTTGCGGATATTGATCGCGCCGCGCGCGGTGAACGCCTGGCCGTTGCGGCCCGAGCGGCTGGGCAGCACGCAATCGAACATGTCGACACCCCGCGCTACCGCGCCGACCAGATCATCGGGCTTGCCCACGCCCATCAGATAGCGCGGCTTGTCGGCGGGTAACTGGCCAGGGGCATAGTCGAGCACATCGAACATCGCCTCCTGCCCTTCGCCAACCGCCAGACCACCGATCGCATAGCCGTCAAAGCCGATTTCGATCAAGGCCTCCGCCGATGCGGCACGCATGTCCCTGTCCAGCGAACCCTGCTGGATGCCGAACAGCGCCGCGCGCCCCGCATGGTCGGCGCCACTGTCAAAGCCGGCGCGCGAACGTCGTGCCCAGCGCATCGACCGCTCCATCGAGGCCAGCGCCTCGTCGCGCGTCGCGCCATTCTTGGTGCATTCGTCAAAGGCCATGACAATATCGCTGCCCAGCAGCCGCTGGATTTCCATCGACCGTTCCGGCGTCAGCATATGCCGCGACCCGTCGAGATGGCTCTGGAATTCTACCCCGTCCTCGCTGAGCTTGGTCAGCTCCGACAGGCTCATCACCTGATAGCCGCCACTGTCCGTCAGGATCGGCCGGTCCCAGTTCATGAACTTGTGCAGCCCGCCGAGACGCGCCACCCGTTCCGCGCCGGGGCGCAACATCAGATGATAAGTGTTGCCCAGAATGATATCCGCACCAGTCGCGCGAACGGTCTCCGGCTTCATCGCCTTCACCGTTGCGGCCGTGCCCACTGGCATGAACGCAGGCGTGCGGATTTCTCCGCGCAACATGGAGATGGCGCCGGTGCGGGCCTTGCCGTCGGTCGCGGCAATGGAAAAACGGAAACGCTCAGCCATGAAAATGTTCCGGTGGTCTGGCGATGGCGGATATACCCGTTTCCGAATTGTGTTTCTCTGATGACTGTGTAACCATTGATTGTTCCTGTCCGAATCCCCCCGCGAGCTGTGCAGGATGGCAGCGAGTTTTCAAAGACCTAAATCGGGAGATATTCATGACCAAAGCCACAAAACTGGGTTCCGCCGCAACCGCCCTGATCGCGGCGGCAGCGCTTTCCGCCTGCTCTGGTGGCGGCAGCGAAACGACCGGCGAAAGCGCCGAGACATCGAGCAGCGAGGTGACCGAAGTGACTGCGGCAGATCAGGAAAAATGCTATGGCATCGCTCTGGCGGGCAAGAATGACTGCGCCGCAGGCGAAGGCACGAGCTGCGCCGGTACGTCACTGCTCGACTATCAGGGCAATGCCTGGAAATATACCGACGTTGGCGAATGCGAAGCCATAGGCGGATCGCTCACCGAAGTGGCCGACAATGACCCGCCGGTACCACCGGCAGCGGCTCCTGCG
>NZ_JBGTDD010000122.1:0-41343 GCF_041748495.1 Parasphingorhabdus sp.
CTGACAAGGGGGCAGGCCCCTGCTAACGGGCGCGGATGACCGAACGTTCCCATATCCGCAATTTCGCCATCATCGCCCATATCGACCATGGCAAATCGACTCTCGCCGACCGGCTGATCCAGCAGACCGGCGGGCTGACCGAGCGCGAGATGAGCGAGCAGGTGCTCGACAATATGGATATCGAGAAAGAGCGCGGCATCACCATCAAGGCGCAGACGGTGCGGCTGCATTACAAGGCGAAAAATGGCGAGGATTACGAGCTCAGCCTGATGGACACGCCGGGCCATGTCGATTTTGCCTATGAAGTCTCGCGGAGCCTGGCGGCGTGCGAGGGCGCTTTGCTGGTGGTCGACGCGGCGCAAGGGGTCGAAGCGCAGACGTTGGCCAATGTCTACCAGTCGATCGAGCACGACCACGAGATCATTCCGGTGCTCAACAAGATCGACCTGCCGGCGGCCGAGCCGGAGCGCGTGCGCAAGGAGATCGAGGAGATCATCGGGCTGGATGCGTCGGAGGCGGTGCTGGCCAGCGCCAAGGCGGGCATCGGCATCGAGGATATTCTCGAGCAGATCGTCACCAAGATCCCGCCGCCGGGCGGCGACCGGGGCAAGCCGCTGAAGGCAATGCTGGTCGACAGCTGGTATGATCCCTATCTCGGCGTGGTCATCCTGGTGCGGGTGATCGACGGGGTGATCACCAAGGGCCTCAGGATCAAGTTCATGGCCCAAGGCACCGAGCATCTGGTCGACCGTGTCGGCTGCATGCGGCCGAAGATCGAGCAGCTGCCGGAACTGGCGGCGGGCGAGATCGGCTTCATCACGGCGCAGATCAAGGAGGTCAGCCAGACCGCCGTCGGCGACACGATCACGACGGTGAAAAACCCGGCGCCGGAGCCGCTGCCGGGCTTCAAGGAAGTGCAGTCGGTGGTGTTCTGCGGCCTGTTCCCGGTCGACGCGGCGGATTTCGACAAGCTGCGCGAGAGTATTGGCAAGCTGCGGCTGAATGATGCGAGCTTCACCTTCGAGATGGAGACCAGCGCAGCATTGGGGCAGGGGTTCCGCTGCGGTTTTCTGGGGCTGCTGCATCTGGAGATCGTCCAGGAACGGCTGACCCGCGAATATGATCTCGACCTGATCACCACCGCGCCGTCGGTGGTCTACCGGATCGTGATGAACGACGGCAGCGAGATGTTCCTGCACAACCCGGCGGACATGCCGGACGTGGTCAAGATCCGCGAGATCGAGGAGCCGTGGATCGAGGCGACCATCTATTGCCCGGACGAATATCTCGGCGGCATATTGAAGCTCTGCCAGGACCGCCGAGGGGTACAGAAGAACCTGACCTATGTCAGCGACCGGGCGCAGGTGGTCTACGAACTGCCGCTCAACGAGGTGGTGTTCGACTTTTACGACCGGCTGAAGAGTATCTCGCGCGGCTATGCCAGCTTCGACTATCACCAGATCGGCCTGCGCACCGGCCAGCTGGTCAAGATGAACATCATGGTCAACGGGGATCCGGTCGATGCGCTGAGCATGATCGTCCACCGCGACGCCGCCGAAGCCCGCGGCCGTCATATGTGCGAGCGGCTCAAGGACCTGATCCCGCGCCATCTGTTCAAGATTCCGATCCAGGCGGCGATCGGCGGCAAGGTGATCGCCCGCGAGACGATCTCGGCGATGCGCAAGGACGTCACGGCAAAATGCTATGGCGGCGACATCAGCCGCAAGAAAAAGCTGCTCGACAAGCAGAAGAAGGGCAAGGCGAAGATGCGCGAATATGGCAATGTCAGCATCCCGCAGGAGGCCTTTATCGCCGCGCTGAAGATGGGCGATGAAGGGTAGGTCAACAAAAAAATTGTGTTTTCACAATAATTTATTGACAAGGTGATGATTTCTGCGATTGCAGTTCATCGCCGGATCGCGTAATGTACAAAAAAGCATAAGTGGTACAGGAGAGGGCGGATTCTATCACGGGGGGGCTCCTGTATGTTTGATCTGTTCGAAACGCCTTATCGCCGCACCAAGGACGCGCGGGATATCCGCTATTTTTACACCCAATACGGCGCAGACACGGCCGATGTGCTCAAGGAATGGGCGAATGACAACAGCCTGTCTTCGCGCGACCGTCGCCACTGGCGGCGGCTGGCCCGCAAGGCGCGGCGGCAGCGAAGCGAATGGAAGAAGGAAGCGATCACCCCGTGATTCATTGGCTGCTTCGCTGATAGGGGCAGGGTAAGATCTTGCCGGGCAATATCGCCTCGCCTTCCGCCCGGAAGCGCGCAAAATAGCCGCCAAGCTCGGGTCGCTCCATGAAACCGACCAGCTCGTAGCCGACGGCCTCGAACTCGCAGAACAGCTGCTTCGGCGGGATGCCGTGCTGCGAAAAATCGCGGTTGACGTCGACCACGATCACCTCGCCAGCCCCGTTCGGCCCATTCGGGTCGACCAGCGCCGGGCGCAATCGCGAGAGAAAGGCATAAGGTTCGCGCACCTCGTGGTACATGTGGACCAGGAATATCCGATCAAAGCTGCTCTCGGGCAGCCGCGGGTCGTCCGGCGCGCCAAGCTTGATCGAGACATTGTCGAGACTCTCGCGGTTGACCCGCTCGGCCAGCCGGTCGATCGCAGCTTCGTCAATATCCTGAGCGAGCACCCGACCGGTCGCACCGACCTTGTCAGCAAGCCGCACGGTATAATAGCCCTCGCCAGCGCCGATATCAGCAACCGTCATGCCCGGCTCGAGCCCTGCCGCCTTCATGATCTCCTCGGCCTCGCCGCGATTGTCGCGCGCGGTCTCGGTCGACCATTGATTGCCGGCGAGTTCCGACACCGGTCGCGATGCCGGCGGATAGGCGCGCGCGGTCTCGGCACGCTGATCATCGGCGTCCGGCAGTCGCTTGCACGCACCCAGCGGCGCGGTCATCAGCAGCAGAGCGGTCATCCCGGCGATCAGGTGGAGCGGCGGTAGCCCGCGAGTTTTGGCGACAGGTTTCTTCATCGGAAAGAGACTAGGCGAGCGTACGATAGGGTTCAATCCTTGTTTGGCCATCGGCCGACAGAAGATGCTTTCGCACGGCAATCCGGAGTCGTGCATGGGCTGGAATCGGCGACAGGGACAAGACGCAGGGAATGGGCCTGATTTTCGGGAACGGAAAAGCGTGTCGGTCGTTGCTTTAGAGAAAACCGTTTTTGGATGACCCCAGCCAGAGGAATTTTAGATGACCAAGAAAAAAGCCACCCCCCAATCGAAACGGCAAGCCGCTTCCGCCAGCCCGGCGCTCGACAATGCGCTGCATGATATCCAGCCGGGAAGCGGCCGCACCGCCGTTTCCGAAGCGCAACGGGAGCAGAGCGGGGAAACGCATCAGCATATCAAGGCGGACGGGGATCACGAGGATGCGGTGGCCCATCTGACCGACAATTTCGGTCACCGGATTTCCGATAATCAGAACAGTCTGAAGGCAGGCGCGCGCGGGCCCAGCCTGCTCGAAGATTTCGTGCTGCGCGAAAAAATCTTTCACTTTGATCATGAACGGATTCCGGAGCGGATCGTCCATGCCCGGGGTTCCGGCGCGCATGGCGTGTTCGAGGTGACCGAGGCAATTTCGGAGCTGACCAAGGCGGAGCTTTTCCAGAAGAAGGGCAATGGTTGTCCCGTATTCGTGCGGTTCTCGACCGTCGCTGGCTCCAAGGGATCGAAGGACACGCCGCGTGATGTGCGCGGTTTTGCGGTGAAATTTTATACCGAGACCGGCAACTGGGACCTGGTCGGGAACAATATCGCCCCGTTCTTCATCCAGGACGCGATCAAATTTCCTGATCTGGTGCATTCGGTCAAGCCGGAAGCCGACCGGGGATTTCCACAGGCGGCTTCCGCCCATGATACATTCTGGGATTTCATCAGCCTGATGCCGGAAAGCATGCACATGATCATGTGGGTCATGTCGGACCGGGCGCTGCCGCGCAGCTTGCGGATGATGGAAGGCTTTGGCGTTCACACGTTCCGCTTCGTCAATGACGAGGGCAAGGGCACGTTCGTGAAGTTCCACTGGAAGCCAAAGCTCGGCATGCAGTCGACCACCTGGGACGAGGCAGTCAAGATTTCCGGCGCCGATCCGGACTATCATCGCCGCGACCTGCACGAAGCGATTGCTGCGGGAGACTTTCCAGAATGGGAGCTGGGCGTGCAGACGTTCGACGAGCAATGGGCGGCCAAGCAGCCTTATGATGTGCTCGACGCGACCAAATTGATACCGGAAGAGGAAATTCCGGTCCGGATCGTGGGCAAGATGACGCTGAACCGCAATCCGGACAATTTCTTTGCCGAAACCGAACAGGTCGCCTTTCTGCCGACCAATGTCATTCCGGGGATCGACTTTTCCAACGATCCGCTGCTGCAGGGGCGCCTGTTCAGCTATCTGGACACGCAGAAATCGCGGCTTGGCACGACCAATTTTCATCAGATCCCGATCAATGCGCCAAAATGCCCGATGCACAATTTCGAGCGCGATGGTCTAATGCAGACGATGGTACCGACCGGGCGCGCCAATTATGAGCCGAACAGTCTGGCCGAGGCGGGCGAGGACGGCGGTCCGCGCGAATGTCCGGAAACCGGCTTCAGCTCCTTCCGCGAGAATGGTGAGCGCAATGATCCGACCAAGAAAGTGCGGGCCCGCGGCGAGTTGTTCGCTGATCATTTCAGCCAAGCGCGCTTATTCTATCTTTCGCAGACAGCCAATGAGCAGGCGCATATCGCGTCGGCACTCGTCTTTGAACTTTCGAAAGTCGGTATAGACCATGTGCGCCAGCGCACGGTAGCACAGCTCCGGAATATCGATGCGGATCTAGCGAAACGCGTGGCTGACGGACTGGCGATTGATTTGCCCAAGGCTACAAAGCCGGCGCGCCAACCCGTCGATCTCGGTATTTCAGACGCTCTGTCGATCCAGAAAAACGCCAAGGACGTGCTGAATGGTCGCAAGGTCGGTATTCTGTTTGCAGAAGGTTCGGAAAAGAAGGTCATCGACGAGATGAAAAAGGCAATCGAGTCCAAGGGGGGCACAGCCATGCTGATCGCGCCCAAGGTGGGCGGGATCAAGGTCAAGGGCGGTACGCTAGAGGCCGATGGTCAGCTCGCGGGGACTCCATCGGTGCTGCTGGATGCAGTCGCTCTGGTGCTGAGCGAAGACGCAGCCAAGAAATTGACCAAGGACAGTGCGGCTGTCGATTTTGTCTGCGATGCATGGGTCCATCTGAAGGCGATTGGTCATGATACCGGGGCGCAGCTGCTGCTGGATCATTGCCATATACCGCAGGATGCAGAAGGCGTGACGGCGGCCGGCTCGGTCTTCGTCGATAACGCGGCAACGCGCTTCTACGAGCGGGAACCCGATGTTCGTGATCTCGCGTAACGAAACCCAATAAGGCGATCTGCCGGATGGATGATCGGCATCAGCGATCCTTCATTCGGCGGTCGTTCGTTTGATACCGACGAAAGGAATTGTGGGCTGCGCCATTGCGTTTTTGATGCGATGCCACTGACTATCTAATTCAAGCCACTTTAGAATATCAACCTGTCAATTGCCGAAAGGGATTATCATTGCGTCAGATCGGCATCGTGGGCAGCGGGCCCATGGCCATTTACCTGCTGAAGCATCTCAGCGTCAGCGATGACCGACTGGCGATCAGCATATTTGAAGCCTCTGAAGCAGCCGGTTTGGGCATGCCCTACAATTCCGAGTATAATGCAGATTATATGCTCTGCAACGCATTCAGCCGTGAAATCCCTGCGATTGAGCGTCCGCTGCTCGGGTGGCTGAAGGACCGTCCCGCCCGCGAACTGAACCAATGGGAGCTGACCGCGCATGACCTGGCCGCACGGGCCTTCTATCCGCGTGTACTAATCGGCGAATATCTCCAATCCCAATTCGAGGATTTGTGCAAAAGCGGGCAAGAGGCGGGGCACCAGATCAGGGTGTTTACCCAGAGCTGTGTTGTCGATATCAAGACGGCCGAGGACGGAACGCCGAGCATATCTTATCGGTCCGGCCAAGAGGGATCGGGGCAGGACATTCAGACCGCACAGTTTGACTTTGTGGCCATTGCTTCCGGTCACAGCTGGCCTGAGGTTCCGGAGATCGATGGCGTGGCAATGGTCTCGCCCTGGCCCTATACGAATATCACTGCGCTTACCCATGCCGATATCGGAATATTGGGCTCGTCATTGTCGGCAATCGATAGTGTCATGGCGCTGGGTCACGCGCGCGGTGTATTCGACCAGATTGGGGACCGCATCAGCTGGTTGCCGAATGACGCCGATGACGATTTGCGGATCACCATGGTATCCCATATGGGGATCATGCCCGAAGGCGATTTCTATTATCCTTTTCCCTACGAGCCGCTGACATGCTTGACACGGGCAGCCGTGGATGACGAAATCGTCGGTGGATCCGATGGACTGCTGGACCGAGTGTTTGCGCTTTTGTGCGATGAACTCGACGCCGCCGACCCCGACTATCTGACTGCATTGCCGTCCACGGCAAGAACGGTGGAGGGGTTCGCGCCTGGCTATTTTGCACACCGCCGAGAAATGGGTGGATTGCAGGCGTTGAAGCGTGACTTGACGGTTGTTGGTGAAAGCCTGAAGCGCAAGGAGACGATTCCCCACCGCTATGTGCTGTTGCGGAGCCACGAGATCTTCGATCATGTCCTGAGAGACTTGTCCGAAGAAGATTATGCTCGGTTCCTGGAGCATCTCATGCCGGTCTTCGCCGATTGCTATGCTGCGGTTCCGCATCTGTCACTCGCTCGGATCGTTGCCTTATATGACGCCGGCGTGCTGGCGCTGATTGCCACCGAGGAGAGGGCGGAATTTTCAGAAACGGACGATGGCATGATCGCGGTTGATACCGAAGATGGCACGATAGAATTTGACGCTCTGATTGACGCGCGCGGGCAGGCATCGGCCGGTTTAAAAGACTTGCCCTTTCCGGAACTGGTCAAGGCGCTCCGGGCTCCTGAAGAACCGGTGATCCGTCCGTTTGCGCTGGACTTGGCACGATCCGGCACCGACCGGATCTATTGTCTCGCATTGCCGCAATTGTTGGAACGCTATCCGTTCTCGCAGGGGCTGGTTGAATGTTGTGACTTGGCTCGCTGCGTCGCTGAAGATATATTGTCGGGTTAGAGGGGCAAATTTGCGGTTCTGGCGAACGGCTAGGAGGGGCACGGGTGGATTATCTTACATTGTCCTTCGACAGGTTCAGGACGAACGGGGTGTGGGAGAGAGTGTGGCTTCCCTAGCGCAGGGTTTTACTAATCCACATCCTCGACATCGACCTTCTCTCCGGTCACCTTCTGCGCCAGGGTCGCGGCGATAAATTCGTCGAGACCGCCGTCCAGCACGGCATTGGGGGCGCTGCTGGTGTGGCCGGTGCGGAGATCCTTGACCATCTGATAGGGTTGCAGCACATAAGAACGGATCTGGTGGCCCCAGCCGATTTCGGTTTTGGCTTCATATTCGCCCGAAGCCTCGGCTTCGCGGCGCTGCAGCTCGGCCTCGAACAGGCGCGCTTTGAGCATGCCCATGGCAGTGGCGCGGTTCTTGTGCTGGCTACGGTCATTCTGACTGGCGACGACGATTCCGGTCGGCTGGTGGGTGATGCGCACGGCGCTGTCGGTGGTGTTGACGTGCTGCCCGCCGGAACCGGAGGCGCGATAGGTGTCGATCTTGAGATCGCTTTCGTTGATCTCGACCTCGAAACTGTCGTCGATGACCGGATAGACCCAGACGCTGGAGAAACTGGTGTGGCGCTTGGCGGCGCTGTCGAACGGAGAGATACGGACCAGCCGGTGAACGCCGCTTTCGGTCTTGGCATAGCCATAGGCATTTTCGCCTTTCACCTCGATCGTCGCCGATTTTATGCCCGCCTGATCCCCGGCCTGATAATCGACCATCGATATTTTATAACCTCGCGCCTCGGCCCAACGCTGGTACATGCGCAACAGCATTTCGGCCCAATCCTGGCTTTCGGTGCCGCCGGCGCCGGCGTGAATTTCGATATAGGTATCGAGACTGTCGGCTTCGCCGGAAAGCAGAGCGTTGACCTTGTCCCGGTCGGCGCGGGCGGCAAGCTTCTCGAGGCTGGCGACGCCTTCGTCAGCCAGGCCCCCATCGCCTTCTTCCTCGGCCATTTCGATAAATTCGAGCGCGTCGTTGCGTTCCTGCGCGATTTCCCTGGCCGCGCTGATCGATTCATCGAGGCGGCGGCGCTCGGTCATGACCGCCTGGGCGGCGGTCTGGTCATCCCACAGGGTCGGGTCCTCGACCCGGGCGTTGAGCTCGTCGAGACGGCGCAGGGCGACATCCCAGTTGAGCGAGGTCCTGATCAGGTTGAGGGCGGCGTCGATCCGGTCGACATAGGCTTGCGCGTCGGCACGCATGATATTCTCCAAAGCTGATGGCAGCAGCGATTAGACGATATCGGCGGGAAGTAAAGTGGTGTGGGCCGTAGCCGGAAGCCCAGCTTGCTGGAAAGGCCTTGGATCGCAGCGAGGGGAGGGGCTGTACGCCACAGTTTTGCTGCTCAGCCGTTAATTTCTGTGGTAACAAGGTTCTGGAGGCGCCGGACATGACAATCAGAAATTTTACCGACAAGGATGTTCCCGACCAGAGCGGGCGGGTGTTTTTTGTAACCGGCGCGAATAGCGGGCTAGGCTATGCGGCGGCGAAGCTGCTGGCGGGCAGGGGCGCACGGGTGCTGCTTGGCTGTCGCTCCTCGGAAAAGGCGAAGGAAGCGATGGGGGATATTCGCTCGGTCTATCCGGAAGCCGACCTGCGCTTCATCCCACTGGACCTGGGAGATCTTCAGTCAGTGCGGGCCGCAGCCGCATTGGTGGCAGAGGAGCCCCGGCTGGATGTGCTGCTGAACAATGCCGGGATCATGATGCCACCAAGGGAAGAGACGGTCGACGGGTTTGAATCGCAATTTGGTGTCAATCATCTGGGGACGTTTGCGCTCACCGGACTGCTGCTCGACAAGCTGGCAGCAGGACATTCGCCGCGGGTGGTGATCACTTCGAGCATGGCCCACCGCAGCGGCCAGATAGATTTTGACGATATAAATGCAGACAAGAGCTATAGCCGCTGGGGCCGCTATGCGATGAGCAAGCTGGCCAATTTGCTGCATATGTACGAACTCGATCGGCGGTTGCGCGCAGGCGATTCTCCGATCATTGCGACCGCCTGCCATCCGGGTGTAGCGGATACGGAGCTGGCGCGGCATTTTCCGGCGATGATGATATCGCTACTGCGGCCGGTGACCGGATTGTTCATGAACAGCGCGGCGCAAGGGGCATGGCCCACGCTGGCGGCCGCCGCTGGAACCGGCGTGGAGAGTGGTCAGTATTTCGGGCCAAGCCGAAATGCGGAGTGGACTGGACCGGCCCGAGAGGTGCGGCCGCATGGCAAGGCCAGGCGGATTGATCCCGCCAAAAGCTTGTGGGCGATTTCCGAAAAAATGACCGGCGTGACCTACCCCGTCTGATCTCTGCATCCCTGTTATTTAGGCATTTCCGTTGCTTCCGGGAGTGGGTTGCGCTAGTTACGGCCCGGGAGGACAGGTTTAAACGTTTCGTTTAGGGGGAATATTACTTGTTCGATGAAATGCTGGGCAGCGGGGACCATGTCCGTCCGCCCTATCAGGAATATAAAAATTGGCTCGATGGCGAAGACGTCAAACGGCTCCATCGCAAATCCGCTGACGCGGAAGCATTCTTTCGGAAAACCGGGATCACCTTCAATGTCTATGGTCAGGATGAGGCGGACGAACGTCTGATTCCGTTCGATGTTGTGCCACGTGTGTTATCGGCACGCGAATGGCGCAAGCTGTCGAAAGGAATCGAGCAGCGCGTGCGCGCGATCAATGCCTTTCTCTATGATATCTATCATCGGCAAGAAATCTTGCGTGCCGGCCGTGTGCCGGTCGAACTGATCGCAAATAACGAGGCCTTTCTTCCACAGATGATTGGTGTCCATCCGCCGGGTGGCATTTACACCCATATTATCGGAACCGATATCGTCCGGACCGGGGATGAAGAATTTTACGTACTCGAGGACAATGCCCGTACCCCGTCGGGGGTCAGCTATATGCTCGAAAATCGGGAAACCATGCTGCAGATGTTCCCGGAACTGTTTGCCAAGATCAAGGTGCAGGAAGTCAGTCATTATCCCGGTCAATTGCGCCGGTCCCTTGCCGCCTGTGCGCCGCCGCAATGCACGGGAAAACCGGTTGTCGCCGTGCTCACGCCGGGCATTCATAACAGCGCCTATTTCGAGCACAGCTTTCTTGCCGACCAGATGGGCGTGGAACTGGTCGAGGGGCATGATCTGAAAATCGTCGATGGGCGCGTCGCCATGCGTACGACCGAGGGCTATACAGCGATCGACGTGCTCTATCGCCGGATTGACGACGATTATCTCGACCCGCTCAATTTCAATCCGCAATCGATGCTCGGTGTACCGGGAATTTTCGATGTCTATCGAGCGGGCGGGATCACCATAGCCAACGCGCCCGGTACCGGGATCTGCGATGACAAGGCGCTATACAGCTATATGCCCGACATCGTGGAATTCTATACCGGTGAAAAGCCCCTGCTCGAGAATGTGCCGACCTGGCGCTGTTCGGAAAAGGATGAGCTGGCCTATGTTCTGGAACATCTGGACGAACTGGTTGTGAAGGAGGTCCACGGCTCTGGCGGCTATGGTATGCTGGTGGGGCCTGCAGCATCGAAAAAGGAGGTTGCCGCCTTTCGTGCCAAGCTGATCGACAATGCGAGCAATTATATTGCCCAGCCAACGCTGGCGCTTTCCACTGTGCCGATCTTCACGAAAAAGGGATTGTCCCCTCGCCATGTGGATCTCCGGCCGTTTGTGCTGGTTTCGCCCAATGGTATCAGTATCACGCCCGGCGGACTGACCCGGGTAGCGATGACCGAAGGGTCACTGGTGGTGAACAGCAGTCAAGGCGGAGGCACCAAGGATACATGGGTGCTGGAAGAATGAAGGGTCGTCTCTGATGCTGGGGAAAACAGCTGCAAGCCTTTTCTGGATGTCGCGTTATCTTGAGCGTGTCGAAAATAGTGCGCGTTTCATCGAGGCGGGATTTCGTATCGCGCTGACCCGGTCCGTATCCGCGAGCGCCGAATGGTCTTCCGTGCTCAAATCATCCGGCGTGATTGCTGCCTATCGGAAAAAGCATAACGATTATGAATCCAGCAAGGTAATCGACTTTCTGCTCCGTGATCGCGACAATTCGAGCAGTGTCCTCGCTTTGATGAAGAAGGCCCGGGACAGCGCGCGGACCGCCAGAACGGCACTGACTCGGGAAGTATGGGAGGCGACGAACGAAAGCTGGATCACCCTGAATGCCGCATTGGCCAAGCCGGTCAAGGAACAGGATCTGCCGGACACGCTGGGATTGATCAGACAGCAAAGCGCTTTGGTGAGAGGGGCGACCCTGGGCACGATGTTGCGCAATGACGGCTTCAATTTCCTGCGGCTTGGCAGTTTTCTGGAAAGGGCCGACAGCACGGCGCGTATCCTTGATGTGAAATATTATCTGCTGCTGCCGTCGGTCGCGCTGATCGGATCTTCAGTCGACAATGTGCAATGGGAAACGATTTTGCGATCGGTATCGGCGCACCGTTCTTATCGCTGGCTCAATGGTCCGGATATCAGCGCACTTGGCGTTGCAGACTATCTGATATTGCACAAGCAAATGCCGCGGTCATTGACCTTTTGTTACTCCAAGATCAGCGATAATCTTAATTATATCGATCAGAATTATGGCCGCGAAAGCCGATCGGGAACGCTGGCGAACGAGATTTGCAACGATTTGTTGAGCCGGCCGATCGAGGCAATTTTCGAATATGGTCTGCACCAATATATTTCTGACTTTATCAAGGCGAATAACGGTCTGGCTGCGCAGATCGAGTCAGATTTCAACTTTCAGGACAGGATCGGTTAGATATGCTTCTGAACATCAATCACGAAACTCGCTATATATATGACGCGCCGGTGCAATATGGATTGCAGCAAGTTCGGCTGCGTCCAAAGGAGCGTGCCGGGCAAACGGTCAAGAGCTGGAATATCGAAATCGATGGTGGCAAGGTCGAATTGTCCTTCGAGGACCAGCATTGCAACCATGTCGACCTGATCAGCATCGAGCAGGGTCACAAAGAAATATCAATCAAGTGCACCGGCGAGGTCGAGAATAGCGACGGCAGCGGTATCATGGGGTCGCACTCGGGCTTTGCGCCGCTTTGGTATTTCAAGCAGGCAACCGATCTGACCAAGCCGGGTCAGGAAACCCGCAGACTGGCCAAATCGATCGGCGATGATTTTGAAAATGATATTGCCAGGCTTCATGCCCTGTCCGCAGCCGTGGTCGAAAAGGTTGCCTATCGAACGGGTCAGACCGATGCAGAGACCGATGTCGAAACCGCTCTCAAGACCGGGGAAGGGGTCTGTCAGGATCATAGCCATATTTTCTGTGCCGCTGCGCGCTTGCTGGATTTTCCAGCCCGCTATGTTTCGGGTTACCTTATGATGAGCGACCGCGTTGATCAGGATGCGACCCATGCCTGGGCCGAGGCTTATATCGACGGGTTGGGCTGGGTTGGATTTGATGTTTCCAATGGCTATTCTCCCGATGAGCGCTATGTGCGCATTGCGACCGGCCTCGATTACCGGGAAGCGTCACCCATTTCCGGATTGCGCTTTGGTGCAGGGAGCGAAGATATGATTGTTACCTTGCAGGTGCAGCAATAATCGCCTTGTCGAATAATATCAGGATTAAAATATGACCTATTGTGTGGGCCTGCGGATGAAACGGGGCCTTGTTTTCATGTCGGATACCCGCACCAATGCGGGCGTCGACGATATCGCCCAGGTCAAGAAGCTGACCAGTTGGGAAGTGCCCGGCGACCGGGTTATCACTCTGCTGTCGGCGGGTAATCTGGCGACCACGCAGGCGGTGGTGAGCTTGCTTGATGAGCGCGGCAAGCATCCCGATGACCGCAATCCGTCGATGCTGCAGGCACCGTCCATGTTCCAGGTCGCCACGATTATTGGCGAAACCTTGCGTGAAGTGGTCAAAACCTATTCCCACGATGGTCAGGAAGCCAAGTCTCCCTTTGGCGCCACTTTGATTGTTGGCGGTCAGATCAAGGGCAGCGATCCGCGACTTTTTCTGGTCTATCCGGCGGGTAATTTTATCGAGGCCAGCGATGACAGCCCGTTTTTTCAGAGCGGCGAAACCAAATATGGCCGCCCGATTCTGGTGCGTGCCTTTGATCCGGACATGTCGTTCGAAAATGCCGTGAAGCTGTTGCTGGTCTCGTTCGATTCAACCATTCGCGCCAATCTGGCGGTGGATCTGCCGCTGGATTTGCAGGTCTATGAAGCCGACAGTTTTTCAATCACACGGCAGGAGCGGATCGAGGATGATGATCCCTATTTTCAGACGATTTCGGCGGGATGGGGCGATGCGCTCAAAAATGCGTTTCAATCGCTGCCCGACTTCAACTTCAAGAGCTAACCGAAGCGCCGTTTTCCCGCTAGAGCCCGGTGCGCCATGGCCATGGTGGTCAGCTGCGCGTTTACGCGAATGCAGCTTGGCATCACGCTGGCATCGGCGACGTAGCAATTGGTGGTATTGTGCACGCGCTGGTTGAGATCGACCACACCCTTGTGCGGATCGACATTGATCGCGTTGCCGCCATGAGGATGGGAACTCGACAGGACCACGTCGTCCGGTTCGACGATCGCGCTCTGATAGAAGGCATCGATTTCGGCATGGCTCATGTCGCGGGTCAACGTCTGGCCACGGAGCAGGGCGGGATAGACTTCGATCGCACCGTTCAGAAAATGGACCTTGGTCATCGTCGCCAGCGCGCGGCGCAATAAAGCCAGTTCGTCCTCGCCGATCTTAAGCTTGAGCTTGCCATGGTCCATATGACCGAGGCGATCAGCCGGAAACAGGACCCCGGCAGACACCAGCCGATTGTAATTTTGCATCCGTTCATAATGATCCTCGAACCAGCCGGGGACTAGGGTTGCCATGCTCATCGGCGGCTGGAAATGGCTTTCGATCAGAAAGTCGCCGCGGTCGACATAGGTCGCCATCTGGTCCTCGTTCCAGACATTGGCCTTGGTACCTTCGGGCATCAGCGCCACCACCGGACAGGCTATGTTGAGCGAGATATTGGTGCCCGATTGTATGATACCGCTGGCCTGAAGCAGGGTGCTGGAAGCGAGCGCGCCTGCCGCCACCACCACGCCTTTGCGGGCACGAATGGTGCGCGTGCGGCCGTCATTGAGAGTGACTTCGACGGCGCGGGCAATCCTTTTGCCATTTGCGCCTTCATCCCACAATATTTCGGTTGCCTCGGCCTCATCCAAGATTCGTGCGGGTCTGGTGCGCGCAGCATCGGTGGCATGGGCGAGAAAACTCTCCGGCATTGCCTTTTTGCGCCCATAGGGACAACCGGTGTTGCAATAGCCGCAATAGACGCATTCGCTATCCGGCGTTGCCGGGCCATAATTTTTCCGGAACCAGGCAGTGATCGCCTTATGGTCCATCGGATCATTCGATTGTGCAGCATATTTGTGCCAGCCTTCGATCAGGTGCGGACCGTTGTTGCGGCCGACGACCGGATCAATTTCCGCGACATTCAGTGCCTGCTCGACCGCTTCGTAACTATGCGCCAGTTCGCTCTCGCTGACCGGTGCACCCAGTCTCGCCCATGTTTCGTAAACATCTTCGGCGTCGGGATGGACCAGACCCTCCTGCTTCATGCGCAGGCAGATACCGTTGTTGATGACCGTGGAACCGCCGACGACACGGCCCTGGAACACGATGATGTCCCGGTCTGCTGTGGTCTGCAGGGCACCGTCCTTGAACAGGCGGGCGGTCATGCGCGCTTCTTCCAGTGTGATCCTCGACGAGGGATAGTGACTGCCCGCCTCGATGATCAGCGCTTCGTGTCCCTCGTCGGCAACTGCGGCAGCGGCTACCGCTCCGCCCGCGCCCGAGCCGATCACGATGACGTCGGTTTCTTCCGGGACGGCGTCATGGCCGACAAAGACTCCAGCCTTCAGATCACGCCGAGGTTCGCGGCGGACCGGACGTTCGCCGGGGGCGGAGCGGTCGCGCTGGGCGGGCAGTTCGAATTCGAGATCCGCATAGACGGGATTGTCGAAATTGCCCTCTTCGTCGCCATGCTGCCAATGGCCATAATAGCCGGCCAGGATCACTCCCTTGGTGCGCGCGATATCCTGAAACAGATCGATCCTGGATTTCTGCAACCGGCGGCGGATAATTTTTTTGCGGATTCCGGGGGGTGCCACAAGAAAAAACGGACCACCGAGCACGAGCAACAGTCCATAGAGCGCCATTCCGATTTCCTGCGGCTTGTCGCCTTGGATATTGGAAAAATGCTCCTGCAGATTGTCGACGATCTGATCGGGTGAAATGGCCATCTTGCGATTGTGAAACAAGGCTTCCGCCATGGCCTTGATCATCAGCGCCTGCAGGCGATTGAACGGCTTCTGCAACTTATGTCTCCCACGGCGCGACCCGGGGTGTCTATCGTCCTGGCCTAGTCCGTTTCGGCGTGGTTGTTCAGACCGATGCCCAGGCCATCTCCGTCCGCACCAACCTTGAACCGCCGGATGACCTTGCCGGCTGCCAGATCCACTTCGGCAACAGTATCAGGACCGGTTTCTGCAACATAGAGAATTTTGCCATCGGCGGAAAAGAGGATCGTCACTTGCCGGGAGTCTGCGTTGCCGCTGATTGCGATCGTCCCCTTGGGTTGGCGCGTCGCGACATCGAACAGGCCAAGCCCGCCATCTCCGAGATTGGATGTGATCGCGGTTGTACCATCGGGGGTGATCGCCACGCGGATCGGAAATTTCCCGGTATCGATCTGGTCCAGTTCTTCAAGGTTGTCGGCGTCGAATATGTAGAGCCGGTCGCTCTGCCGGTCGGCGACCCAGACGGTTGCGCCATCGGGGGTGATCGCTAATCCTTCGGGTTCCGTTCCCGCCGGTAAATCGGCGATCTTGGTCATCTTTACAAGATCCAGTACACTGACCGTTCCGGATTGCATATTGGTGACAAAGGCACGCGACTTGTCCGGCGTGACCACCAGCATATGGCTACCCTTCTGCTCCGTGGCGATCGTCGAAATTTCGCGCTGCTGCGCCTCGCCGGTTGGTGGAGAAAGGATGGTTATATTGTCGCTGCCTTCGGTCGTCGCGATGATCCGTCCATCGTCCAGCCAGAGGATGCCATGCGGTCGGCGAGATGGTGCCAGCGAGACGGTTTCGACCCGGTCCCTGGCTGCGATGTCGAAAATATCGATGGTCTGCCCGCCATAGGAAACAATTGCGGCCAGCTTGCCATCGGGAGAGATGGCGATTTCATGGGGTTGGTTGCCGGTCGAACGGCGAACGATTTCGTTGCCGCTTTGCAGGTCAATGAAGCTGAGGGTGTTTTCGCCTTTATTGCCGACCAGCAAGGTACCGGACGTTTCGGACTGTTGAGCGGCCGCATCGGAACCAACACCGAATACGGCGGCCAATAGCAACAAAGCCGACGAGAAGGCTGCGAATTTATCGATCATATTTCACTTTCTCCTGCTATTTTCTTCAGGATAGCAGCTAATTGTGTTTTTTCTATCCCGCAATTCGAGGCAAGTGTGATCCAAGCCACTGCTTGTGATCACGCCGGTGATAGGATATGTTCATTCTGAAGATAACAGAGGGTTTGTCATGCGTTTAAAGACTCGCCATTCCGCTTCAAAACTGATCGCTGCAACTTTGGTTGCGGTGCTGGTAGCGCCTGCGCCGGCATCGGCCCAATTTGGCGGCCTGTTCAAAAAGCCGCGATCTGCAGCGACAGATTCGAACAGCGACAACAAGAGTGAGGATTGCGCTACCGACTCCAACAATTCGATCGGCAAGTCCATTCTCGGTAATGTGATCGGAGATTTTACCCGGCGGGCTACCCGGGGCATCGGGGCGGTCGGTTCCTTCATTCCGCGAGCGGAAGTGGCCGATACGCTGACCAATGCGATCGCTTGCCGGCTCGATGAGGATGAGCAGCTGCAGGCCGCGGAGGCGACGCGGAGCGTGACCCGGTCCGAGGAGGTCGGAGCCAGTTCGCAATGGACAAGCCAGACCCGCAAAGGCGTGTCGGGCAGTTCGACCGCTACAGCCAGAACCCAGACGGCCGACGGCACGAGTTGCATGACGATCACCGATGTCGTGATTGCTGACGGCGAAGAATTGCGCGTCTCCAAGCAGATGTGTAAATATCCCGGAGAGACCCGCTATGTGGTCGCGGTTTGAATTATGAATAAAATTATCAGAACCGCAATTGCCACCACTGCGCTTTTCCTGATCGGGGCAACCGCCGAGAAATCCGGCATGGACCCGGACAATCCGACCTGCCCCCTGACACCCAACTGGTCGACCAATTCCGAGATGACGCTGACACCCAAGGTGATCGACGGTACAAAGGTGCTGCTTGCCGAGGGAGCCGTCGATGCAGGTTTGCCCGACCGGTTGCGCAAGATGCTGACGGACAATCCGGATATCAGCGAAATCTGGCTGCGGTCACCGGGTGGTGCCGCTCGGGCTGGCAATGAGGCCGGGCGCGTGATCCGCGAGGCTGATGCCCTGATCATCACCCGCATTCCATCAGGCTGGACCTGTTTCAGCGCCTGCAATTTTGTTTTCATGGGAGGGAGGGCTCGGATCGTAGAGCCCGGTGCCCATTTCATGGTCCATATGTTTACCATGACCAATGATCGCAATGCCATCAATTACAGTGTCGAAATGGGTACGGATTCCACTGTCGGCCTGATCGGCGAAGTGGAGCAGGAAAGCGCGCTGCTCGCCACCGAGGATAATGATTTCCTGATCAGAATGGGCGTATCCCGCAAATTATTGTCCGAAGTCATGTACAAGACCAACGCGGTGAAGACCGACGACGGGCAGGCCACGCGTCGCTGCCTGACCAACGAGGAAGCGCTTCAATATAATGTCGCCAATGTCGGCGGCTAGCTTTCAGCAAATTGCTGGCCTGCCTCGCGAAAATGACAGCCTGCTTTTGCTTTTCTTTTGAATTTATGGCGTTAGCATGAGCCAGACAAGCGGAGAGGCCGGATAATGCGTCATATTGCGATCATCGGGTCGGGTCCCGCCGGCTATTATTCGGCGGAGGCGGCACAAAAGAAATTCGGTGACGAAGTCGCCGTAGACATCATCGATCGTCTGCCGGTTCCTTTTGGTCTAATCCGCAGTGGCGTGGCCCCTGATCATCAATCGATCAAGGCGGTATCGCTGCGATACGAAAAAACCAACCTCGGCCACAATGTGCGTTTCCTCGGCAATGTCACCGTCGGCAAAGATGTCACGATCGCTGAATTACAAAAACTTTATGACGCGGTCGTACTCGCAACCGGCGCACCGGATGATCGACTGCTCGAGATCCCGGGAAGCTACCTGCCCGGGGTTGTCGGCAGTGCAGCCTTTGTCGGTTGGTATAATGGGCATCCGGATTACCGGCATCTGGATCCGCCTCTGGATGCCCGGTCGGTGGCGATTATCGGCAATGGCAATGTTGCGCTTGATGTGGCGCGGATATTGGCGAAGACGGAGAATGAATTTACCGGCAGTGACATCGTCGGTCACGCACTGGATCGCCTGAAGCAGAGCAACGTCGAGAAAATCACCTTTCTGGGCCGCCGCGGGCCGCATCAGATCGCGATGACGCCGAAGGAACTGGGCGAGCTGGGCCATCTGGAGCGGGCCAGGCCGGTTGTCGATTCCCAGGACTTTCCGGATGAATTGGATGATGCTTTGCTCGAGCCCGGCATGCGCAAGTCCGTCACGCATTTGCGTAATTTCCAGATCATAACGCCGGAGGCACAACAGAAGCCGATCGAGATTATTTTCGACTTTTTCGCCATGCCGGTCGAAGTGCAGGGCGATGGCAAAGTTGAAAAGCTGATCGTCGAGAGAACCGCACTGGACAAATATATGCGCTCACACGGGACCGGCGAGCGTTATGCGCTGGACTGTCAGATGGTGATCAGCTGTATCGGATATCGCACGCCGCCGATCGAAGGTGTGCCTTATGAACATGGGCGCGGACGATTTGCCAATAGCGACGGACGGATATTACCCGGCCTCTATTGCGTCGGATGGGCACGGCGCGGGCCTTCGGGGACGATTGGAACCAACCGGCCCGACAGCTTTGCCATCATCGAGGTGGTGGCGGAGGATATTGGTGCGGGTGGCCGTTTCGAAGGGCGCGCCGGGCTCGACCGTCTGCTGCAAAGTCGTGATGTGGATGTGGTTACGTTCCGCGACTGGAAAAAAATCGAGGCCGCGGAAACTACCCGGGCAAGAGCGGGCTCCCCCCGCGAGAAATTTACTGATATTGCCGAGATGATCGCGGCGCGGAAAAGCTAAGGCAACCACTCCCGCAAGATCGCATCCACTGTCTCTGGAGCTTCCTGCTGCACCCAGTGCGAGACGCCGGGCAGGCGGTGCAGTTCGAGATCGGGGACCCATTGCTGCGTGCCGTCGGTGCAGCGAATATCGATGGCCGCGTCTTCCTCGCCCCAGATCATCAACGTGGGAATATGCACCATCCCATCGCCGATGTCCCTTACGTCCGGCGTGCGCAACAGGGCGCGGTAATAGTTGATCATTGACCGCAGGGCGCCGGGGCGGCTGGCGGCACTGGCATAGACCTGCAAGTCCGCATCCGGAAAGCGGCTCTTGTCGACCGCCATTCGGGAAAAGGCTCTTTTGATCCGCTCCGCCCTGTTTCGGCCAAGCAGCCATTCGGGAAGCCCGGGCAGCTGGAAGAAGAAGATATACCAGCTTTTTCTAAGTTGATACCAATGCCGCATTTCCCGTTGCGCGCATTTCGGGTGGGGGACGTTCATGATCACCAATCGGGTCAGCGGACGGATTTTCAATATCGCGAAATGCCAGGCGATGATCGCGCCCCAGTCATGCGCAATCAGGGTGACCTCGTTCGCGCCGCTGGCGTCGATCAGCGCCGCGACATCCTGCACCAGGATGTTCAGGCGATAGTTTTCCATACCATCCGGCTTGCTCGAGCCGCCATAGCCCCGCAAATTGGGTGCCCAGACCTTGTAGCCCAAGTCGACCAGCATCGGAATCTGGTGCCGCCAGGAATAATGGAGTTCCGGGAAGCCATGCAGGCAAAGGGCAAGTTTCTTGCCTTCGCCAGCAATGGCTACCTCGAATGTCTGGCCATTGGCTTCGACCCATTGCATGGCGATGCCGCTTGGCGGAGCAGGGTTCCAAGAGAATGAGTCGGGCATATTTTTTCCTAGCATTAGCAGCCTTTAATCATCCAGTTAAATCTGGTAAGACGGCCTAAAATGTACAGGAGAGAATCGATGCATGATCTGGTAATTCGTGGCGGCACTGTGGTTGACGGCACTGGTGGCAAGCCCTTTATCGCCGATGTCGCGATTGACGGTGACCGGGTGTCCCTGGTCGGAACGGTCACGGCGCAAGGCCGCGAAGAGATCGATGCAACCGGCAAATATGTGACGCCGGGCTTTGTCGATGTGCACACCCATTATGACGGGCAAGCCACATGGGACGACGAGATGGCGCCGTCCAGCTGGCATGGCATCACTACGGTTGTGATGGGCAATTGCGGAGTCGGCTTTGCGCCAGCCCGGCCCGACCGGCACGAATGGCTGATCAATCTGATGGAAGGCGTCGAGGATATTCCCGGCACCGCGCTGGCCGAAGGGATGAGCTGGAACTGGGAAACATTCCCGGAATATCTCGACGAGCTGGAAAGAATGCCGCGCACCGTCGATGTAGCGACCCATGTCCCGCACGGCGCGGTCCGCGCTTATGTACTCGGTGATCGGGAAAAGCCCGGCGCTGTCCCGACGCAAGACGAAATCGACCAGATGTCGAAAATTGTCGAGGACGGACTGAAAGCCGGTGCGCTCGGATTCTCTACCTCGCGGACGATCCTGCACCGCAGCATCGATGGCGAACTGGTGCCAGGCACCACCGCGACCAAGGAAGAATTGATCGGTATTGGCCGCGCCATGGGCCGGGTCGGCTATGGTGTCTTCGAAATGGCCAGTGATCTCAACAAGGAATGGGACGAATTCGGCTGGATGGGCGATCTCAGCCGCGAAACCGGAATGCCAGTGACCTTCGCCGCGCTGCAGTCGATCGCCAAGGATCAGTCGCTCGACGAGCAGATCGCCAATATGCGGGCGGAAAATGACAATGGCGCCAATATCGTCGCGCAGATCGCGCTGCGCGGCAATGGCATTGTCATGGCCTGGCAGGGCACGGTGAATCCGTTTGTCCGTCACCCCAGCTGGATGGCGATGGAAGATCTGAGCTGGGATGAAAAATATGCCAGGCTGACGGATCCGGCGTTCAAGGCGCAATTGCTGAGTGAGTCCAGCACGCCGCCGGAACAGGTCGACATGATGCCGGTGTTCATGGTGATCACCCAGGGCTGGCCAATGCAGTTCGAAATGGATGAAGATTTCAATTATGAACCGCAGGCCGATGAAAGCATTGCCCAGCGTGCTGCCGCTGCCGGAAAATCCGGCGAGGAATATGCCTATGACCTGATGATGGCGGACGACGGCAAGGGCTTTATCTATCTGCCCTTGCTCAACTATATGGACGGCAATCTCGATTTCCTTGAAACCCTGCAGCAGTCTGATGATACGGTAAACAGCCTGTCCGACGGGGGCGCGCATTGCGGCACGATCTGCGATGCAGCAAGCCCGACCTTCATGCTCGAACATTGGGTAAAGAACCGGAAGCGGGGCACGATCAAGCTGGAACATGCGATCAAGCGGCAATGTCTGGATACGGCGCGGCTTTATGGTCTGAATGACCGCGGCCTGCTCAAGCCCGGCTATCTTGCCGACGTCAATGTGATCGACATGGACCGGATCAAGCTCGGCAAGCCTTGGCTGGCGTTCGACCTGCCGGCAGGCGGCAAGCGCTTGCTGCAAAAGGCCGATGGTTATGATTATACGATCAAGTCGGGGCAGGTGACGTTCAAGGACGGCACTGTCACCGACAAGCGTCCCGGCGGCCTGATCCGTGGACCGCAGCGAGTCGAAATGCTCGAAGCGGCGGAATAGATTCAACCCTCTCCCTCACGGGAGAGGGAAAGCGATGGCCGTGGCTGCACCTATTGATATTCTATTCGAGAGGCTCCCATCAAACCCGCATCGGCATCAGCACATAGAGCGCCGCACTCTTGTCATTCTCGCGGATCAGCGTCGGGGCGCTGGCATCGGCGAGGTGGAGTTCGACGGTGTCGCCTTCGATCTCGCCGAGAATATCCATCAGATATTTCGAGTTGAAGCCGATTTCAAACGTCTCGTCCTTGTAGGAACCCGGCACTTCTTCCTCGGCCTTGCCATTTTCAGGCGAGGTGACGGAGAGCGTGATCTTGTCATCGCCCAGCGCCATCTTTACGGCGCGGGTTTTTTCGGTGGCGATGGTGGAAACGCGGTCGACACCCTGGGCGAAGCTTTTGGGGTCGATCTTGAGCAGCTTGTCATTGCCGGTGGGAATGACGCGCGTGTAATCGGGGAAGGTGCCGTCGATCAGCTTGCTGGTGAGGATCGCGGTGCCGAGGGTGAAGCGGATCTTGCTGGCCGACAGGTCGATCTGCACCGATGTTTCGCTATTCTCGTCAAGCAATTTGCGCAGTTCGTTGACGCATTTGCGCGGCACGATCACGTCGGGCATGCCTTCTGCACCGGCGGGACGAGGCAGGGTCACGCGGGCAAGGCGGTGGCCGTCGGTGGCCGCGGCCTTGAGTACCGGGGTGTCCTCATCCTGCACGTGCAGGAAAATGCCGTTGAGATAATAGCGGGTTTCCTCAGTCGAGATCGCAAAGCGGGTCTTGTCAATGATCTGGATTAGCGAAGTGGCCGGCAGTTCAAAACTGGTCGGCAGTTCGCCTTCGGCAATGACCGGAAAATCGTCGCGCGGTAGCGTTTGCAGATTGAACCTGGCGCGACCGGCATTGACCTTCATCTTGCCGTCCGCGGCATCGAGCTGCACCTGCGACCCGTCGGGCAGCTTGCGGGCAATGTCGAACAGGGTATGAGCCGACACGGTGGTAGAGCCAGCGGTCTCGACCTGGGCTTCGACCGTTTCGACCACCTGCAGGTCAAGATCGGTCGCCATCAGCTTGATGCTGCCGTCGGCGCTGGCCTCGATCAATACGTTGGAGAGGATTGGAATGGTGTTGCGCCGCTCGACAACGGACTGGACATGGCCCAGACTTTTTAGCAATGCCGCGCGTTCAATCGTCGCTTTCATAAACCGTCCCTCTTGTTCCCAATCGCCCGTGACACAGAGGTGCGCAAGCACGCTGCACGGGTTCACGGATAGTTCATGGCTTCATTAACAATAAAGCGCCGCAGGGCAAGCCTGATCGCGGCCCCCTGTCCGATAATGCCGTGAAAAACTGTGGAAAAAAGCGGCAAGCCGGTTAAAGCCGGAAAGGCAGGGAGTGGATTTGGCCATTTCGGGACAGAATAGGGTTAATATGAGCGGTATCGATACCAAGGGCCGGCGTCTGTTCATTGCGCGGCATGGCGAGACGATTTTCAATCTGGCCGGGCGAATTCAGGGAGACCATGTGCATACGCCGCTGACCCGCACAGGATTTGCGCAAGCTGATGAAATGGGTCGGGCTCTGGCGCGCCATCTGGCCGCGGAGCAGCCGGTGCTGGATCTGATCGCTTCCGATACCGACCGGGCACTGCAAACACTGTCAGTGATCGCCGAACATGTCGGCGCCGACTGGCACCAGGCGCGCAGCGATGCCCGGTTGCGCGAAATCGACATGGGTGAATGGGGCGGAGCCTGGTATCGCGATCTGGCTGGCAAGCTGGAAATCGATGATGCCGAGCGGTTGTTTTTAACAGTGGCTCCCGGCGGCGAGGACTATCGCGCGATTGCAACGCGGCTAGAGCATTGGATCGGCGAACAGGAATTTTCCCGCGACGCGGTGCTGATCAGCCATGGCATGACCAGCCGGGTGCTCCGCGGTCTGCTGACCGGCCTAGGCCCCCATCGGCGTTTTGATGCGCCGATAGCCGAAGGCTTGCCGCAGGGATCGATCGTCCAGATCAGCGATGGGGTGGAACTTGTCATTCATCTCGGTGGAGGGGAAGGGGAGCAGGCTTGAAAAAGAGCTATATCCTCCTCGCACTGGCAGCGTGCGTGATTTCGGGCCCGGTGACCGCAAAGGATTCGCTTGGCATATTCAGCAATTGGGGCGCATTCCGCGATCCGGAAATTCCGCGTTGCTATGCGATTGCGGAGTCGGAGGAAATCACCGGCAAGGCTGAACGCAAATCCTTTGCCTCTGTCGGTTTCTGGCCGAAGCGCTCGATCCGGCGGCAATTTCACGTGCGATTGAGCCGGGATCGGTCAAGCAATAGCCGCTTGATCGTCAGCATCGCTGGTCGGCGGTTCCAGCTTACCGCCAGCCGTTCCGATGGCTGGTCGCAGGACAAACGCATGGATGCGGCAATCATAGCTGCGATCCGTTCTGCCACCAGCATGACCGTGGAAAGCGTCGGACGAGACGGAAAGCCGATTGTCGACGCGTACCGGTTGCGCGGCGCAGCGACGGCAATCGATGCCGCGTCTTTGGGCTGCTCGCGGATCAGGTGAGGGTCACGCAAGAAAATCACGCACGGACTGGACAAACTGGCTTGCCGCGGGTTCGCCTTCCAGCAGCAAGTGGTTGTTGCTTTCCAGCAAGACAAACTGGGCGCCAGGGATCGACGCGGCGAGATCTCTCCCCACCGTCCATGGAATTCTCAGATCACCCCGCGAATGCAGCACCAGCGTAGGCACCGCAATCCTTGCG
Source organism: Parasphingorhabdus sp. (assembly GCF_041748495.1). Lineage (GTDB taxonomy): Bacteria > Pseudomonadota > Alphaproteobacteria > Sphingomonadales > Sphingomonadaceae > Parasphingorhabdus. Next base: position 25,013 of record NZ_JBGTDD010000122.1, read on the forward strand.
AGACTGTCGCGAACATCAATATCGCCAAAGGCGGAAAGAAACCGCACCGCATTTTGCGGCGATGTGGTGCGCCTCTGGAATTCGTCAAACCAGGCCAGCGTCTCGACCGAAGCATCGGGCATGAAAGTGGCGGAGAATATGTGACGATAGGCGGTATTCTCCTGGCCCCATCCATTTTCGGTAAGCGCCAGTACCGCTTCGCGTTCCCTGATGGTCTGCTCGTCAGCCGCGATCCGCCAGCCGCTGGGATAGCCGCCGAACAGGATCAGATGGGAGACGCGATCGGGATGTCGGACCGCATATTCTACTGATACCGCGGCTCCCTGTGAAATGCCGAGCAATGGGAAACGGGTCAGCCCGGTAGCTTCGACCACTGTTTCGAGATCGGTAACGAAACTGTTGAGGGATATTTCCGGTACCAGCCAGTCTGACAGACCGTTGCCCCGTTCATCGTAGCGAATGAAGCGATGGTGGCGGGCAAGCTCGCGAAACAGCGGACTCCAGATCGGCGCATTCCAGTCCAGTTCGAGATGGCTCAGCCAGTTGGCAGCCTTCACCAGTGGGGGTCCCTGACCAATTTCGGCATAAGCGATGGTGACGCCGTCATCGCTGCGGCAAAAATGGATCAGCTGCTTTTCTAGCATGATATCGCGTCGCTCGCCAAGCGGCTCTGGCTGCACCGATTTCGCTTCGCTTTCTCGATCATTGTACCAGTCGAGTCCGGCTTCGGCAAAATGGCGAGTGAAGTGCTGCTGCAACCGCGTCACGGTTTCTTGATTGCCCAACTGGCGGTTAATCCGGATGAGGAAGGCGGCAGCCGCCCGGCTGAACGGCATTAATTGCCGATGAATCTCGGCGTAAGCCAGCGCCCGATCGGGGGTGATGTCCGGGTGCCGGCCAATGCGTGCCGCAAATTCGGCCTTCATCTCGTCGATTTTCTGACGCTCTGCTTGCAGCCAGCTGTCAAATTCCGGCTGGTTGGAAAGCTCGCTACCCAACAACAGCCCCTCCGAGAGGCTTTCAAATGCCTCGATCAGACTTCCGATCGGCACATTGTCATCATCCTGCATCGCTCGGAGACGCCCGATATCTGTCGGGCATGTGTCCGGTGTGATGCGGATCCGTTCGCGATCCGCAATGATCCTCGGCCGATCGCTGTCGTCGACCACCGCCCGCAATTTGCTCAGTGACCAGCGCAGGGAAGCGCGGGGATCGTCGGGCAGTTCCCAGAAAATCTCGCATAGACGATCACGCCGATGCGGGCGCCCGGTGAGTACCAGAAGAGCGAGAAGCGCCCGTGTTTTTTTTGAGGCTGGCAGGGATACCGGCTCCCCGCGGCGCAAAACCGACATTTCTCCCAGCAGGTTGATCTGGAATTCGGGCATGCACCCTTATAGCCGAAATCAGAAGCCGAGCCAATTACAACGCTCGCTGCCGCAATTTACGCGCCGATTACAACGCTAGTTCCAACGCTAGCCGTTTATCGGCTCGCTCCGGATAAAGGCGATAACTGCAAAAAGCGGGGCGCGGTCACCTTCATCTCTCCCCCTAACCCCCAATTTTTCAAACAATCAATGGAGTGACATGATGTTCAATATTTATAATTATATCCTTGTGGGAGGCTTTGCCTTCTTCATCTTTTTGGGAGCAATCGTACAGGCGCGTGCCTTTCCCCAGATCAACTGGTGGCGGACCCGGGGCCTTGTCATGGCGGCGGTCTATTTTCTCTGTGCGAGCTATTCTCCCTATCTCTGGAGTGACTGGCTCGGGCAATATCGTTTGATTGACGCTAGCAATCTGCCGCTTTGGGCGTCGGTTCCACTTGGCTATGCAGCCTTGCAATTCGTATCTTACTGGTGGCACCGGGCAGTGCATTCATCCGATATCCTGTGGAGAATCTTTCACCAGATGCACCATTCGGTTGAACGGATGGACGGATGGGGCGGACTATACCATTCGCCGCTGGATGTTGTCGGCTTTACCTTCGCTGGCAGTTTTGCGCTGACGGTCCTGTTCGGCATGGATCCCTATGCCGCGGCGATTGTCGGCGTGATGGGCGGGTTGTTCGTTCTGTTCACCCATTCCAACATCCATACCCCGCGCTGGATTGGCTGGTTGATTCAGCGGCCGGAAGCGCATGCGGTCCATCACCAGCGCGGTCACCACGCGAACAATTATGCCGAACTGGTGATCTGGGACCGGCTTTTCGGAACCTATCAGAACCCTGGGGAATGGCATGGCAAGACGGGTTTCTACGAGGGCGCATCGGCGCGGATCGGTGACATGCTTCGTTTTCGCGATGTGTCAAAGCCCCAAGAACCGGGAAACCAGTCTGATCGGTCGATGTCCGGTCAGTTTCTGACGGCCTTGCTAGCCATGGGCTCGAGCACGGTGCTGCTCATCATGATCGGTACCATGATGCCAGACATGATCTGAAAAATGATCCATTGAAGATTGAGGTGCCCGCTGGCTTTATTGCGGCGGGCACCTTATATGCCTCCCCATGCAGATTCCCGGCCATATTGATCCCGTTCCCTTGCCCGCAAAGGTCACGCCGCGTGCCGATGGCCGCGTCGATATCATCGGTCTGAGCCAGACCGAGATTCGTGAACTGATGAACAATGCCGGGCTGGATGAAAAACAGGCCAAGTTGCGGTCCAAGCAGCTGTTCCACTGGCTCTATCACCGCGGTGTTACCGATTTCGACCAGATGACCGATCTCGGCAAGACGCTGCGCCCCTGGCTGGCGGAGCGCTTTGTGGTCGGCCGACCGGAAATTGTCGAGGCGCATCTGTCGGAGGACGGTACCCGCAAATGGCTGTTGCGATCCGCAGACAGTCAGGATTATGAGATGGTTTTCATTCCCGACGAGGATCGCGGGACGCTCTGCATCTCCAGTCAGGTCGGTTGCACGCTCAATTGCCGGTTCTGCCACACCGGCACGATGCGGCTGGTGCGCAATCTGACTCCCGGAGAAATTGTCGGTCAGGTGATGCTGGCGCGGGACGCCCTGGGCGAATGGCCGAAAGGCGTCATGGATTTTGCGGATGAAGCGGAAACCGAGAATGCCAGGGAATATAATCAAGCCTATAAATCGGACGGCCGCCTGCTGACCAATATCGTGCTGATGGGCATGGGTGAGCCTTTGTATAATTTCGAAAATGTCCGTGATGCGATGAAGATCGTCATGGATGGCGATGGCCTGGCGCTCTCGCGCCGCCGGATCACGCTGTCGACCAGTGGTGTGGTGCCGATGATTGCCCGGGCAGGGGCGGAGATCAACGTCAATCTCGCGATCTCCCTGCATGCGGTGAACAAGGAAACACGGGACGAGATTGTCCCGCTCAACCGCAAATATTCGATCGAAGAGCTGCTGCAGGCCTGCGCCGATTATCCCGGCGCGAATAACGCGCGGCGGATCACCTTTGAATATGTGATGCTCAGGGACAAGAATGACAGCGATCAGGACGCGCGCGAGCTGGTCAATCTGCTTCGCAATTATGACTTGCCGGCCAAGGTCAATCTGATCCCGTTCAATCCGTGGCCAGGCTCAGACTATGAATGTTCGAGCCCCGAGCGAATCAAGGCCTTCTCGAAGATCATTTTCGATGCGGGGATCAGCGCGCCGATCCGGACACCAAGAGGCCGGGACATCATGGCGGCCTGCGGACAGTTGAAATCCGCCAGCGAAAAGAAAAGCCGGGCCGAGTTGGATCGGCTGGCCGAAGAGAAGCAGGCGGCTTTGGGCTAGGCGACGGCAATCACATCAATCTCGACCATCAAGTCGGGCAGGGCGAGCGCCTTGACCTCGATTATCGTGTCGGCTGGATAGGGATGCTCAAAATAGATTTTGCGCGCTTGCACGATCTTGGGAAAATTATCCATATCCGTCAGATAGATGGTTACCTTGACAATCTGATCCCTGCTGCTGCCACCAGCGTGCAATACACGGTCGATATTGGTGAAAACCTGCTGCAGTTGCGCATCAAAGTCGGCGACGCCGACGATATGGCCCTGTTCATCGATCGCCGCCTGGCCCGAGAGAAACAGCAGATCACCGACCTGCCAGCCTGGTGATATCGCATAAGGAGCGAGCGGATCCGGATCCAGTTTGATGACCTGCTTATATGCGCTCATGTTTTTTCCATCCTCTCGCTTATCCGGATATATTCTGGAGAATGGCGCGCATTTTGGGAAGCCATAAAAAATGGGGCGGATATTGCTATCCGCCCCGTCTTGCTAGCCAGTCTGTGGGCTAGAAATTCACGCCCAAGCTCACGAGACCCTGGTTGCGGGTCACGCCATCTTCGTAGTTGCTGTAGCGATATTCGCCGCGCGCGAACAACTTGTCGCTGAGCTTATATTCGATGCCGCCACCGACGCGGAAGCCGTCGCCATTCTCGCCACCCACTCCGGGGATGGAAACCCGCGCATTGGTATAGCCTGCTTTTGCGTACAAGAGCGAGGCATCACCAACGACGAAGCCCAGTCGAGCGCCGGCGTAGAGGTCACGACCGGCTTCGATCCGACCCGCAGCGGTGGAAAATTTGCCGGTGGATTCGGTTGCTTCCAGCTCGGCACCATAGACGATATTGCCCGATTGGATATCATAGCCGAGCGTGCCGCCGTAAAGAAAGCCGTCGACATTATCGACGCCAGCAATATCAAGATCGATATTGTCATAGCCCGCGATTGCGGTTGCTTTTACTCCAGAGAAATCACCAGTTTCCTGCGCCAATACAGGGGACGCAAGCGCAGATACTGCAATAGCAGCTGCTATTGTTACATTTTTCATTATTATAGTTCCTTGAAATTACGAGCAAACAACCACTACTTGTTTTTAACGTCTTTTATTCTTTAGTGGTCGACAGCAGATATATGGCTGGAAAGATGAATGACAACTGCATGGCTGAATTAAATTTGTCACAAATTACGATCTCGCAAGCTGTGTTGCATATATACGTCAGTAGGACGGTGTAACGACAGGCTTGGCAATGGCGAACCAGCGACTAGAGTGCAATCATGCCAAAGGAATCCCGTATCCGCCAACAAAGCCGTCATCGCCTGACCACCCGGCTCTGGCACTGGATCAATGCGCTATGTCTGCTGGTTTTGCTAATGAGCGGTCTGACCATCTTCAACGCTCATCCCCGGCTCTATTGGGGAGAATATGGGGCCAATGACGATTATGCCTGGATGGCCGTCGGTTCATCGGAAACATTCGGATATCTTCGGGTGGGCCAGGCGCGGATCGAGACCACCGGCTTTCTGGGGAACTGGCAGGATAGCGAGGGCCGGACCCGGACATTGGCGTTTCCCGGCTGGGCGACCATTCCTTCCAGTTACAGTCTGGCCGACGGTCGTCGCTGGCATCTATTCTTTGCCTGGACATTCAGTCTGGGTCTTGCGCTGTTCATGATCCGATCGCTGTGGAACCGGCATATTCAGAATGACCTGCAGATGCGCAGGAAGGAGTGGCGACCATCCAATATCTGGCAATCCTTTTGCACTCACACCAAAATCTCGGAGATCCGCAAATCAGCGGACAAGGGCTATAACGTCATCCAGAAGCTGGCTTATATCATGGTGATCTTCATCCTGCTGCCGCTGATGATATTGACCGGCTTGGCAATGTCACCGGCGATGGATGCCAATTGGCCATTTCTGACCGACCTGTTCGGAGGCCGTCAGTCAGCGCGGTCGGTGCATTTTCTGGCAGCGTTTCTGCTGGTGGTATTTTTCCTGATCCATATCGTGATGGTATTCCTGTCCGGACCGCTTCGGCAAACCGCGGCGATGATCACCGGCGGGCAGGACAGGGAGATTGGGCGATGACTATCCTGACCCGACGAAAATTGATCGGCAGCGCCGCAATCGGTGCCGGAGGCCTGCTAACTGGCTGCGATGCGCTGAACCGCAATCCGGCCTTTCAGGATATACTGGCGAGCGCCGAAACCGCCAATTTCGCGGTGCAGCGCGCGCTTGGCGACCGGATGGAACTGGCCAGCGAATATGAGATTACCGATCTGTCGCCGACGTTTCGCGCCAACGGCACCCGTGATCCGGGAACGCCGGAATATGCGGCAAGCGCGGCGCAGGGCTTTGCCAACTGGCAGCTGCGAATGACCGGATTGTTCGACCGCCCCCAGCAATTCAGCCTAGCCGCGCTGCAATCGCTGCCTCAGCGCACCCAGATCACCCGGCACGACTGCGTCGAGGGCTGGAGCGCGATCGGACAATGGACTGGCGTACCGCTTAAAATCCTGCTCGATATCGCACGCGTGCAGGACAGTGCCCGGTTTCTGGTTTTTGATTGTGCCGACAGTCTGGGGGGGCGGCCTTATTATGAAAGCATTGATCTGCTGGACGGCTTTCATCCTCAGACAATATTGGCGCACCGTTTGAACGGGAGCGCGTTGCCCATAGCCAATGGCGCGCCGCTGCGGCTGCGGGTCGAACGTCAGCTGGGGTATAAGCACGCTAAATATGTGACCGGGATTCAAGCGGTTGCATCCCTGGCGGGGATCGGTGAAGGCAAAGGTGGTTATTGGCAGGATGTAGCCAATTATGAATGGTATGCGGGTATCTGATCCATTGCGATGCAGGGCTTTCTCGGGGGCAAGACTATGTCGATTTTGAGCAGATTTCTGCACAACGTCATCGAAAAAGGTTCGATCCGGATCACCCATCCCGACGGATCGAGCGAACAGATCGGGGCGCCGACCGATGGTTTTCCCGATGTCGGGATCAGGCTCGCCGACAAACGGGTCATGCGGCAAATTTTGCTGGACCCGCGTCTCGGCGCGGCCGAAACATATATGGACGGCCGCCTGGTAGTCGAGCAGGGCGACATCATGCAACTGGTACAGCTTTTGCGTGCCAACCGGCCTTTTGAACGCGGCGGCAGGCTGCAAGAGCCGGGGATAATCAAGAAAATCCGCGATCAGGCGGCGGGCAGCCTTGACCGGGTCAACCGTCTTGGCCGATCGAAAAGCAATGTCGCGCACCATTATGACATTGGCAACGCGCTTTACGAACTGTTCCTCGACGATGACCTGCAATATAGCTGTGCCTATTGGGATTTTGACCGTCACGGGCCGGATATGACGCTGGAGCAGGCGCAGGCCGATAAGAAAGCCCATATTGCCGCGAAACTGGATCTCAAGCCAGGGCAGCGCGTACTGGATATCGGCTGTGGATGGGGCGGCATGGCACTCTATCTGCACCGCCTGGCCGGGGTCGAGGTGCTCGGCATCACGCTGAGCGAGGAGCAGCTGGTTAAAGCGCGAGCACGGGCAGAAGCAGAGGGCTTGGCCGACAAAGTGAAATTTGAGCTGATCGACTATCGCGATCTGGCACAGCGCGAGCTCGGTTCGTTTGACCGGATCGTGTCGGTCGGAATGTTTGAACATGTTGGAACACCCCAATTCCGTACTTTTTTCCGCAGCTGCGCCAATCTGATGACCGACGATGGCGTGATGCTGTTGCATACGATCGGCCGGATGGGCGGACCCGGGACGACCGATGCCTTCACCCGGAAATATATTTTCCCGGGCGGCTATATTCCGGCGCTGAGCGAGACTCTGGCGGCGAGCGAGCAATATCGTCTGATAGCAACCGATATCGAGACCCTGCGGCTGCATTATGCCTTCACTCTGCGCGAATGGTACAAACGGACGGTGCACAATCGGGAAAAGATCATCGCGCTCTATGACGAGCGGTTCTACCGGATGTGGATCTTCTATCTGGCCGGGGCCACCGCTGCCTTCGAAAATGGCGGGATGTGCAATTACCAGATCCAGTTCAGCCGCAACCGGCATACGCTGCCGATAACGCGGGATTATATCGGCGCGAAGGAGAAAAGCGTGCGCGGCGATTGATCGGGCCGGGCGCTAATTCTGGCGTTTCCGTTACCCATATCCAATGATCGCGAATGTTCGCGATCAGGAGATCGGCCCCTGCCTGCGCATATATATTGTCGCGCTTGGCTGACTAAGCCGGATATCGTTCGTTCATCAGCTTCCAGTTGTGCCGGATAAGCTGTTCCAATATCGCTAGATCGATCTGATCCAGCCGGTTGATATAGAGGCAGGACTTGCCCAGGCTGTGCTTGCCCAGCAGGCCGAGCAGACGATCTTGTTCTGCCTGCGCTGCGGGTGAGCAATAAGCACCCATCAGATAGAGGCTGAGCTTGGCCTTGCGTGGCGAAAATCCGGTCCGCAGCGAGCTTCCCTCGCGTCCGCTTTCATATTCATAATCGTAACTGCCGAATCCGATGATATTGGCCCCCCACATCCTTGGCGGTTCGCCAGTGATCTGGCTGAATAGATCGATCAGAGTCGATGATTCTTCCTGCCTTCTGTCTGGTACCACGGTCGCTATGAATGCATCCACAGCTGCATCGGTTTCCCGGGTTTTATTGGTTGCTTTCATGATCCATCCCTCCGTACCTCGCCCATATATCATATTGCGCGGCAAATTGGAGCCTGTTAGGCGGCCAAGCTCATCTGGGCTTCATTCATGGAAAGACGAAACAATGAGCGATTCCGTTAAGCGTGTGGTTCTGGCATTTTCCGGCGGCCTCGACACCAGCGTCATCCTGAAATGGCTGCAACAGGAATATCAATGTGAAGTGGTGACCTTCACCGCGGATCTGGGGCAGGGCGAAGAATTGGGTCCGGCGCGGCGGGTGGCGGAAACGCTGGGGGTCAAGCCCGAGCATATTTTCATCGACGATCTGCGCGAAGAATTTGTCAGGGATTTTGTCTTTCCGATGATGCGCGCCAATGCATTGTATGAGGGCCTGTACCTACTCGGTACGTCAATCGCCCGGCCGCTGATTTCCAAGCGCCAGATCGAGATTGCCAAGCTGACCGGAGCGGACGCTGTCGCGCATGGCGCAACAGGCAAGGGAAATGACCAGATCCGCTTTGAACTCGGCTATTATGGCCTTGATCCCGATGTGAAAGTCATCGCACCCTGGCGGGAATGGGATCTGACCAGCCGCACCCGGCTGATCGAATTTGCCGAGAAACATCAAATTCCGATTCCCAAGGACAAGCGCGGAGAATCGCCATTTTCCTGCGATGCCAACATGCTGCACACTTCGTCGGAAGGCAAGGTGCTGGAAGATCCATGGGAAGAAGTACCGGATTATGTCTATTCGCGGACCAACAATCCCGAGGATGCGCCGGACGCACCCGAATATATCACGGTTGATTTCGAGCGCGGCGACGGCGTTGCAATCAATGGCGAAGGCATGAGCCCGGCTACGCTGCTCGAGACGTTGAACGAATATGGCCGGGAACACGGCATCGGTCGTCTTGATCTGGTTGAAAATCGCTATATCGGCATGAAATCGCGCGGCATGTACGAAACACCTGGCGGCACGATCTATCATGCCGCGCATCGGGGTATCGAGCAACTCACGCTCGATCGCGGTGCCGCGCATCTGAAGGATGAACTGGCTCCGCGCTATGCCGAGCTGGTCTACAACGGCTTCTGGTTCTCGCCGGAGCGCGAGATGCTGCAGGCTGCGATCGACCATAGCCAGGCGCGGGTCAACGGCACGGTCCGGCTGAAACTCTACAAAGGCTCGGTCGGCGTGGTCGGACGCAAGTCCAGAGACAGTCTGTACAGCGAAAAAGTTGTCACATTTGAAGATGATGCGGGCGCCTATGATCAGAAAGACGCAGAAGGCTTTATCAAGCTCAACGCGCTGAGACTAAAATTGCTGGGTAAGCGCAATGGCTAGAATTCCTGGCACTTCGGGCTTTTCGGAAAGCGAACGACAGGGTGCGGGCATGTGTCTGACCCCGCTCTCCTGCAATATGGCGTATTTTTCATGCTGATACCAATTTTTCTCCTGCTGATCGGCTTCGTCATCTTGATTGTCGGCGGCGAATTGCTCGTGCGCGGTGCCGTTCGGGTCGCAGAGCGTGCCGGAATGTCCGAGCTTTTGATCGGATTGACGATTGTCGGCTTTGGTACTTCCGCACCGGAACTGGTCGCCAGCGTCGAGGCGGCGCGTGCCGGATCGCCCGGCATCGCCTGGGGCAATATTGTCGGTTCGAATCTGGCCAACAGCCTGCTCATTCTGGGTATCGCCTCTCTGATCCTGCCGGTGGTGGTACCGAGAGGGCCATTGTGGCGCGATGGCGGGCTGGCCTTGGTTGCGACAGTAATCTTATGGCTGGTCGCCCGCACCACGGGTATCACCGTCGCGATCGGCGTTGCGTTCCTGGTCGTTCTGGTGGCCTATCTGATCTATGCTTATCGAGCGGAGCAGACGCAGCCCGCCGGTGCCAGTGCCTTGCACGAAAAAGCCGAATCTCTGGAGATTGCCGACACGCATTTGCACGATGTGCAACCGCTCTGGCGTTCAATCGTGATATTGGTCTTCGGCCTCGTCATGATCGTGTTGGGTGGACGATGGCTGGTGGAAGGCGCGGTTGATCTGGCGCGACTGGTCGGGATGAGCGAAGCCGTGATCGGCTTGACCGTGATCGCCATCGGCACCTCGCTTCCCGAACTGGTAACCTCCGTTATCGCGGCCTATAAGGGTGCAAGCGCGGTTGCATTGGGGAATGTCCTGGGTTCGAATATTTTCAACTTGCTGTTCATCGGCGGCATCACGGCAATCATCGCTCCCGGAACTATTCCGGGCGAAATTACGAATTTCGCCCTGCCATTCCTGATCGCTGCCTCGATTTTGCTGTTCATATTTGCGGCAACCGGTCGACGGATATCACGCCGGGAAGGCGGGATATTGCTGATAATTTATCTGGCGCAGCTCGCCTATAATGTGATGACCCCCTGATTCAGGCGTTGCAATATTCAGAATCTGTCCCTAGATAGCAGTCATCCCAACATTGTGAGATTTGAAGGGGCTGGCGCCAGACGGGGCCGGCGGCCAATGTCTTGCATTTTGAAATGGAATTATATTGACCGATATTGCCACTCTGACCAACCTGATAAAACCCGAAGCAGATGCTTTGGGCTTTGATCTGGTGCGGGTGCAGTTCGTGTCAGGGGCGGAAGAACCGACTTTGCAAATCATGGCCGAGCGTCCGGAAACCGGACAGCTGGGTATCGATGATTGTGCGGTCCTGTCCCGGCGCATTTCGGCAAAATTCGATGACCTGGAAGAAGCTGGCCGCGACCCGATCGACCATGCCTATCGGCTGGAAGTCAGTTCCCCGGGTATTGACCGGCCGCTAACACGGGCGAAGGATTTTGAAAATTGGGCCGGGCATGAAGCTCGGGTCAGCTTGGTCGAGGCGGTGGCCGGCAAGAAACAACTTCGCGGTCTGCTTGAGGGCATCTCCGGCGATATAATAAAGATTGACGATCGCAAGACGGGAAGTCAGGAGACGCCGCTTACGAATGTCCATAAAGCGAAATTAATTCTGACCGATGCCTTGATCGCTGCGACCGTTCCGGTTTCAGTTGCCGGGGTAGACGAAATTGATGAACAGACTCTGGAAGAACAGGAAGACTAATCATGGGCAGTGCTATTTCAGCCAATAAAGCCGAGTTGCTGGCAATCGCGACCGCTGTTGCGACGGAAAAGATGATCGACAAGGCGATCGTGATCGAAGCGCTGGAGGAAGCCATCCAGAAGGCCGCTCGCGCCCGTTATGGCGCCGAAAATGACATTCGCGCCAAGTTTGATGTCAACACCGGCGATCTGCGGCTGTGGCGGGTTGTCGAAGTTGTCGACGATGTCGAGGATTATTTCAAGCAGGTCGATATCAAGCAGGCCGAGAAGCTGGAGCCCGGTTCCAAGGTTGGCGACTTCATTGTTGATCCGTTGCCGGAAGTCGATCTCGGCCGGATCGATGCGCAATCGGCCAAGCAGGTGATTTTCCAGAAGGTTCGGGACGCGGAACGCGAGCGGCAATTTGAAGAATTCAAGGACCGTAGCGGTGAGATCATTACTGGCGTAGTGAAATCGGTCGAATTCGGCCATGTCGTCGTCGATCTGGGGCGCGCTGAAGGCGTCATTCGCCGCGACCAGCAAATCCCGCGCGAAGCCGCCCGGGTTGGCGATCGCGTCCGCTCGCTGATCATGGACGTGCGCAGAGAGAACCGCGGACCGCAGATTTTCCTGTCCCGTGCCCATCCCGATTTCATGCGGCTGCTATTCGCGCAGGAAGTGCCGGAAATTTATGACGGCATCATAGAAATCAAGGCGGCGGCCCGGGATCCAGGCTCGCGCGCCAAGATTGGCGTGATCAGCCATGACAGCTCGATCGATCCGGTTGGCGCATGCGTCGGCATGAAGGGCAGCCGTGTGCAGGCCGTCGTGCAGGAAATGCAGGGCGAAAAAATCGATATCATTCCCTGGTCGGAAGATATTGCGACATTCGTCGTCAATGCCTTGCAGCCTGCTACGGTCAGCCGTGTGGTTATCGACGAGGAAGAAGGCCGGATCGAAGTCGTTGTTCCCGACGATCAGCTCAGCCTCGCCATTGGCCGTCGCGGCCAGAATGTCCGGTTAGCGTCCCAGCTCACCGGTCTCGCCATCGACATCATGACCGAAGCGGATTCGAGCGAGAAGCGGCAGGCCGAATTTGCTGCCCGGACCGAAATGTTCCAGGAAGATCTGGACGTCGATGAAACATTGTCGCAGTTGCTGGTGGCCGAAGGCTTCAGCGAGCTGGAAGAAGTCGCCTATGTCGCGCCGGAAGAAATTTCGAGCATCGAGGGCTTTGACGAAGAACTGGCGGCCGAATTGCAGAATCGTGCGCTGGAGGCGCTGGAACGGCGCGAAGCGGCGGCTCGAGATCAGCGCACCGAACTGGGTGTCGAGGATGCCATTGCCGAATTGCCGCATCTGACCGAAGCCATGCTGGTGACGCTGGGTGAAGCAGGTCTGAAGACGCTCGATGACGTTGCCGATCTGGCAACCGACGAGCTGGTCCTGAAACGGAAATCGGAACCGCGCCGCCGCAACGACAATCGCAAGCCCGAACCCGATGGTGTGTTGGCCAAATATGGCCTGACCGAAGAGCAGGGCAACGAAATCATCATGGCTGCGCGTGCGCACTGGTTCGAAGATGAAGACGAGCCGGCTGCTGCAGCAAGCGAAGAAACCGGGGAGGACGCAGATGCGGAATCCACCCAATGAGACGCGGTCTAAACCTCTAGATCAAGCGCCATATCGTAAATGCATTCTGACCGGGGAAAGCCTTCCCCAGGAGCAATTGCTGCGTCTTGCGATGGGTCCCGATGGACAGATCGCGCCGGATGTGCGTGCGAAGGCACCGGGTCGCGGAGCATGGATCGGCGTTGATCGACCGGTGCTGGAAAGCGCGCAGGCAAAAGGTCAGCTCAAAGGCGCATTGGCCAGAGCATTTAAAACCGGCCAGTTCGAGATTCCGGACAATCTGCCGGAGCTGCTTGAGTCAGCGCTGGCACGATCGACCCTGGACCGACTGGGTCTCGAGGCACGGGGCGGAACGCTACTGACGGGCTCGGAAAAGATTGAAACCGCCGCGCGGCAGGGAGATCTCAACATGCTGCTCCATTCGTCCGATGCCGGACGCGATGGTTGCGCCAAACTGGATCAGGCCTGGCGGGTTGGCAGCGACCGGGAAGGCGAAAATATTCGCGGTCTGATATTGCCGGTGGACCGGCAGGGGCTTTCTGTGGCATTGGGCCGCCAGAATGTGGTGCATATCGGCATCATCGACAAGCGCGCAGCGGGGCGGATTTCGCATAGCCTGAGCAGATGGCTTCACTTTATCGGATCTGGTAAGGTTGATGATGCCGAAATGAAAGTTGCGTGATCCGGTCGAGAAAAGCTGGATAACATATTGCATTAGTTACTATTTTAAGGATTAAGTCTGTTCGATGAGTGAAGATACAAAAAATACGCCAAAACCTGAACGCAAACCCCTGGGGTTGAAGCGGTCGGTCGAACCTGGCGAAGTCAAACAGACGTTCAGTCACGGACGCACCAACAAGGTTGTGGTCGAAGTCAAACGCAAGAAACTTGTCGGCAAGCCCGGCGCGCAGGAAGCGGCGAAGGAAATCGTCAAGGAAACCCCTGTACCCGCTCCGGCACCCGCGCCAAAGCCGGCTCCGAAAAAGTCGCCCGTTGCGCCTAAAGCGGATGACGGCCTGACCCGTCAGGAGAAACAGGCGAAACTATTGCGCGAAGCAGAAGAAGCGCGTCTGGATGCGATGCAGGAAGCGCGCAAGCGCGATACCCGCGAAAAGAAAGAGCAGACCGAAGAAGAGAAGAAGCGGGCCGAAGACAATCGCAAGGCTGAAGAAGAGCAGGCCCGCAAGGCACAGGAAGACATTGCCGCTGCAGAAAATGCCGTTGCCGATGCTTCGGCCATTGTCGAGCCTGCCGCCGCTGATGCCCCTGCTGCGAAGAGCGATGCGCGACCGCCAGCTCGCAAATTCACGCCTGTCGAAGCGCCGAAACGCGCCAAGCCGGAGAAGGAAAAGGAAAAGGAAAAGCAGAAGGTTGGTCGCGAGGATCGCAACGATCGTCGTCAATCGGGCAAGCTGACCGTCAACCGCGCGCTGCGCGGCGAAGATGGTGCGGCCCGGGCCCGCTCGCTCGCTGCCCTGAAACGGGCACGCGAGAAGGAAAAACGGTCCCAGCGGTCTGGCCGACCAAGTGAGCCGCGTGAAAAGCAGATTCGTTCGGTCATCGTACCGGAAGCGATCACCGTCCAGGAACTGGCCAAGCGCATGGGCGAAAAGGGTGCCGATCTGGTCAAATCCCTGTTCAACATGGGGTCGATGGTTACCGTCAACCAGACGATCGATCAGGATACCGCCGAATTGCTGGTCGAAGAATTCGGCCACAATATCCAGCGTGTGTCCGAGGCCGATGTCGAAATCAATACGCAAGCAGATGTCGATCCGGAAGAAACGCTGAGGCCGCGTCCGCCGGTGGTGACGATCATGGGTCATGTCGATCACGGCAAGACATCGCTGCTCGATGCACTGCGCGGAACCGATGTGGTTGCCGGAGAAGCGGGTGGTATTACCCAGCATATCGGCGCCTATCAGGTCACCATGAAAAATGGCGACAAGGTGACGTTCCTCGATACCCCTGGCCATGAAGCCTTTACGGAAATGCGGATGCGCGGCGCCAATGTCACGGATATCGTGATCCTGGTCGTCGCCGCTGATGACGGCCTGATGCCGCAGACGATCGAAGCGATCAATCACACCAAGGCCGCAGGCGTGCCGATGATTGTCGCGATCAACAAGATCGACAAGGAAGGCGCTGATCCGACTACCGTTCGGACCCGTTTGCTCGAGCATGAAATCGTCGTCGAGGAAATGTCAGGTGACGTTCTCGATGCCGAGGTTTCTGCGCTCAAGAAACTGGGGCTCGAGGGATTGATGGACAAGATCCATGTCCAGGCCGAATTGCTGGAACTGAAAGCGCGTCCCGATCGTCCTGCGGAAGGCGCGGTCGTCGAGGCGAAGCTCGATATCGGCCGTGGACCGGTTGCCACCGTATTGATCGAACGCGGTACATTGAAACGCGGCGATGTGTTCGTTGTTGGCTCGCAAACCGGCAAGGTCCGGGCGATGATTGATGACAAGGGTCAGCAGGTCAAGGAAGCTGGTCCTTCCATGCCAGTTGAAGTCTTGGGCATCTCCGGCGTTCCGTCGGCTGGCGACAAGCTGACCGTGGTTGAGAATGAAGGCCGGGCCCGCGAAGTGGCTGCCTATCGTGCAGAACAGCAGAAGCTGAAGCGTACCACGCAGGCGCCAACCAGTCTCGAGAATATGTTCTCTGCAGCGGCAAATAGTGCCGTGGAATTCCCGGTACTGGTCAAGGCCGATGTGCAGGGTTCGACCGAAGCCATCGTTCAGGCACTGAACAAGATTTCCAACGACGACATCAAGGTGCGCATATTGCACAGCGGTGTCGGTGCGATCACGGAGTCGGACGTTACTCTGGCCGGGGCGAGCAAGGCTCCGATCATCGGTTTCAACGTCCGGCCCAATGCCAAGGCGCGGGAAATCGCCAAGCGGGACGGTGTCCGCTTCAAATATTTCGATATCATCTATGATCTGACCGACGATATCCGCGCCGAAATGGCCGGTGAACTCGGTCCCGAGAAGATTGAGAATGTTGTTGGCCGTGCGGAAGTCAAGGAAGTGTTCAAGTCGGGCAAGAAAGACAAGGCGGCCGGCTTGCTGGTTACCGAAGGCTCGCTGCGCAAGGGCTTGTTCGCTCGCCTTACCCGCGACGACGTCATTGTCAGTGCGACGACCATCGCATCGCTGCGCCGCTTCAAGGATGATGTCGAGGAAGTCCGTGCCGGCATGGAATGTGGTGCCGTTCT